>NZ_POTZ01000350.1 GCF_003236365.1 Streptomyces sp. NTH33
CCGGTTTCCGTTGCTGCTGACGGGGCATCCGGGCTGCGGCCCCGCGCGCCACCACCCGCCCCGCGGCCGGGGCGGTGCTTGGATGCCGGGAAGTGGTGTACCCGAGGTCCCTCGCACAGCGGAGGACGGAGTCTGCGGAGGTGGCGTGTGAACGCGCGTACGACGCTCCTCGCCGTGGGCGAGGTCCTGGCCTGGTGGGCCGCGCTCGTCGTGCTGTGGCTGATGCTCATCAGCACCGTCTACACCCTGGAATGGGTGGTCGGCGCCTGCGCCGCGGGCGTGGGGGCCCTGACCGCGCGCGCCGGACGGCGGGCGGTGGTCCGGTGGTGAACGGCTGGATCCTCGCGGCGACGGCCGTCCTGGCCGTGGGTCTCGGCAGCACCCTGTGGGGCGTCGCCACCGGACCGCTCAAGCGCCGGGTCGTCGCCCAGAACCTGTCCACCGCCATGGTCTGCCCCGGTCTGCTGCTGCTCTCCCAGGGCTACAGCCGCACCGCCTACGTCGATCTCGCCCTGCTCATGGCCCTGCTGGGCCCGGTCGGCACCCTGGTCTTCGCCCGGCTGCTCGCCGATGAACTCGCCGACGACCCGCCCCGGGCCCGGGGACCGACCTGGGCGGCGGCCGGCGTCGGCGTGGTCGTCGTCCTGGTGCTGTGCGCGGTCGCCGGACCCGGCCGGTCCCTGGTGAAACTCCTGATCGTGGGGGCGCTGCTGGTCGGCGGGAACCTCATCGCCTCCCGGGCGCTGTCCCGCGGCTTCGCGGGGGTGAGCCGTGGCTGACGTGGCCGTCGTCGTGGCCCTGCTGTTCGTGGCTGCCACCGCGACCGCCGCGGTCGCCAACCGCGACCCCACCCGCCAGGCCCTCGTCCTGGCCGTCCTCGGCACCGCCCTCGCCGTGCTGTTCACCGTCCTGCAGGCACCCGACGTCGGGCTGTCGCAGCTCGCCGTCGGCTCGGTCCTGACCCCGCTGCTGATCATGCTCTCGGTGCGCAAGGTCCGCCGGCGCCCCGCCGGAGGCAAGGACGGCAAGGGCGGCGAAGGGTGAACCCGCGCACGAGGCTGTGGCTGGTCGCCCTCGGCGGCGCGGGACTCGCCGCGCTGCTCGTCGCCGCCTGCCTGCGCCTTCCGGTCTTCGGCGGCGCACGCCACCCCTACGGCGACCGTGCCGTCGGCGCGGCCCTCTCCCGGTACACCGCCAACTCCGTCGCCTCCGTCAACTTCGACCAGCGCGCCTTCGACACGATGGGCGAGATGACGATCCTCTTCGCGGCCGTCCTCGGCTGTGGCGTCCTGCTGCGCCAGGCCCGCGACGAACACCGCGACCGGCCCGAGCCCTTCGAGGTCGCCGCGCCCGTGCGCCGTTACGCGCTGATCGTGCTGCCCGTCGCCCTGGTCACCGGCCTCTACGTGATCGCCCACGGACAGCTCAGCCCCGGCGGCGGCTTCCAGGGCGGCGTGGTCGCCGCGACCGCCCTGCACCTGCTGTACCTCGGGGCCGACTACGCCGCCCTGGAGCGCGTCCGCCCGGTCGAGGCGTACGAGATGGGCGACGCCGCCTCCGCCTGCGCCTACCTCGTCCTCGGCCTCGCCGGCGTCCTGGCCGGCACCGCCTTCCTCGTCAACACGCTGCTGCCGTACGGCACCTTCAACACGCTGTCCTCCGGCGGCACCGTCCCGCTGCTGAACGCGGCCATCGGCATGGAGGTCGCCTGCGCGGTTGTTGTGCTGCTCGCCCGCTTCCTGGACCAGGCCGTCGAGATCGCGGAGGAGAGCGGGGAGTGAGAGCGCCGTGAGTGCCGTGATGCATGTCCTTCCGTACCTGGTCGCCGCCTATGTGCTCCTGGTCGGCTGCTACGGCCTGGCCACCAGCCGGAACCTGATCCACGCCGTGGGCTGCCTGGCCGTGTGCCAGTCCGCGACGTACGTCCTGCTGCTGGCCGTCGGCTACCGCGACGGCGGCACCGCGCCCGTCTTCTCCGACATCGAGCCCGGCTCGCGGCCCGTGGTCGACCCGGTCGTGCAGGCGCTCACCCTCACCGACATCGTGGTCGGCGCCACGGTGACCGCGCTGCTGCTCGCGCTGACCGTGCAGATCTCCAAGAGGCACGGCACGGTCGACCCCGACGAGCTGAGGGAGCTGCGCGGCTGATGCGCCATCTGCTGCCGCTGCTGCCCGCCGTCCCTCTGCTCGGTGCCGCCCTGCTCGTCGTGGGCGGCCGCCACGTGCCCCGCCTGGTCGCCGAGGCCTTCGGCTCCCTCGTCTGCGCCGCGACCGCCGCCCTGGCGATCGTCCTGCTGCTGAACTCCTCGCCGCCGCTGGTGGAGTGGGTCGGCGACTGGTTCCCGAGGAACGGCCGGAGCGTCGGCATCGTCGTGACCGGAGACGGCGCCTCGCTCGGCATGGCCGCGCTCGCCTCGCTGCTCACGCTGGCCGCGCTGGCCTACTCCTGGTACTACTTCGACGAGCCGCCCCGCGGGCACGCCGGCTCCTACCCCGCGCTGATGCTGCTCTTCCAGGGCGGCATGTGCGGCTTCGCGATCGCGGGCGACCTGTTCAACGCGTTCGTGTTCTTCGAGCTGATGGGCGTCGCCGCCTACGCGCTGACCGGCTACCGCATCGACGAGGCCAAGGCCGTGCAGGGCGGGCTGAGCTTCGCACTGGTCAACTCCCTGGGCGCCTACTTCATGCTCATGGGCGTCGCCCTGCTCTACGCCCGCACCGGCGAACTCGCCATGGCGAGGATCGGACACGGCCTCGACCAGGCCGCCGGGCAGCACGGGCCCGACGCGCTCACCCTCGCCGGCTTCGTGCTGTTCCTGACCGGTCTGCTGGTCAAGGCCGCCGCCGTGCCCTTCCAGTTCTGGCTGCCGGACGCGCACGCCGTGGCGCCCACACCCGTGTGCATGCTGCTGTCCGGCGTCATGGTGGAGCTCGGCGTCTACGGCGTCTGGCGGGTGTACGGGACCGTCTTCTCCGGGCCCGGCGGCATCCCGGCGGCCGACTTCACCCGGGCCCTGGTGGCGCTCGGCGTGCTGACCGGTGCCGTCGGTGCGGTCATGTGCTGGTACCAGCGGCACATCAAGCGCCTGCTCGCCTTCTCGACCATCGGCCACACCGGGCTGTTCCTGGTCGGCATCGGCGTGCTGAAGGCGGAGGCCGACGACGGGACCGCGCTGTACCTCCTCGGCCACGCCGGAGTGAAGGCCGCCCTGTTCGCCTGCGCCGGGGTCCTGCTCGACCGCTACGGCAGCGTCGACGAGTTCTCCCTGCACGGCCGGGCCCGGCGACTGCGCCTGATCGGTGCCCTGTTCGCGGTCGGCGGGCTGGCCCTGGCCGGGCTGCCGCCCTTCGGGACCGGCCTGGGCAAGGCGGTCGCCGAGGAGGCCGTCGGCGGCCCGCTCACCGTGCTGTACGTCGCGGTCTCCGCCCTCACCGGGGCAGCGGTGCTGCGGGTCGCCGCCCGCGTCTTCCTCGGACTCGGCCCGCCGCCCGAGGAGCGCAGGGGCGGGGAGCGCGACGAGGACAAGACCTCCGGTTCCGGCGAGGAGCCCGAGACCCGGCAGCGGCTGGACAAGGTCCCCCACACCATGCGTGCGGTCCCGGCGGTCCTGCTCCTCGCGGCGCTCGCCGTAGGCGCGGTGCCCGGCTTCGCCGGCGTGGTGGGGCACGCGGTCGACGAGGCCGGGTCCTGGGGCGTGTTCTCCTCCGTGGAGTGGACCGCGACGGGAGTCCTGCTGGACCTGCTGTCCACCCTGCTGGCGGTGGGACTCGCCGCCGTGGCCGTCACCCGCCCGCAGCCGCTGGGCGCCCCCGGGTGGGCGCTGCCGCTGCGGCGCCTGCAGTCGGGCCACGTCGGCGACTACGTGGCCTGGCTGCTGGTGGGGACGGCCCTGCTCGGGGCGCTGGCCCTGCCCGGCGTCCTCGGCTGATCAGGGCCCGTAGGTGATGTGCACCTCCTGGAAGCCGAGGGACTTCAGCAGCCCTTCGAGCATGCCGGTGGTGTTGGCCTCCGCCCGCGCGGTCAGCCCGCTGCTCCTGGCCGCCTCGGCGATGTGCCTGACCGCGAGTTGCTGCACGGCGCGCTCGCTGCCCGGGTTGTCGGAGAACAGGTCGCCGAGGCGGTCGAGCAGACCGCGCTGCTTGGAGACGGCGTAGGAGTGGTCCGCGTCCAGGGCCGGCTTGCCGAGTTGGGCGTGCGGCAGCCGCAGCGTGGCCGACGTACGGTCGTCGTCGACCGTGACCTCCCCGTCGCCGACCCCGCCGAGGTCCACGTAGGCGTCCACGGTGCCGGCGCCGACGTACAGGGTGCGGGTGCCGCGGATCGCGTCGGGCAGGTACTTGGTGTCCTTCTCCAGGTCCACCACGACCTGGAAGTTGCCGGAGGCGGCGTCGTAACGGCTGAGATCCTGGACGGCCTTCAGCAGCGCGGGACCGGAACGGTCGTGCGTCTCGGTGCCGAACAGGTCCTTGATGCCGGGCAGCACGGCCAGCCTGATCCCGGCGAACAGCACGGCGAGCACCACCACGAGGGCGCCCACCGCCTTCGCCCAGCCGGGCATGCGCCGGGGCGGTCGCTCGAGGGAAGTCGTCATGCGGCGGTCCTCCTTCCTCCTTCTGCGCATGCCCGCCAAAGCCCTTGCCAGACAGTTTTGTTGGTCGGCCAAGCCGGTCCAGGAAGACCTCGTGGAGCTGCTGCCGGTGTGCGACACGGCCCGCGGGCAGGCCGCAGGGGCTCACAGGGAGCCGGACGTCGCCTCGGGCCGTTCCAGGGCCGCGTCCAGGGACGGCTGCGGGGGCAGCAGCCGGGCCAGGCCGGTCACCTTGAGGATGCGCAGGGTCAGCGGGTGCGTGCACACCAGGCGCAGCTCCCCGCCCCGGCCGAGGACCCGGCCGCGGGCCCGGTACAGCAGGCGCAGCCCGGAGCAGTCGAAGAAGTCGACCCCGCTCAGGTCGATCACGATCCGGGCCCCGGACCGGGCCGTGGCCCGGTCCAGGTGCGGGACGATCTGCGCCGCCGCGGCGATGTCGATCTCGCCGTGGAACTCCAGCACGGTGTGCCCGCGATCCCGGCGGACACGCAGATGCCGGGCCGGCGGCGCGGGTTCGTTCGCCACGACGACTTCGCCTCCAAGCGGCCTCTGCACGGCAAGTTACCCCTGTAGGAGGGAATTCCAGCATGTTCGGTTGACATATGTCTTCGATTTGCCGTCAATTGTGGTCCAGTTGCGGCTAGTTGTGGTCAGTCCAGCAACAGGACCAGCTTCCCCGTGGTGCGGCCGGTGTCACCGAGCTCGTGCGCCCTGGCGGCCTCGGACAGCGGGAAGGTGCCGGCGATCTCGGCGCGCAGCCTGCCCTCCTCGACGAGCCCCGCGATCGCCTTCATGCCGTGGTGGTCGGCGTCGACCAGCATCCGCAGCGCCCGCACACCGAGCCGGCCGGCCTCCTCGTAGAAGTCGTCGGAGCCGACCGGCAGGATCGACACCACGAGCCCGCCCGGGCGCAGTACCCGCAGCGAGCGCAGGGAGGTGTCGCCGCCGATGGTGTCCAGCACGACGTCGACGTCCCGCACGGCCTCGGCGAAGTCGGTCGCACGGTAGTCGACCGGCTCGTCCACACCGATCCCGCGCAGGAAGTCGTGCTTGCCCGCGCTCGCGGTGCCGATGACGTACGCGCCGCGCGCCTTGGCGATCTGCACCGCCACATGGCCGACCCCGCCGGCCGCCGCGTGGATCAGCACCCGCTGCCCCGCGCGGAGGTCCGCCCGCTCCACCAGCGCCTGCCAGGCGGTCAGCGACACCAGCGGCAGCGCGCCCGCCTGGACGTGGTCGATGCCGGCGGGCTTGAGCGCGAAGGCGCGGGCCGGGGCGGTCACGTACTCGGCGTGCGAGCCGTGGCCGAACGGGTAGGGCAGCATGCCGAAGACCTCGTCCCCCGGCCGGAAGAGCGACGCGCCGATCCCGGTCGCCTCGACGACGCCGGAGACGTCCCAGCCCAGCACGAACGGCGGCTCGCCCAGGAAGCCGCCGGTGGCCCGGTGCTTCCAGTCGGTGGGATTCACCCCGGCGGCCCGCACCCGCACCAGCACCTCGTTGGGCCGCGGCGCGGGCCGCTCCACCTCGATCACCTTCAGCACCCCGGGTCCGCCGAGGACGTCCTGGCCGACGGCACGCATCGTGTTCACGGTGTTCACGTCGTTCATGGTGACCCAGCCTGCCCGGCTCCGCCCGCCGGGATGCCGGATGGTCCACACTGAGGGGATTCCGGCCGTCGGTACGACGACCGGTACGACGACGACCAGGAGGCTGTTCGACGATGACCCCGCCTGCCGTACGCTCCGCGAAGCAGCGCAAGCTGGACACCCTGCACCGGCTGGAGAACGACGTCGACGCCTGGGTGGCGACGGCCGGCGCCGGGGGAGGGGTGCCGTACCTGGTGCCGCTGTCGTTCCTCTGGGACGCGGGGATGCTGCTGGTGGCCACCCCCGAGGCCAGCCCCACCGGCCGGAACCTGCGCGAGACCGGCAGGGTCCGCCTCGGTATCGGACCGACCCGGGACGTGGTCATCGTGGAGGGCACCGTCGAAACCGTGCCGCCCGCCGAACTGACCGAGGAAGAAGCCGAGTTGTTCGCCGCCAAGACCGGCTTCGACCCCCGTCGGCTGGCCACGCCCTACCTGTACTTCCGGATCCGCCCCCAGCGCGTGCAGGCCTGGCGCGAGGCGAACGAACTGGACGGACGGGAGCTGATGCGGGACGGTGAGTGGCTGGTGACGGACTGAAACCGCGGGACGCGGATATCAGGGACATGAGCGCGGCGGGCATGCACGCCCTGCCGCCGGACCCTTCGGAGGAGACATGCCACTGGTGACCGCGTGCGTCGTCGTGCTCGACTGCGCCGAGCCCGAGAAACTCGCCGTGTTCTACAAGGAGTTGCTGCAGGCGCAGGAGACGGACGTGAGTGCCAACCTGGTGGAGATACGGGCCGCCGACGGACTGCGGCTGGCCTTCCGGCGCGACGTGAACGCGACTCCGCCGAGCTGGCCGCGCCCCGAGAACTCCCTCCAGGTCCACCTGGACTTCCTGGTGGAGGACCTGGACGCGGCCGAGCGCCGGGTCGTCGAACTCGGCGGCCGCCCCCTGGAGGCGAAGGACGGCCCCGGCCCGTACGAGGAGCGCGGCTGCTCCGACCCGGCCGGCCACAGCTTCACCCTCCGCCGGGCCCGCCAAGCAGCCCCCAAACAGGGCTGACACGGCTTCGGGCAGCCGTGCCCCCCCGCTCTTCGAGCAGGGGGACGCCCAGGGCGGCACGGGTGGGCGACGGGAGTCCCCCTGCTCGAGCGAAGCCGAGAGGTTAGGGGAGGCGCCCCGCAAGCGAGGGCGAGCGCACCCACCCCAGTG
>NZ_POTZ01000351.1 GCF_003236365.1 Streptomyces sp. NTH33
GAGCCACCCCCGCCCGTCCGGCACCCACTCCGCAACTGCGACACCTGCGACCGCGGCTATCGCGGCCCCGACCCGCGCAACTGCCGGGACTGCCGCGAACTCCGGCAACCGACGCCCACGGCCTCCTGACGAGTCGGCCAGGACCCAGCGCCCGCTGGAGACCGGCTCGCAGCCGCCTTCACCCCTCCAGGTGAACATCACCAACTGCGCTCCGCCGGGCCGAGTCGCACTCATACGCTCACCGCAGACCACGTATGGGCATGTGCCAGAGGCAATGCCCCTTCCATCCCTTACCACCTCACTCTCACAGGAATCCGTATGGTCAGCTCGCCCCACGAGGCGATGCACCGCATCTTCCAGGAATATCCGGGCCTCTTCTCCGGGGTGTCCGAGGTACTCGGCATCGACTTCCCCTTGCCCACCTCGGTCACCGTCCTGCCCAACGACCTCACCGAGACCAGCCCCGTCGAACGCCGCGTGGACACCCTCCTGCGGCTGGAGGCAGAGGACGACGAGCCGCTGCTCCTCGCGGTCGAGGCTCAGGGCAGGAAGGACCCGAACAAACCCGCCAGCTGGGCGTACTACGCCTCGTACCTGCTCACAAAGTACCGGCTGCAGCCGATGCTGCTGGTCGTCTGCCAGGACCGCGCCACCGCGGAATGGGCCGCGCGTGAGGTCACCTTCGGTCCTCGCCAGTGGCCCCTGCTGACCCTGCGGCCGCTGGTCGCGGGACCGCACAACATGCCGGTGATCATCGACCCGGCCGAAGTCCGCAAAGATCTCGCCCTCGCCACGCTGTCCGTGATCACCCACGCCACGCATCCGGACGCCGGGGCCATACTCAAATCAATGACGACCGTTCTGCGGGACACCCCGCAGAGCATCGCCAACCCGATCATCGAACTCGTGGCACAAGGCCTGGGCAAGCACCCAGCCGCACAACTGTGGAGGAAACTGGTGGCCGTGGACCTCTCCTTTTACAAGTCACCCCTCTCCGAGGAAATCCGCGAGGAGGGCCGCGAGAAGGGCCGAGCCGAGGGCGAGGCGCGACGCGCCGCCGAGGACGTCCTGGACATCCTGGAAGTGCGCGGCATCGACGTCCCCGAAGCGATCCGGGAACGCATCACCGACTGTGGTGACCCCGAGATCCTGCGCCACTGGCTGCGGCGTGCCGTCACAGCCCCGACGGCCGAAGACGTCTTTACCGACGAGTAGCCCCAGACCTTGACGGAGAGGCCGACCCGGTACGCGGACGTCTGGAGGTAGAGCGGTGAACGGCGAGAGCTGGCGGGAGCGCAGGCGCGCGCTCCTGAGGGATGACCCTGAGGCTGCCGAGAGGGCCGCACGTCTTCTCACCGAGCTGGGCACAGAGGAACGGGACGACGCGGAGATCGAAGCCGAGCATAGGGCGGTCTTCCTCGCCGCGACACGCGAGTACGTCACTCAAGGACGTGAGCTGATCGCCCGTCCCGAGCAGACTCCTGATGCCTTGCGAGCCGCCCTCGCCGTCGTCGCCCCGGGCCGTCTGGACGAGATGCAGGCCACGAAGGACGACGCCTTCGCCAAAGCGGTCGAGCGGCAGTCTCTGAGCCCCGTGCGAAGCTGGGTCCTCACCTGGGCCAGGGACATCGAGATCGCCCGCCGCCCCGACCTGTCCTCGTCTGTCCGAGGTGCCCGAGTGGGCAGGACGCCACAGCGAAATCTTCCTCGCCTTCGGCTGGCCCCTTACGTGGCGGGCGCGTCCGCCAGAGCTCACCCACCCGCTGTCAGGGGAGCGGCTTCAGCTTCCCGACAACGGCATCCTGATCTGCCAGAGGGTCACCACCCCACCGCTATACCAGGTCTTCCCGGCCACTGCCAACCGGGACCCCGCGTACGAGTTCGCCCGCGACCACACCACTCCCACCTGGCAGAAGCAGTGGTGGCGCACGTCAGGCGATCTGTACGGCCTGTTCCTCCGCACCCTGTGCGAGGCATGGTCCTGCACTGTCGAGTCCTTGCTGGCCCCTGTCGAACAACGTGACTGGGCGGACTGCATCCACTTGGACGACGAAACTCTTGGTCCCGTTGCCGGCTACCTCCTCCGCCGACCGCTGAGCATCTGACGGAGAGCCCGGTGCAGAAGACCCAGCTAAGAAGGGGCCCGGAAGCGCCGAACGCTTCCGGGCCCCTTCGCTGCTGCCGGGACTACTTCGGCTGCGGCTTGCGCACCGTCAGGTGCAGCTCCTTCAGCCGCGCCTCGTCCAGCTCGGTCGGTGCCCCCATCATCAGGTCCTGGGCGTTGCCGTTGAGCGGGAAGGCGATGGTCTCGCGGATGTTGGGCTCGTCGGCCAGCAGCATGACGATGCGGTCGACGCCCGGGGCGATGCCGCCGTGCGGCGGGGCGCCGAAGCGGAAGGCGCGGAGCATGCCCGCGAACTTCTCCTCCACCGTCTCGCGGTCGTAGCCCGCGATCTCGAAGGCCTTGAGCATGATCTCGGGCTCGTGGTTCCGGATGGCGCCGGAGGACAGCTCGACACCGTTGCAGACGATGTCGTACTGCCAGCCCAGGATGTCCAGCGGGTCCTGGGTCTGCAGGGCCTCCAGACCGCCCTGCGGCATCGAGAACGGGTTGTGGGAGAAGTCGATCTTCCCGTCCTCGTCCTTCTCGTACATCGGGAAGTCGACGATCCAGCAGAAGCGGAACACGTCCTGCTCGAAGTGCCCCGCCCGGCGCGCGGCCTCCACCCGCACCGCGCCCATGATCTTCGAGACCTCGTCGAACTCGCCCGCGCCGAAGAACACCGCGTGCCCGGCCGCCAGCGACAGGCGCTTGGTCAGCTCGGCGACGTCGTCCTCGGTCAGGAACTTCGCGATCGGGCCGGTCAGCGAGCCGTCCTCGGTCACCCGCACCCACGCCAGGCCCTTCGCGCCCAGCGAGATCGCGTACTCACCCAGCTGGTCGAAGAACTTGCGCGGCTGGTCCTGGACCGCCGGCACCGGCAGCGCGCGCACGTGCTTGCCCGCGAACGCCTTGAACTGAGAGCCCTCGAAGACGTCGGTGATGTCGACGAGCTCCAGCTGGGCACGCAGGTCCGGCTTGTCGGAGCCGTACTTCAGCATCGCCTCGCGGAACGGGATCCGCGGGAAGGGCGAGGTGACGTGACGGCCGCCGCCGAACTCCTCGAACAGCTCCGTCATCAGCCGCTCGATCGGCTGGAACACGTCCTCCTGCTCGACGAAGCTCATCTCCACGTCGAGCTGGTAGAACTCGCCCGGCGAGCGGTCCGCGCGCGCGTCCTCGTCGCGGAAGCAGGGCGCGATCTGGAAGTAGCGGTCGAAACCGGAGATCATCAGCAGCTGCTTGAACTGCTGCGGCGCCTGCGGAAGGGCGTAGAACCTGCCCGGGTGCACACGCGAGGGGACCACGTAGTCGCGGGCGCCCTCGGGGGAGGTGGCGGACAGGATCGGCGTCGCCATCTCGTTGAAGCCCATCGCGGCCATCTTGTGGCGCATGGCCGCGATGACCGCCGTACGCAGCATGATGTTGCGGTGCATGCGCTCGCGGCGCAGGTCCAGGAAGCGGTACTCCAGGCGCCGCTCCTCGTTGACCCCGTCCTCGGTGTTGATCGTGAAGGGGAGCGGGGCCGCCGCGCCGAGCACCTCGACCTCGCCGACCTCGACCTCGACCTCGCCGGTCGGCAGCTCCGGGTTCACGTTCTCGGTTCCACGTGAAACAACCTTGCCGTCGACGCGGACCACCGTCTCCTTGGACAGCCGGTCCAGCGCCTCGTACGCGGGCGTGCCGGGGCGGGCGACGAGCTGCGTGATGCCGTAGTGGTCGCGCAGATCGATGAAGAGGATGCCGCCCAGGTCGCGCCGATTGTGCAGCCAGCCACTGAGCCGGACGCCGGTGCCGACGTCAGAGGCGCGGAGCTCGCCGCAGGTGTGGGACCTGTACCGATGCATCGTCGTTCATCCAGTCTTCGCGGATCGGGGATCACCGGGGCGCGGACACGGCCCGGCCCGGACCTACCAAGCGTACCGGCCACCCCAACCTGGGCTCCCCACCCTTTTGCGGGCGGCACGGCGGGGCCCTACGGCACCGCGCGCCCGCACACCATCGGTGGCAGCGCTCGATCGCCTCTTCTTACAGTGGGGCCATGCGCACTGGTGAGCCCCTGCCCGCCGTGGGGGACGTACTCGCCGCCCTCGCGACCGGCATGTGGCACTGGGACACCGCCACGGGGACGGTGTCGGTCGACGCCGAGGCGGCTCGCCTGCTCGGACTGCCCGCCGAGCAGGCCGTCCTCACGGAGGCCCAGGTACGGGCCCGCCTCCACCCGGTCGACTGGAACGAGATCACGGGTGTCGTGCAGCTCGCCGTCGCCGAGGGCACCCTCGCCGAGGTACGCATCCGGATCATGGACGAGCGGAACCGGATCACCCGGGTGGTGCGCAGCCGCTCCAAGCCGGCCTTCGACCCCCGGAAGAAGGCGTACGAACTGATCGGCACCCTGCAGGAGGTCGCCGAGCCGGCACCGGGCTCCCCGGCCGGGCGCAGCGCGGTCACCGGCGACTGGCGGCGCTCCCGCGAGGCGTTCCTGCTGGACGCCGGGCGGGCCCTGGCCGAGGCCCGCTCCACGGCGGAGGTGCTGCGGGTCGCGGCGGGCCTGTCGATGCCCGGGTTCTCGCCGGACGGGCTGGCCGTCTTCGGCGTGGAGGGCGACCGGCTGACGGTCGTCGGCCACCACGGACAGCGGCCCGGCGACGAGGGCCCCTTCCTGCACATGGCGCTGGAGACGGACTACCCGGCCGCCGAGGTGGTGCGCACCGGACGGGCGGTCTATCTGTCCTCCCCGGAGCAGTACAAGTCCCGCTACCCGCTCACCTGGCCGCTCGCCCAGCGCTTCAACCGCCGCTCCTGGGCCTTCCTCCCGCTGACCGCCTCGGGCCGCACGATGGGCGCCTGGATGGCCGCCTTCACCCACCCGGTGGCCTTCACGCCCGACGAGCGCTCGGTGCTGACCACGGTGGCCCGGATGCTCGCCCAGGCCCTGTCCCGCGCCGGGACCGCCGAGACCGAGCGGGAGCTGAGCGAGAACCTGCAGCGCTCGATGATGCCCACCCTGGGTCCCGAGGTCCCGGGCATGGACGTGGCCGCCCGCTACGTCCCCACCGGCGGCGGCCTCCAGGTGGGCGGCGACTGGTACGACATGATTCCGCTGCCGGGCGGCACCTCGCGGTCCGGCACGAAGTCCGGGTCGGGGCGTTTCGCCCTGGTCATGGGGGACGTCCAGGGCCACGACGTACGCGCCGCGGGCCTGATGGGCCAGCTGCGCATCGCCCTGCGCGCCTACGCCTCCGAGGGGCACCCGCCGGACGCGGTGCTCTCCCGCGCCTCCCGCTTCCTGCACGGCATGACCGGTGGCGACGGCGGCGACGGCACCGAGCTGCGCTTCGCGACCTGCTTGTACGCCGAGGTCGACCCCCGCAGCGGGGTGGTGGAGATCGCTCGCGCGGGCCACCCGGACCCGGTGATCCGCATGGCGGACGGCACGGTGCTGCTGCGGCCGACGGCGGGCGGGCTGCCGCTGGGCATCGACCCGGACACCGACTACCCGACCACCCGGTTCACCCTGGAGCCGGGCGAGACGATGATGATCTGCACGGACGGGCTGATCGAGACCGGCGGCCACGATCTGGACACCGGCTGGCAGCGGATCCGTACGGTCCTGGAGCAGCACGGGGGCGGCGCCGAGGAGCTCGCCGACGCACTCGTCCAGGCCGTGCACGGGCCCTCCTCGCACCACACCACGGGGCCGCTGGCCGACCGGCGCGAGGACGACATAGCCGTACTGCTGCTGAGCCGGCACGGCGAGGGCGGCACCGCCCTCCTCCCGGAGGTGCGGCGCACCCTGCTGACGGTCGCCCAGGCCGAGCCCGAGCGGGTGGCGGTCGCCCGGCAGCAGTTGCGCGAGGTGCTGCACGACTGGGCGGCCGAGGAACAGGTGGACTCGGCGGTGCTGCTGCTGTCGGAGCTGCTCACCAACGTGCTCGTGCACACCGACGCCGACGCGCTGCTGATGGCCGAGGTCGGCGGGGAGAAGGGCAGGCGGCGGCTGCGGGTGGAGGTCACCGACGCCGGCGACGACCTGCCGCACAAGCGCCGGCCCGGGGAGCTGGCCTCCTCCGGGCGCGGCCTGGTGCTGATCGAGCTGCTCTCGGACGCGTGGGGGGTCGTGCCGCGGGGCCGGGGCAAGAGCATCTGGTTCGAGCTGTACGAGTGTCCGGACGGAAGGCGATGACGCTCGGGGCGTGCTCCTACGACGGGACCGCGTACCGTTCCCGCAGCTCGTGCCCGATCCCGAACACCGCCGCCGTCAGCGGCACCGCCAGCAGCATCCCGACGATCCCGGCGACCGACGCGCCCGCGGTGATCGCCAGCAGTACCACGGCCGGGTGCATCCGCACGGTCCGGCTCTGGATCACCGGCTGCAGCACATGCCCCTCCAGCACCTGTACGGCGAGCACCACGCCGAGCGCCCACAGCGCGATGACGAACCCGCGGTCGGCGAGGGCGACGAGCACGGCGACGGCCCCGGAGAGGAAGGCGCCCAGGTAGGGGAGGTAGCCGCCGACGAAGACCAGCGCGCCGAGTCCCACGGCGCCCGGCACCCGCAGAACGAGCAGGCCGGTCGTGATGCAGACGGCGTCGATGAGCGCGATGAGCGTCGTACCGCGCATGAAGCCCTCCACGCCCGCGAAGGCCCGCCGGGCCATGGCCTCCGCGAGGTCGGCCCTTCCGCTCGGGATGAGCGTGCGCAGGCTGTCGACGGCCTTGCCCGAGTCGCGCAGGAAGAAGAACACGAGCAGCAGGGCGAGCAGGGACATGGCGAGCCACTCGCCGACCACGCTGACCCCGCTGATCACGTTGGAGGCGGCCGTGCCGCCGAACTTCTCCAGCAGCCGCTTGCCGTGGGAAGCCAGGTCGCCCAGCGAGGTCCCGGCTCCGCCGAAGTACGTGGCGAGCGACTGTCCGGCCCGCTTGAGGGCGGCGGCGATCTGACCCCCGCTGCCGATCAGCGCGGCCACGACGATGTAGACGGCCCCGCCGACGACCACCACGACGGCCACGCAGGTGATCCCCGCGGCGAGCGAACGGTTGACGTGCGCGTCCACGAGGCGCCGAAAGAGCGGCCGCAGCAGAGCGGTCCCCAGCAGGGCGAGCAGCACGGGTGTGACGGCGGTCCGGAAGGTCACGCACAGCCGGACCCCGATCCACACCACCCCGGACACCAGCAGCACGACGGCGCACCAGGAGGCGAGACGTCGGACGGGCTCGGGCAGCAGCACGGGACCAGCTGACTACAAGTCACCCGCGAACGCCTGGCGACCCGCCCAAGCC
>NZ_POTZ01000352.1 GCF_003236365.1 Streptomyces sp. NTH33
GGCCACCCCCTACCGCTGGGCCCAGTCCCTCTCCCGCCAGCTCTCCTCGGCCCGCCTCCTCACCTACGACGGCGACGGCCACACCGCCTACGGCCGCGGCAGCGGCTGCGTCGACTCCACGATCAACACCTACCTCCTGGACGGCACCCCACCGCCGAACGGCAAGCGCTGCGGCTGACCTCCACGCCCCCCGGGAGGCCCGGGGGCGTGTACGAAGCACCCCCGGAAACTGTGTAGACTTACCGACGTTGCCGATCGCACCATGGTGCGACAGCACGCCGCTTTAGCTCAGATGGCCAGAGCAACGCACTCGTAATGCGTAGGTCTCGGGTTCGAATCCCGAAAGCGGCTCCACTGGAAACCCCAGGTCAGATAGCTGCCGACCTGGGGTTTTGCATGTCGTTGACTGGTCGCCGTGCGCGGCCGGGGCATGCGTAACGTCATGCGTGAGCGGGTGTGCCTGCGATCTGAACACGTCAGACTTTGATGACCTCGATGGCGGGTCCACAGAGCAGGGCGATGTCCTCGGGGTCGGAGGTGAGGACGGTGACCGGCCCTGACGCAGAGCGTGCGACGGCTGCAAGGACGGCGTCGATGGCGTACTTGTGGCCTCTGAGGTGGTGGCCGCGCAGCAGTGCTGCGGCTTGATCGGTGACGCTCTTGGTGACGTCATGGACGTCGATCCGGGAGAGCACCCATCTGATGCGGGCGGGGTGGATGCGTTCGTAGTCCGCCTCGAGAGTGGTCACGGCAGTCGTGGCCACCCGGATGCCTTCTTCCGAGGCGGCCTGGACGAGAGTCAGGACGATGCGGTCCTTGAGGTAGAGCTTGGACAGGCCCTCGCTGTCGAGGAGGAGCGTGCCGGGCATCAGGCTGCGGCACCGCCCGAGTCACGCTGGTCGCGGCGCAGCACGGCGCGGGCCGCTTCGATCTCTTCCCGGGACAGCGGGTCATTGTCGGTCTCGAAGTCGGCGACGATCTCACGAAGCTTGTCCATGGCCACGCGCTGCTCCAGGGCCTCGGCCACGTAGGCGGAGAAGCCGCCAGGGCCCACATGGGTGCGTACAGCCTCAGCGAGGTCTTCGGGGAGACTGATTGAGTACTTCTTGCTACCACCCATAGCTTGAATCCTACCAGGGGTAGTAACTCGTGATGCGAAGCGGGACCTGCCTCGACGAACTGTGTGGCGGCGGCCGACTGGTGATCGCAGCGAGTGCGCGCTTCGTGCACGGACCGCTCACCGTCGCCCGAGTTGTGCGTCGAGGTCCGGCGGTAGCGTGGCGCGGCAAAGGAATGTGTGGCAGCTACGGACGGGTAGGGCGAGTTCATGCGGATGCGGTTCGAAGCCGGGGCCGAGGAGGAGTTCGAGGCGGCGTGCGGGCTGTTGGTCGACCGCCTGGCCAGATGGGCCGGGGAGCGGGGTCTGCCGGTGGACGGGTTCATGGCCGAGGCGGCTCTGGATTACCGGCACCGGGCGACCGTCGACGGTCGGCTGGGGTGGTGGGAGCCACGACATGTGGAGGAGTTGCTGCTGTCCTGGCTGCCGGAGCAGGTCACCGAACTTCCCGGTGAGGAGCATGCCGACGCCCCGGGTACGCTGCGTGCGCTGTTGCGCTACCTGCACGCCGCGCAGTTGGCGGATCCGCGAGGCCCGGCACTTCAGGACTCCCTCGCAGCGGTCGATGCGGCCGCGGGACGGTATCGGGAGGCGATGGCGGACCGCACTCGCTGGGGTCTGGCGAAGTTCTGGGCGATGACCGCCGCCGAGCAGGGTGTGGACGTTCTGGACGGGGCGGCCTTGCAGCTGTTCGCGGAGCGTGCTCAGAGTGGGGAGGTCACCTACGACGAGCGGGTTCTCGACGAGATTCTGGAACGACGGATGACCGGCCAGGTGCTGTCCGGTGTGGCCCGGGCCGAGCCGCAACTGCCAGTGGTGCCGGCCCCGGACGACGAACTGCGCCGACAGGCCGAGGCGTCGACCGTCGTGGCGCAGTTGCGTGGACTCGTCGAGTGGGCGGGGCACGACGGTCGCGTGGTGACGGCGGCGGGGCGGCTGCGGATGGCCGACGCCCGCGAGCTGGTGGACGTGCTGGGCACCGGTGACAAGGTCGAGGGGGTGCGTTCCTCGGCCGACCTACCGAGGCTGGGGCTGTTGGTGGAGTGGGCGAGGAAGGCGCGGCTCGTCCGGGTGGCCAAGGGGCGGTTGTATGCGGTGGCCAGGGCCCGGCCGGTGCTGGCCGACCCGTTGCAGCTGTGGCTGCGTGCCTTCGAGGCGTGTTTCGAGCTGCGGCAGGCCCTGATCGGGACACGCGGCGGCCGGCATGCGGAGTCGATGCTCTTCGATGTCTACGAGGACGTGCTGGAGGACGTGCTGAACACCCTCTACAGCCTGCCGCACCCGATGCCCTGGCCCCGGCTGCGTGACACCGTACGCCTGGCCTACCGGGCCCACTTCCAGTTGGACGGCGGTTCGGACATCCGGCATCGGATGTGGTTCGAGCACGCCGACCGGGACCTGCGCACGGTGTTCGACGCGCTGGTGGACCTGGGCGCGGTCGAGCGTGACCGAGGGATGGCCGATCCGGTGTTCCTCGGCGTCGAGCTGGCCGACGCCGGAGACCAACTGCCCGCGGACATGCCGCCGGAGCTCGCGGAGCTGCTGGGCGTCGCGGGGGCGACCGAGGATCCGGCGGCGCAGGAGCGTGCCCGCGCCCGGCGTGAGGAACTGACCTCCGGGCCGGTCGAACTGATCCGTCTCACCGAGTTGGGCACCCGTGCCGTACGGCAGCGGCTGCTGGCAGTCGGCCGGGACGCGCCACTGGTCGGCGAACTGGCCCAGGCACCGGCGGCCGGCTTGCTGGGGGCGCTGGCCGAGGACTACGACCCGGATACCGCCCGTGCGGAGCTGGCCGGCTGGATCTCGGCCCACGGCGAGCGGGATGCCGCACTGCGACAACTCACCGAAGCAGTACGGACCATGACCTTCCGCACGCGGGCGCAGGCGATGCTCGACGTGCTTCTGACGGCGTTGCCGGACGGCGAGGGCGAGCGGCTGCTGCGGGCGCTGCGCGGCGACCCGGTGCTCGCGCCGCTCGCGCTGACCACGCTGGCGCACCGTGAACTGCTGTCGCCCGAGGACATGACTGATGCCGAGCACCTGCTGGTGCTTGCCGAGAGCCTGCTCCAGCTCGTGGAGCTGGCGGGTGGCCGGGATGGCGCCGAGGAGGTACTGCGTGCCCAGGGCGGCGAGGCCAGGGACGCGGTTGTCGCCGCGCTGGAGTCCACGCACCCGGACCGGGCCGGACTGGAAGAACTCAGGCAACTGGCGACGAGGGCACTGCGAACTCCCGCGGCCCGCCTCGGCCGTGCCCGCAAGCGTCGGCGCGGTGCGGGCAGCAGCGGCCGCAAGCGGCACCGCTGATCGGGGCCACACCCCCGGTCTCGGAGATTCCGGCTGAGACCGGCGTCGGCACGGCGTCGGCACGGCGTCGGCATGGAGTCGGCACGGCGTCGGCATGGAGCCAGCACGGCGTCGGCACGGAGTCGGCATGGAGCCGGCACGGAGTCGGGTGGCGGAATCCAGCGGTTCCCGGCACCCGTACGTCCTCGGTGGCGCGCTACCGGCGGAGTCGCGGCTGAGGGCTGGGACGAGGACGGGCTGCGAGCCGTGCGCGGCGCGCTCCGCACTCAGGACTGGGCGGCGGGCGCTGCTCGCCGCGGTGCGGCGTGGCCCCGCACATGAGGTGCTGCAATTCGCCGGCGACGGTGTGGCCGACGCAGCGGTGCACGGCCTGCCGCGGGCTACGGATCACCGTAACGATCGGTGGAGCGACCGGTTGCTTCATCACCCGCCTGTAGTCACCTCACGGCGATGGCGGTGCCGGCGCGATGTACGTAACCGTCATCGGGCTGCCGGCGAGCCGACTGCTGCGGACGGCGATGGGCGGGTCGGCCTGCGCTGGAGGCTGAAATGCCCGGTGCGCCGACATCACCGTTGACGTCCCGGCCACCCTTGCCTCAGGTGCCTCAGTCCTGGTGGCGGGGGTCGCGGCGGCTGAAGGTGGTCGGAGCGCTTCCCGGAGCGTCCGCGATGTGGCCGGTCAGGGGCGGCGAACGTGTGGGCGACGTGTCATGCCGGAGGGCGGTGGAGGGCCCGGTGAGGCTGCTCGGCGAGCCGGTCGAACTGGTCGAACGGGTGGACACCGTGGCTGATCGGAGCGGGAAGGGCGGCTGGAGTCCCTGTTCCTGTGGAGATGAGCTCGGCCGAGCGGGCCGGATCGGTTTTCTGGTTCTTCGGCGGTGTCGCTGCGAGGTCGGGCACAGTCGGTGCATGACTGGTTACGCGGATCGAGTTCCCGCCTACCTCAGTTTCCGGGTCGCCGCGTCCGAAGGGCCCATCGCAGCCCTTGCCGACCAGGAAGCGTGGCAGGCGCGGGAGCTCTACCCCGAGCTGCTGGGGGTGGGGCTGCCGGAGTTCTTCTACGCGCGGGAACGCGACGCCGGCGGTTGGGAGCTGCTGGGCAGGTGCGGCGACCCTGAACCCCAGGGGGCCAGGGACTCCCTGGGGTCGCACTTCCGTTTGCGCGCCAAGGATGCCGAGGAGGCCGGTGACGCGGAGGGGCGGAAGACGTGGACGGCGGCGGCCCTGCGGATGGACCGGGAGGTGGTCGACGAGATCCGTGTCCGTGGAGAGCGGTTCCGGATCGTGCGCGCGTCGAAGTTCATCCGCATGGGGCGCAGCGGACCGGAGCCGCCCCGTCCCTCCGATTCCGACCCGGGGGAGGTGGGCGAGGCGTACCGGCTGCCGTCCCGGACGGAGGGGTTCGTCGTCGATCCGTACGTCAGCACGGGGCTGTCCGACGGCATCCTGAAGCTGGACCTCGTACGGTTCGTCGGGGTCGCCCCCGGAGCGCCGGCCCAGGTGCGGGAGGACGCGGTGCGCGCTCTCGAGAGGTTCCCGGGCGGTGTGCTGCTGCCGGCGGTCTTCATGATCTCCGAGCGGGAGGACGGGGAGTGGAAGGCGCACACCCCCGGGTCGTCGGACACCACGCCGCAGACGGCGCGTGACGGCCTGGCCGCCTGGCTGCGGGTGATGGCGCCGTTCACCCTGCGGCTGTCGGACGAGAAGCGGGCGGAGTACGCACGGGCCGCCGACGTGCTGGACGAGAAGCGCGGCAACAGCCTGGGCGTGGGCGGGCGCCGGTTCCGTGTCACGCGGGTCGAGCGGCTGATCCGTATCGGGCCCGACGGCCCGGAGGGTCCCCGGCCCAGCGACTTCGACTCGCAGCCTCCGGTGGAGGTCCACACCCGGCAGCTGAAGGAGCAGGGGCTGTGGCAGGACGACGAGGACGAGCCGGTCGAACTCGACGAACGTGCCCGGGAGCTCAAGGCCCTGTGGGACCAGGAGGAGGCTCGCCGCGCGGCGGCCAGGGCGCGCAAGGCGGGCGGTGGGAAGCGCGCCTGAACAGGGTGCCGGGCGGGCCCGTGGGAGTACGGGTCCGCTCGGAACGTACGGTACGGCCGGCCGCCCGAGGGAGAGGGGTTCACCTGGCGTCATTTGGCGTCCGCGTAGCACTCCACCACCGCCGTCGTGAACGGGAACCGCACCGGGGTCTCGCCGAACGTCAGCCGTCCCGCCAGCTCCGCGGCCTGCCGGATCGCCTCGACGACCGTGTCGGCCTCCTCCTTCGGGCAGTGCACGATCACCTCGTCGTGCTGGAAGAAGACCAGCTCGGCCGCCATGTCCCGGCAGGTGCGGCGCAGCGCGGCGAGCAGCAGCAGGGCCCAGTCGGCGGCGCTGCCCTGGACGACGAAGTTGCGGGCGAAGCGGCCGCGGGCACGGGAGTCGGTGGAGGCGTAGCCCGGTAGCCAGCCGTCGGCCGCGGGCGTACCGCCGTCGGCCGCGGGCGGTACGGCCGGGTCGTCCTGGGGGAGGCCCGCCTCCTCGGCCGCGTCCTCCCGCCTCCCGGCCGGCGGTGGACATGTGCGGCCCAGCCAGGTCCGTACGAGTCTGCCCTCCTCGCCGGCCCGTGCCGCCTCGTCGACGTAGGCCACCGCCTTCGGGAAGCGGCGTCTGAGGGCGGCGAGGTTCTTCAGGCCGTCGCCGGAGGTCTGGCCGTAGACCGCGCCGAGCACGGCGAGTTTCGCCTGGGCGCGGTCTCCGGAGAAGGCGCGGTCGGAGACGGACTGGTACAGGTCGGTCTCCCGGCCGGCCACCTCCATCAGACCGGGGTCGCGGGAGATGGCCGCCAGCACGCGCGGCTCCATCTGGTCGGCGTCGGCCACGACCAGCCGCCAGCCGGGGTCCGCCACGACGGCCCGGCGGATGACCCTGGGAATCTGCAGCGCGCCCCCGCCATGGGTCACCCAGCGGCCGGTGACCGTGCCGCCGGCCAGGAACTCCGGCCGGAAACGCCCCTCCCGCACCCAGTCCTGCAGCCAGGACCAGCCGTGGGCGACCCGGATCCGGTACAGCTTCTTGTACTCCAGCAGGGGCTTCACGGCCGGGTGGTCGATGGACTGGATCTCCCAGCGGCGGGTGGACCTGACCTTGATCCCGGCCCGGGCGAAGGCCTTGATCACGTCGGCCGGCAGGTCGGGCCGGACCCGGTGGCCGAAGGCGGCGGACACCTCGTCGGCGAGCTCGGCCAGGCGCCGGGGCTCACCGCCGCCCGCGTACCGCTCGCCGAGCAGTTCGTGCAGCACCCCGCGGTGCAGGTCCGCGCGCCAGGGCAGGCCCGCCCGGTTCATCTCGGCCGCCACCAGCGTGCCCGCCGACTCGGCGGCGGTCAGCAGGCGCATGCGGTCGGGGTGTTCGGCTCGCTCGTGCCGTCGCTGCTGCTCGGCGTAGACCGCGAGCAGGTCCTCCAGCGGCAGGCGTACGGCCTGGGGTTCGAAGAGCGTGGACTGCGCGCCCGGTTCGGCGGACCGCTGCGGTGGATCCGGTGGTACGGGGCCGCCGCGCAGGCGGGCCAGGGCGGCGGCCGCCGAGCGGGGTTCGCCGTACCGCCCCTCGTGGCCGAGGAGGAGTGTCTCGGCGTCCTCGATGTCGTAGCACCGCTCCACTCGCAGCCCCGCGGCGAGCAGGCGCGGATAGACCTCGGCGGTGGACCGCCACACCCACCGCGTGACGTCCGGTCTGCCGCGGACCGCCTCGGCCAGGTCCGGCTCCCGACGCACCGGACCGGCGGGCAGCCCGTCCCGGCCGAGGGGGGCGACCTCGGCGCCACCGTCCTCGGCCGGTGCCAGAGCCCACCGGTCGGTCATGCCTGCGAGTGTCGCAGGCGGGTCTGACAATGGCTCCGACCTGGGGGTTCAGCCGGAGGCCAGGGCGGTCGGGGGAGGGAGAGGGGAGAGAGGG
>NZ_POTZ01000353.1 GCF_003236365.1 Streptomyces sp. NTH33
GACCTACCTCACCCACCCCGGCACCATGCCTGACCAGCACGAACCCAGCCCCCACACTCGGTTTCGAGAAGCCCTCTAACTCCCGAGCTGGAAGCGACAGTTGATGACTGACGTGACGAGTGACATCGAGGCCGGGGAGGCCGCTGTGGGTGCGACGGGCACCGTGGATGACGGGCTCGTCGCCGAGCTGGTGGCCCGGGCCCAGGCCGGTGGGGTGAAACTCACCGGGGAGGGCGGCCTGCTGCAGCAGCTGACCAAGCGGGTGCTGGAGTCCGCCCTGGAGGGCGAGCTCACTGATCATCTGGGGCACGAGCCCGGCGAGCGGGCCGAGGGCGGTCGGGAGAACTACCGCAACGGGCACCGGTCCAAGACGGTGATCACCGAGTCGGGGCCGGTCGAGATCGCGGTGCCGCGGGACCGGGCCGGGTCGTTCGAGCCGCAGCTGGTCAGGAAGCGTCAGCGGCGTCTGGGCGGGGTGGACGAGATGGTCCTGTCGCTGTCGGCGAAAGGGCTGACACATGGGGAGATCTCCGCACATCTCGCCGAGGTGTACGGCGCGGAGATCTCCAAGTCCACGATCTCCACGATCACCGACAGCGTGATGGCCGGCATGACGGAATGGCAGAACCGTCCGCTGGACAGCGCTTGAGTTCTATTGATGGTTGCGAACACCCCGTCGTCTTCATCGACTGCGTAAACGTGAAGGTCAGGGACGGGCACGTCGCCAACCGGCCTGTCTACATGGCAGTGGCGGTCACCGCCGAGGGGCACCGGGACATCCTGGGCCTGTGGATCGGCGACGGCGGTGAAGGCGCAAAGTACTGGCTTCAGGTCCTGACCGAGATCAAGAATCGCGGCGCGGCCGATGTCCTGATGCTGGTCTGTGACTGTGAGGATGATCGTGTTCCGCGCGGGGCCGTGGCCTGACCCGGTCTGCGACTGACCAAGGTGTCCTGAGCGCCGATCTGTCGGTCACGGTTTCGTGCGGGGCTCGCTGCCGCCGGCCCGGCGGGCGTGTCCCGATAGGGGCCTTCGCGACAGGCACCCTCACAGTCCTGACCGCCCGACCGGTCCGGCGGCGGCCATCCGCCCGCGAACCGATCGAGACAGGCACATGACCACCCTCAGCATGCCTCACAACAACGACGGCACCACACAGCCGCCCACCCTCCCCGCCGAGGTCGTACTCGGCGTGGACACCCACAAGGACGTGCACGTCGCTGCTGTCGTCAGCGTTCTCGGCGCCCTGCTGGACACTCAGGCGTTCCCCGCCACGGCAGCCGGATACCACCAACTCCTCTGCTGGGCTGGCTCGTTGGGTGGCGTCCGCCAGGCCGGTGTGGAAGGCACCGGCTCCTACGGCGCCGGGCTGGCCCGGCACCTGGCCGCCGAGGGCGTTGAGGTCATCGAGGTCAACCGGCCCGACCGGGCGGCCCGGCGCCGCTCGGGCAAGACCGACGCGGTCGATGCCGAGGCCGCCGCCCGGGCCGTACTGGGCAAACGGGCCACCGGGAGCCCGAAGAGCAAGGACGGACCGGTGGAGGCACTGCGCGTCCTGAAGGTCGTCAAGGACTCGGCGGTCCGCAACCGCACCCAGGCCATCAACCAGCTCAAGGCCCTCCTGGTCAGTGCACCGGCGCTGCTGCGCGAGTCTCTCGCCGGCCTCTCGAACCCGGCGCTGTTCAAGGCGTGTGCCGCCCTGGATCCGCAGGCGAGCGCGGTGCACCAGGCCCTGCACCTGCTGGCCCACCGCATCAAGCAGCTCTCCGCCGAGACCACCACGCTCACCAGGAAGATCGCTGCCATCATCCGGGCGCACAACCCGCAGCTGCTCGAGCTCACCGGCGTCGGCCCGGACAGCGCCGCCATCCTGCTCATAGCCGTTGGTGACAACCATGACCGTCTCCGCGACGAGGCATCCTTCGCCGCCCTGTGCGGTGTCAGCCCGGTCGAACGCTCCTCCGGCAAGAGCCAACGCCGCCGACTCAACCGCGGCGGGAACCGGCAGGCCAACGCCGCCCTCTACCGCATCGTGCTCTCCCGGCTGCGCTGGGAGGAACGCTCCCGCGCCTACCTCCTGCGACGCACGGCAGAAGGCAAGACGAAGCGGGAGGTCATCCGGTGTCTGAAGAGGTACGTCGCCCGTGAGATCCACCGCGCTATCGCCTCTGCTCCACTGCCCGTTCCCCGCAACCTCGCGGCTTGACATCCATAGGGGCATCGGCCTGACCGGCCTCCCGGACGCCGTGAACTCCGTCTGGCCTGCGACGATCGTCCAGACCTGCGTCGTTCACCTGCTGAGGAACAGCTTCCGTTACGCGGCCAGGCAGGACTGGGAGAAGATCGCGAAGGCGCTCAGGCCCGTCTACACCGCGCCGACCGAGGAGGCCGCCCTGGAGCGGTTCGTGGAGTTCACCGACGCCTGGGGCGGGAAGTATCCGGCGATCGTCCGGCTCTGGGAGGCGGCCTGGGCGGAGTTCGTGCCCTTCCTCCGGTTCGACGTGGAGATCCGCAAGATCGTCTGCACCACCAACGCGATCGAGAGCATCAACGCGCGGATCCGCAAGGCCGTCCGGGCCCGGGGGCACTTCCCCACCGACCAGGCCGCCCTCAAGTGCGTCTACCTGGCCGTCATGAGCCTGGACCCGACCGGCACCGGACGCAAGCGCTGGACCATGCGCTGGAAGGCCGCGCTCCAGGCATTCGACATCACCTTCGACGGCCGGCTCACCACCGGACGACGCTGAAGAAAACCGACCGAGTTCCACCGTTCGCTACACAGACCCTACGGGCGACGCGGACATCCTTATGCGTCAGCGAACCGGCTGGTGCGGTGGTGTTACGGGATCGCCATGCGCCAGATACGCGCCCAGGTGGAGGCGTACTGCCTCAGAAGTGGGCCGGTGGTGTACGGGATGCCGTACTTCTCGCACAGCTTGCGCACTCGGGGAGCGATCTCGGCGTAGCGGTTGCTGGGCAGGTCGGGAAAGAGATGGTGCTCGATCTGGTGGCTGAGATTGCCGGTGAGGATGTGCAGGAGAGGGCCGCCGTCGATGTTCGCCGAACCGTATGCCTGCCGTACGTACCACTCGCCGCGCGACTCGCCCTCGATCTCGTCCTTGGTGAAGGATTCCGCGCCGGCGGGGAAGTGGCCGCAGAAGATGACGGTGTGCGCCCAGATGTTGCGGGTCACGTTGGCGGTGAGGTTGCCGAGCAGGCAGGGAACGGCCGACGGGCCGGCCAGCAGCGGGAAGAGGACATAGTCCTTGGTGAACTGCCGTGCCGCCTTGCGGGCCACCCCGGCGAGGTCGCTCAGGAACGCACCCACGGACTTGCGGCCCTGCAGGACCGCCTCGTGCTCCAGGTCGTACAGCGCGATGCCCCACTCGAAGACCGGCGCCAGAAGCGGCCCGCCGTACAGGGGCTGGAGGAGATGCGCGGGGTGCCAGGGCTGGTCCTCGCTCATCCGCATGATCACGTACCCGAGGTCCCGGTCGCGGCCCGCGACGTTGGTCCAGGTGTGGTGGAGGTCGTTGTGGGTGTGTTTCCAGGCGGCGGCCGGGGTGGGGAAGTCCCACTCCCAGGTGGTGGAGTGGATGGCCGGGTCACGCATCCAGTCCCACTGCCCGTGCAGGATGTTGTGGCCCAGCTCCATATTTTCCAGGATCTTCGCGGTGGTGAGCATCGCCGTCCCGGCCAGCCAGGCGGGCGGCAGCAGGGACACTGCCAGCGCGGCCCGGCCGCCGGCCTCCAGGGTGCGGTGCACGGTGACGAGCGTGCGGATGTACCGGGCGTCCTCCGCGCCGAGGTCTTCCAGCACCTCGGCTCGGATACGGTCCAGTTCTCGCCCGAAGGCGTCGGCTTCGGACGGCGCGAGACCAAGCGCAGCGGCCACAGGTGTTCCCCTTCCCAAAAGCGTGACAGATCGTCTCTACAGATCGATGTGAACGGGGCCGCAGGCGGCCGACACGCAGGTCTGGATCAGATCGCCCGGCTCGCCGTGCACCTCGCCGGTCCGCAGGTCGCGGACCCGGCCGGCGGACAGCGTGCTGAGGCAGCTGTGGCAGATGCCCATACGACAGCCGCTGGGCATGACCACGCCTGCCGCCTCGCCGATGTCCAGCAAAGACGTGGCCGGGCGGGCCTCGGCCTCGACACCGCTACGGGTGAAGCACACCCGCCCGCCGGATTCGCCGCCGGACGCGGCCACCGGCGGCGGCCGGAACCGCTCCAGGTGCAGCTGGTCCCGGACATCCGCGTCACTCCAGGCCCGCTCGGCGAACGCCAGCAGCCCTTCGGGCCCGCAGGCCCAGCTCTCGCGCACCCGCCAGTCGGGGCACAGCGCGTCCAGACGGGCAAGGTCCAGCCGTCCCTCCCCGCGGGTGTGGTGTTCGTACAGCCTGAGCCAGCCCTTCCGGGCGGCCATGTCACGCAGCTCGCCGCCGAAGACCACCCGGTCGGCGTCCGGCGCGCTGTGCACCAATACGGTGTCCGGGCGGCGGCCCGAGCGCCGTGTGAGCGCGCGCAGCATGGCCGCCACGGGAGTGATGCCGATGCCGCCGGTCAGGAACAGCAGGCGCGCGGGCGGCGGGTCCGGGAGGATGAACTCCCCCTGGCCGGGGCCAAGACGCAGGATCTTCCCGGGCCTGACCCGATGCGCCAGGTACGACGACACCCGACCGCCCGGAACCGCCCGTACGGTGATCGCGAAGCGCCCGGAGCCGTCCGGTGGGGTCGTGATCGAGTACGTCCGCCAGTGCAGCACTCCGTCAATACCCAGCCCGAGTGGCACGTACTGCCCGGCGGCCCGATACCCCGACCAGCCACGCCCCGCCCGCACCATCAGCGTCGTCGCGTCCGCCGTCTCCGCGCGAACCGCCTCCACCCGGCCCGCCGGCCACCGGGCCGACCACAGCGGATCCACCACCGCAAGGAAGTCGTCCGGCAGCAGCGGCGTGCTCAGCCGGCCGGCGGCCTGCCACATCGGCCGCGCCAGGTGCCGGAGCGCACCTGCCATTCCGGCCCTCCCCTCCTCGTCCTTTCCGACGTACCTACGCTTACGTAACCGTAGAGCGCCGACAAGTAGGGTTACCTGCTCTTCACCATCCGTAAACGCCACGCCGCCCGGTCCCGGCCGTTCCCTTGCCCGCCCTTGCCCGATGCGAGACGGGAGCACCGTAAGAACACCGATGCCCCGCGCGGTCAGCCCTTCGCGGAAGCCGGTGGCGTCGCCGTCGCCGCAGGTCGGGTGCGGGGCAGCACTCCGGTGCGCTCGGCGACGCGCTGGTAGAACTCCTCGATCCCAAGGGCTCCTGGGCTGCCAGGTCTTTGGCCTCCTCTGGGGTGATGCGCTGGGCGAGGACCTGTAGGACGGTCGTGGTGACCTGGGCCGCTTCTGCCGGCCGACGTACTCACCGCGCTCGCGGACCCGCCTCGCCACCACACTGCCCCGCCTCCAGCACGGCGAGCTGGCGTCGACGACCCGGACCGTCGGCGCGCGAGCGCTAGGCGGAGCCGCGCAGCTGCTGAACCTCTGCGCGACGGCCGGGCAAGCCACCCTGCGAGGCGGGCTTGTCTGGCCCGCAGGGGACGCTGTACGGCCTGGCGGGGGCCGCACCCAAGGGTGGGCTGCACAGGGGGCTGCACGGTTGGTTTCAGCGGGGACCGGGACCACTGCCGCAGGTGTGGACCTCCTAAATCAGGGACCGCTCGTTTTGGCAGCTCACCCCGGTGGGCAAGCCGGATCGCCGCGCGGACACCTCTTCCCACGCGATAGCCGGGGCAAGAGGCACGATCCACGGCCGCGTTGTCGGCGGCTGCCGACCGCGCGGTGTAGCGTCGTTATCCAGCAGTCGTGGTTCCGAAGTCCCGTTCGCCCGTGATCACGATCATGGGCGTTTTTGCTGTTCAGCACCTCTCCGGACCAGGACGATCACCTCCCGGGCCCGCAGGGTGCGAGCCCGGTCTTCCTCGAAGGAGCAGGCCATGGCCAAGGGCACCGTGAAGTGGTTCAACAGCGAAAAGGGATTCGGCTTCATTGAGCAGGAGGGCGGCGGACCTGACGTCTTCGCCCACTACTCCAACATTGCCGCTCAGGGCTTCCGCGAGCTGCAGGAGGGGCAGAAAGTCGAGTTCGACGTCACGCAGGGCCAGAAGGGACCGCAGGCGGAGAACATCCGACCGGCGTGACCACAGCGCCCCGCAGGGCCGGACGGCAGGCCCCCGCTGGGACACGTACCAGGTGATCACCATCTCAACTCGACGCGAAGCGGCTGCCGGGGAACGAGCAACCTCCACGACGCCGGCATGCTGCGCCTGACGATCCCGGTCGCCGAGCAGGCCAAGCCCCGCAGGAACGCCGTCAGCGCCGGTGAGGGCCGCCAGCAGATCAGCAGCTGACCGCCGGAGCCCCCGCCAGGCGGGTCATGTCCGCGCCCCCGGCCCCCGGTGATTGCTGCGCCCGGCGCCGGGAACGGGGCGGCCGGCCGCAGGCAGGCTGGCCCTGAGAATGCGCACTGCCGCACGTCGATGAGGGAGGCCACCGTGGCCATCGCATGGGAACCGTTCCTGGCCCAGGTCAAAGAACGCGGTGAGTACACCACCACGCGGGAGGCCGAGCGGGTCACCCGGGCGGTGCTGGCCGCCCTGGGCGCCCATCTGCTGGGCTCCGAACGCAGTGAACTCGCCGACCAGCTTCCGGCTCAGTGTCAACCCCTGCTCCTCGAACCGCTGCCGGCCACCAAACCGCTCACCCCGCACGAGTTCGTCGAAGCCGTCGCCCTGCTCCTCGACGGCGCAACCCCCGAGACCGCCCGCTGGGACACCGGCGCCGTCCTGAGCACCCTCGCCGACATCGCGGGCAAGGACCTCCTGCACCGCATCCTCACCCAGCTCCCACCCGGCTACGCGCTGCTGTTCGGCCGCTCCGAACTGGCCTGAGGGCAGGTGCCACGAAGCCCTCGGCGCCTTCTCGGGAAGTTGCGGACACGATGAGGGGCCGGGGCAGCCTGGCACGGTGTGGGCGGCGCCGGTCTTCGAGGCCGGTGCTCAGGGCGCGGCGTAGCTGGTCGGGGAGGTGTTCGCAGTCGGCATCACCGCGGCGGCGCGCTCGCCTGTTTGGCTCACGGGGCGGTGGGTGCTTCGGTGGCGGAGATGACGGTGTCGCGCTGGCGGTGGCGCCGTTCGTACTCCAGGACCTGGCGGGCGACGCCGGCGGGGACGTTCTGCAGCCGGGCGGTGATCTCGTCCGGGCTCATGGTGTCGTAGCCGGGCCAGGGTTCGCTGCCGCGCAGCTGCTCGATGGCGTCCAGGACTCCCGGCCGGTTGGCGTGGGTGCGCTCGTAGCCC
>NZ_POTZ01000354.1 GCF_003236365.1 Streptomyces sp. NTH33
TGGTTTCCTGGCATGCTCTTGTCCCTATAAGCCTTTCGGCATCAGGTCAGCCATCGAACCCAGGAACCTCCCTCCAATTCCTCCCGGCTGGGCCGGGAATACGGCAGAGCGCCTCGTGGCGCACAAGGCTTCCTCGATGGCCCACCGCATCCCGGCAACGCGGACCAGGTGCCCGACGTCGGTGCCCAGCGGCGCGTGGGCGAGGTAGTAGGAGATCTCGGCGGGCTTGCCGATGCTGCGGCGTGCCAGTGCCCACCGCTGGTGGGTCGGCATCTCGTCGTCGAAGTCCTCGGTGGACGCGATCCGCAGGGCGGCCCAGTGGTAGACGTGCGGGCCCTTCGCGCCGTCCCCGCACGACCACACTTCCCATGCTTCTTCCGGAGCCTGGGCGAAGAGATGGTCGATGCGTCCAAAACGCGGCACCTGCTGGGACTTGGGGACCGCGAGCACGTAGCCGAGGCCGGCCTCCTCCAGCATGCGGCGCAGCTTCCACTCCTGGCCGTAGGCGGCATCGGCGGTCACCCGGGCAATGGGCAAGGGGGAGGCGATTGCCCGTAGCACCATGGTCTTGGCCAGGTCGGGCTTGGTGGCGAAGATCCGTTCGTCGGGGATGTGCGCGGCGCGGCAGCGGTCGCGGTCGTCGGTCCAGGACTTGGGCAGATACAGCTCGCGGTCCACCAGGGCGCGGCCGCGGGTGGTGGCGTAGGCGGCGAAGACGCCGATCCGGCTGGGGGTACCCCCTCCGGGGGATTCTCGGTGCGGCCGGCGGTACCGGAGTATGGGCGCTGCACGCCGGCGGAGGTCGTGCCTTTCTTGACGAAGCCGGTGTCGTCGAGGACGAGTACCCCGCCTTCCTCGCCGAGCCTCTCGGCGACGTATGCCTGCAGGTCGTCGCGGATCTCGTCGGCGTTCCAGCGGGCGCCGTTGAGCAGGCGCTGGAGGCGGTCGGGGGTGGAGTGGCCAACGTATTCAGCCAACTGCCAGCTGTTCTTGCGGCCGACCTGGCCGAGCAGGCCGCGGACGTAGTCGCGCATCCGCCGACGCGGTTCGATGCGCCCGAAACGGTGGCCGGTGCGCAGAAAGAGTTCTTCGAGTTCACGGTCCCAGGTCTCGGCTGCACGCTCGTCGATCACCATAGGAGGCTGCCCGGACCGGTGTCATTACCAGCGGCGGCTGCACACGATGGAGGGGCGGTCCACGAAGACCGCCCCTGACAGCCCATCAGCCCACTACACTCGCCCAGACCACACCTGGCCAGGGAAAACAGCGAAGTGCTGCTGGAGTAGTAGTAGAGCAAGGGGGCGCTCCTCACTCGTGCGGAACTGCTCAACCGTCGTGTTCTCGCAGGTCAGGGTGGATGCCGTGGGGTGCCAGTGTAAGTGGGCGCACCGTGGCGGGGAACCGCTTTTGGCCGTACGGCGGTGGCAGGATGCCGCGCCTGCCGGGGGCCGCCCACCCGGCGACGTACGGTGGTGGGCATGGCTCCTCCGCTTCCGGGACCGCTGGCGCACCTGGCACCGCTGCTGAGCCACTACGGCTACTGGGCCGTCGGCGGTGTGGTCCTGGTGGAGGACTTCGGGATTCCCGCTCCGGGCGAGACGATCCTGATCGCGGCCGGGGTCTATGCCGGGGCCGGCGAGCTCAACGTGGTGGTCGTGGCCCTGATCGCGTTCGCCGCGGCGGTTGTCGGGGACAACATCGGCTATCTCGTCGGCCGGTTCGGCGGCCGGGCGTTCGTCCACCGCTGGGGGCGGTACGTCTTCCTGACGCCGAAGCGGTTCGAGGCGGCCGAGCGGTTCTTCTCCCGGCACGGAGGCAAGATCGTCACGGTGGCCCGCTTCATCGAGGGCCTGCGCCAGGCCAACGGCATCATCGCCGGTACCACGGGCATGCACTGGCTCCGTTTCCTCGCCTTCAACGCGCTCGGCGCCGCGCTGTGGGTGGGCCTGTGGGTGACCCTGGCCTACTTCGCGGGCGCGCACATCAGCACGGTCTACGACGAGATCCGCCGCTACGAGGTCTACGTGCTCATCGCGCTCGGCCTCCTGGCCGTCGCTCTGGTCGTCCGTCACCTGCTGCGACGCAGGCACCGCGAGGACTGATGCCCGCGACACCCGAGGGAATACCCCTTGGGGGTATCGGGGTTCTGCTGCGGGAAGTCTTCGGAAGTCTTCATCCGCAGGGGAGAGCGACGATGACGCACTCGGCACACGGACACGAGCACCACGAACACCACGCGCACCGGCACGAGCACCACGCCCCTTCGCCGGGCGCCTCCTGGCGCGCGGCCGCGCAGGCCACGCTGCACTGCCTCACCGGATGCGCCATCGGTGAGGTGCTCGGCATGGTCGTCGGCACCGCGGCCGGTCTGCACAACGCGGCCACGGTCCTCGTCTCCGTCGCGCTGGCCTTCGTCTTCGGCTACGCGCTGACCATGCGCGGGGTCCTGCGCGCCGGCGTCCCCGTCCGCCGGGCGGTCAGGGTCGCCCTGGCCGCCGACACCGTGTCCATCGCGGTGATGGAACTGATCGACAACACCGTGATGGTCGGCGTGCCCGGCGCCATGGACGCCGGGCTGTCCGACGCGCTGTTCTGGGTGTCGCTGGCTGTCTCCCTCGCGCTCGCCTTCGCGGTCACCGGCCCCGTCAACCGGTGGATGATCGACCGCGGCAGGGGGCACGCGGTCGTGCACGCGTACCACTGACACCGGTCGCGCCCGGTGCGGCCGTATTGGTCAGGGGCGGCCGTCCCGGCCCATGGGCTCGTTCAGCGGGCCGGTGTCCGGCCGGCCGCCGTAGCCGCGCGCGACCCGGTGCGCGTGCCGGTGACGTGTCGCGGCACCGGCCAGGAGGGCCGCGCCCAGGCAGAAGATCAGGGCGAGGGCGAGACCGGCGCTGAAGGCCTCGAGCGTGTTCATCCTGGCGATGTCGTTGCCGAGCACCGACACCGTGTCCGCGGGGCCGCCGGAGAGGTTGCCGGCGATGAGCAGAGCGGTGAAGGCAGCGGTTGCCGCGAGGAGGAGCAGACCGATGAGCAGCATGGGGGTCATCTCCTCAAAGAGTGCCGTCACCCGGCGGGTACCCCCCTCGTCACCGGGCAGGCGAACGGGCGGACGTCCACCGGGGTGCGGGCGGAGGCCGTACGCGGGCCGGGCCGCGGCGCAGGTCACCAGGTGCGCCGCGGCTCCCCTCGGGTACCCGGCGGGGCGGCGCGGTGAGCGGCACCGCGCAGACCGCAGGAAGTGACGAAGGGAGGCGTCATGACTCAGCACGTACGCGACATCATGACCAGCAATCCGGTGACGGTGGAGCCGCGGACCCCGGTGACGGCGGTGGCCCGGAAGATGCGCGACGAGAACATCGGCGTCGTCCTGGTGACCGAGGGCGACGAGCTGCGCGGCCTGGTCAGCGACCGCGACCTGGTGATCCGTACGCTGGCCGAGGGCGGTGACCCGGAGCAGCGGACCGTCGTCTCCGTGTGCAGCGGCGAGCTCTTCACCGTGACTCCGGACGACGACCTCGACCGCGCGGTGCAGTTGATGCGGGAGCACTCCGTGCGCCGGGTACCGGTCGTCGACCACGGTCACGCCGTGGGCATCGTCTCCCTCGGCGACCTGGCCATCGAGCGTGACCCGGGATCCGCCCTCGGCGACATCAGCGCCGCGAGGCCCAACCAGTAGGAGCGCGACGGCACCGGCCGCCGGGGGCGCCCTCGTCGGCGCCCCCGGCCATGCCCGGTTGTCAGGAGGCCAGCACCTTCTCCAGGGAGGCCAGCGCGGAGCGCAGTTCCTCCTCCGTGACGGTCAGCGGCGGCGCCAGCCGGATCGTGGAGCCGTGGGTGTCCTTGACCAGGACGCCCTCCCGCATCAGACGCTCGCTGATCTCCCGCCCGGTGCCGATCGCCGGATCCACGTCGACGCCCGCCCACAGACCGCGCGAGCGGAAGCCGACCACGCCCCGGCCGGCCAGCTCGGCCAGGCCCTCGCGCAGCACCGCGCCCAGCTCCGCCGCCCGGCGCTGGAACTCGCCGGTCTCCAGCAGGCCGACCACCGCCGTGCCGACCGCGGCGGACAGCGGATTGCCGCCGAACGTCGACCCGTGCTCACCCGGCCGCAGCACCCCGAGCACCTCCCGGCGCCCGACGACCGCGGACACCGGCACGATCCCGCCGCCCAGCGCCTTGCCCAGCAGCACGACGTCCGGCACCACGTCCTCGTGCTCGACGGCGAGCGTGCGCCCGGTGCGGCCGAGGCCCGACTGGATCTCGTCCGCCAGGAACAGACAGCCCGCGCGGCGGGTCAGCTCCCGCACTCCGGTGAGGTAGCCGTCGTCCGGGACGATCACACCGGCCTCGCCCTGGACCGGCTCGATCAGCACGGCGGCCGTCGTCTCGTCGACCGCCGCCTCGAGCGCCGCCGGATCGTTGTACGGGACGATCCTGAAGCCCGGAGTGAACGGCCCGAAGCCCGACCGTGCCGTCTCGTCCGTGGAGAAGCCGACGATCGTCGTCGTACGGCCGTGGAAGTTGTCCGCCGCGACCACGATCGTCGCCCGGTCGGCCGGGACGCCCTTGACCTCGTACGCCCACTTGCGGGCCACCTTGATGCCGCTCTCCACCGCCTCGGCGCCGGTGTTCATCGGCAGCACCATGTCCTGCCCGGTCAGGGCCGCCAGCCGCTCGGCGAACTCGGCGAGCCGGTCGTTGTGGAAGGCCCGCGAGGTCAGCGTCAGCCGGTCGAGCTGGCGGTGCGCGGCCTCGGTCAGCGCGGGGTGGCGGTGGCCGAAGTTCAGGGCCGAGTAGCCGGCCAGCATGTCCAGGTAGCGGCGGCCCTCGACGTCCTCCACCCAGGCGCCCTCGGCGCGGGCGACGACCACGGGCAGCGGGTGGTAGTTGTGCGCGAGCACCGGCTCCTCGGCCCGGATCAGCTCGTCGGAGGTGCGGGTCGTCACGGGTGCGGTCATGAACGGATCTCCTGGGTGCAGCACTTGATGCCGCCGCCGGCCTTGTGGAACTCGGACAGGTCGACGGGGACGGGGACGTAGCCGCGGTCGGCGAGCTGTTCGGCGAGCGCCGCCGCCCCGGGCGAGAGGAAGACGTGACGGCCGTCGCAGACGGAGTTCAGGCCGAAGGCCGTCGCGTCCTCACGGGTGGCGAGCACCGCGTCCGGGTACAGCCGGGCGAGCACCTCGCGGCTGCCGGGCGAGAACGCCTCCGGGTAGTACGCGATGTTCCCCCCGCCCTCGTCGTCGAGGACGAACAGCGCGGTGTCCAGGTGGTAGAAGTACGGGTCCACCAGGGTCAGGCCGATCACCGGCACGCCCAGGTACTCCTGCGCCTCGCGATGGGCCTCGCGGGTGGTGCGGAAACCGGTGCCGGCCAGGATCCAGCGGCCGGCCGGAACGAAGTCGCCCTCGCCCTCGCACACCGACTCGGGACGGTAGACGTCGTGGCCGGCCGACTTGAACCACGTGTCGTAGGGGAGGGACTCCGGGCGGCGCTCGGGCGCCTTGAACAGGGAGCCGAAGACACGGCCGCCCACGACGACCGCCGCGTTGGCGGCGAAGACCATGTCCGGCAGGCCGGGCACGGGCTCCACGGTGTCGACGGTGTGGCCATGGGCGCGGTAGACGCCGATCAGTTCATGCCACTGCGCCTGGGCCAGGGAGACGTCCACGGGGACGTCCGGATGCATCCAGGGGTTGATCGCGTACTGCACGGCGAAGTGTCTGGGTTCGCAGACGAGGAAGCGCCGCCGGCGCGGCACACGGGGTTCGGGCACAGAGGGGTCCCTCCGCTTCCTGGGGGTCGACTGGGGGTGACACAAAGGTAGGGAGCTGTGACCATGGGCGACAAGGAACAAAAATTGCGCGCACAAGCAGGAACGCTGCGTCTTCCCGCCGTTCAGCGCACGTCTGCTGCGTCCTGCGGGGCGGGCTGGCTGGCACCCGCCTCCGGGGCGTCCGGCAGCAGGTGGGAGAGCACCATCACGCTGATCGTCTTCCGGATGAACGGCTCGGTGCGGATCCGCTCCAGCACCTCCTCGAAGTGCTCCACGTCCCGCGCCCGCACGTGCAGCAGCGCGTCCGCACCGCCGGTCACCGTCATCGCCGCCGTGATCTCCGGATGGTTGCGCACCACCTCGGCCAGCCGCCGCGGCGGGGCCGCGCCCTCGCAGTACACCTCGACGTACGCCTCCGTACGCCAGCCCAGCGCCGACGGCTTGACCGTGGCCGTGAACCCGGTGATCACGCCCGTCTCACGCAGCCGGTCCACACGGCGCTTGACGGCCGTCGAGGACAGGCCGATGGCCGCGCCGATCTCGGCGAAACTGCTGCGGGCGTTCGCCATCAGCGCGGTGAGGATCTTCCGGTCGAGTACGTCGAACGGTGCCGGCCTGCTGTTCATGTCGGCACTGTATCCAGCGCGGACGTCCATGCCCGGCCCGTGCCCAGACCCGCGGATCACCCCTACACTCCACCTTCATGCTGCGTGCCCTGGCCGTCGACGACGAACGACCCTCGCTCGAGGAACTGCTGTACCTGCTCAACGCCGACCCCCGGATCGCCGGCGCGGAAGGCGCCGGCGACGCGACCGAGGCGCTGCGCCGCATCAACCGGGCACTGCAGTCCGGCCCGGAGGGGCCCGACGCGATCGACGTCGTCTTCCTCGACATCCACATGCCGGGCCTCGACGGACTCGACCTGGCCCGGCTGCTCACCGGGTTCGCCGAACCGCCGCTGATCGTGTTCGTCACCGCCCACGAGGACTTCGCCGTGCAGGCCTTCGACCTCAAGGCCGTCGACTACGTGCTCAAGCCCGTGCGCAAGGAACGCCTCGCCGAGGCCGTCCGCCGCGCCGCCCAGCTGCGCGACGCCGCCCCGCGGATCCCCGTGAGCGAACCCGACCCCGACCACCTGCCCGTCGAGCTCGGCGGCGTCACCCGCTTCGTGGCCGTCGACGACATCACCCACGTCGAGGCGCAGGGAGACTACGCCCGGCTGCACACCGGCAAGGGCAGCCACCTCGTGCGCATCCCGCTGTCCACGCTCGAGGAGCGCTGGCGCGCCCGCGGTTTCGTCCGCATCCACCGCCGTCACCTGGTCGCCCTGCGCCACATCGGAGAACTCCGCCTGGACGCAGGCTCCGTGAGCGTCCGGGTCGGCACCGAGGAACTCCAGGTCAGCCGCCGGCACGCGCGCGAACTGCGGGAGCTGCTGATGCGCCGGACCGCGCGCTAGGGGGACGTACGCCATGCCGCAGGACCCCACCGAACGCCGTGTCGTCGTCACCGGCCCCCCTCGCCGCACCCGCCGCGCCCCGGGCCACTAC
>NZ_POTZ01000355.1 GCF_003236365.1 Streptomyces sp. NTH33
GCCCACCCGTCCCTGGCGGAGGCGGCGGTCCACGCCCTGGCCCGCATCCCACAAGCGAGGTGACGGGCTCAGCCCGGCAACTCCCTGACGTACCGCACCTCGGGCACGGCGACCCCGCCCGCCTCGAAGGACTGCTCGGTCCCGTCCGCGCGGAACCCCTCCCGCTCGTAGAAGCGCCGGGCTCCGGTGTTCTCCTTCAGGACCCACAGGAACATGCGCGGGTGCCCGGAGGCCGTGCACCCGCGCACGGCCTCCGCCAGCAGCGTGCGCCCGATACCGCCGCTCCAGCGTGCCGGATCCACGAAGAGCGCGTACAACTCGGTTTCCCCGGTGAGGGCTTCATCGTTCCGGTAGGGACCGTGGCACGCCCAGCCGAAGATGTCGCCGCCCTGTTCCGCGACCAGGTCCACCACGCTGCCGTCGCCTCGCGCGAGACGCGTGCGGCATTGCTCGGCGTCCCGCTCGACACTGAGCGTGTCGAGGTACGACTGCGGCATGAGGCCCGGGTAGGCGCTCCGCCGGCCGCGCACGCGGATCTCGGCGACCCGGTCGCAGTCCGCGAGGGTCATCCGCCGGATCAGTGGGGCCGTCATTCGGGCACCACCGCGAACGCCTCGATCTCCATCAGGAACTCCGGGCGGACCAGGGCGGAGACCTGGACGGCCGAGGAGGCGGGCAGGCGGTCGTCGGGTATGTGGGTGGCGCGGGCCGCGCGGACGGCCGGGAGGTGGGCCATGTCCGTGACGAAGCAGGTGAGTTTGACGACGTTCTCGAAGCCGGCCCCCGCCGCGGCCAGGCAGCGGCGCAGGTTCTCGAAGACCTGACGCGCCTGCGCGGCCGGGTCGCCCTCGCCGACGAGCTCGCCGTCCTCGTCCAGGGGGAGTTGGCCGGAGAACGCGACGAAGCGGCCGGTGCCCATGACGACGTGGGCGTACTGCGTGGCGGGGGCGACCCCGGCGGGGGCGGGAATCCTGGTCGGGTCACTCATGCGTCCATGGTGGACCATGGGTCCGACAACGCCCGCCCCCGCGGGGTGGATCAGCCGTGGAAGCGGACGAAGTCGTGCAGTGTCGCGCCGGGTGCGGTGCCGGAGCCGGGCGTGGCCGCCAGGGCGGACGCCTTCGTGCTCAGCGGCTTCGGGTCGGGCAGCTTCTTGCACACCGCGTCCGCCACGCCCTTCCCGCGCGGCACCTTGCCGTTGGTCAGGTAGGTGGCCAGGTGCTTGTCCAGGCACGCGTTCCCGCTCAGCGTGACGCCGTGGTTGCCGCCGCCCTGCTCGACGACCAGGCTGGAGTTCCGCAGCAGACGGTGCACCGTGACGCCGCCCGGGTACGGGGTGGCCGCGTCGTCGGTCGCCTGGAACAGCAGTGCCGGCGGCAGCTTGCTGTTGGCGACGTTCACCGGGCGCTTCGAGGAGACCGGCCAGAAGGCGCAGGGCGCGTTGTACCAGGCGTTGTTCCAGGTCATGAACGGCGCCTTGGCGTGCACGGCCCAGTTGTCCTTGCTCCACTGCCGCCAGTCGCGCGGCCAGGCGGCGTCACGGCACTGCACCGCGGTGTAGACGCTGTAGCCGTTGTCGTCGGAGGGGCCGACGGCGGCGAAGTCGTCGTACGCCTCGATGAGCGGGCCGGTGTTCTTGTCGTTCGCGTACGCCGCGAACGCCTGGGCCAGGTAGGGCCAGTAGCCGTTGTAGTAGCCGCCGGGGATGAAGGTGTCCTCCAGCTCGGAGGCGCCGACCTTGCCGCCCGCGGGCTTCTTGGCGAGTGCCGCCCGCATCGCGTACCACTTGGCCTCGACCTTGGCCGGGTCGGTGCCCAGCTTGTACGTCGAGTCGTACTTGGCGATCCACGCCATGAAGGCGTGCTGACGGCCCTCGAAGGCGTAGTCCTGCTGGATGTTGTCGTCGTACCAGACGCCGGTCGGGTCCACGATCGAGTCCAGGACGAGCCGGCGCACCCGCTCCGGGTGGAGCTTGGCGTACACCGCGCCGAGGTAGGTGCCGTAGGAGTAACCGAAGTAATTGATCTTCTTCGCGCCGAGGGCCTTCCGGATCGCGTCCATGTCGGTCGCCGCGTTGACCGTGTTGATGTGCGGCAGCACGCCCGCGTACTTCTTGCCGCAGGCGGCGGCGAAGTCCTTCGCGCGCTTGAGGTTGGCCTTCTCGATCGCGGGCGTGCTCGGCACCGAGTCGGGGCGCACCGGCTTGAAGTAGCCCGGCTTGCAGTCCAGGGCGGGGGAACTCCTGCCCACCCCGCGCGGGTCGAAGCCGATGACGTCGTACTGGGCCGCGACCGACTTGCGCAGCGAGGAGGCGACGAACCCGGCCAGCGTCAGACCGCTGCCGCCGGGACCGCCGGGGTTGACCAGCAGGGGGCCCTGGTACGTCTTCGCGGTGTGCGGGACGCGGGACAACGCCAGGGTGATCTTCTTCCCGGACGGGTGCCTGTAGTCGAGCGGCACCTTCACCGACCCGCACTGGAGCGTCGGGTAGTTCGTGGTGCCGCACTTCTTCCACGTGACCTTGACGGCCTTCGCGGCGGCTGCGGGGTGCGGCGTGCTCGCCTCGGCGGGGACGGCCGTGAGGGACCCGGCCATGACGACGGCGGCACCGCACAGCACGGCAGCGCTTCTTCTCATACGTCCTCCCAGGACGGAGAGGCTGTGGACCGCGGGTCTCGCGATCCTCGCCGCATCGTCCCGGAAAGCACTCCCGGAAGAGCGTGTTCTGCCAATTCTTGACCCAATAGGGTCGAGTGAGGCCCTCGAACGATCTCAAACAAGCGCGAGTTGGGTTGACTCGGACAACTGAGACGGTGTCAGTCCATGAGGCCGAGGCGGCGCGGTGGCGGGCGCAGCGGCCCGAACCGACCGTGCTGGACCGGCCCTTCGCATGCGGCACGACGATCCCGGCCGGCGGCTGATGGCGGCTGCGCAGGCGCCCCGGGTCCATGGACGGATGCCGGGCCGCCCCGGTGGAAGGGCACGGTCCGGCATCCGCGTCGGGTCGGGTCAGGTCAGCTCGATGCGCTCGCCGACGTGCTCGACCACGGTGACGGTGTCGCCCGAGCTCGAGGTCCACTCGGTCACCGGGGTGAAGTACCCGGCGTCCAGGTCCTCCTGCGAGACCACGTGGTACGGGAAGGAGCACGTGTACGAGGCGTTCGCCCCGAGGCCGCGCCACCGGCAGTTGCGTGAGTCGACCGCCGGGTCGAGGTCCCTCAGGTTGCCGCTCGGCACCACCGTGGTGGCCGCGTCGGACAGGTTGGTGACGGTGTAGGTGAAGACCAGCTTGTCACCGGCCTGGTAACCGTCCTTCCGGGGGTTGGTGAGCGTGCCTCCGGTCACCTGGATGCGGCCCGGCGTGCGTTCCTCCGCCGACTTCACCACCTCGACGGTGAAGGAACCGTGGGAGGTGCGCCCCTTCGCGTTCGTGAGCGTGGCGGTCACGGGATAGGTGCCCCCGGTCGTGCCCGCCGGGACGGTGAGGGTGGCGGTGACGGCCGCGGAAGCGTCCGGGAGGATCTTGTCCGGCGGGGTCAGCTCGTACGTCCAGCCCGCCGGCACCCCGAGGGTGAGGTCCTTCACGTGGAGGGCCGACCCGCTCTGGTTCGCCACCGTGAGCCGGAACGTCGCCGTGCTGCCGCGCTCGACCGTGAGGTTCTCGGCCGTCAGCGGTGCGGCCACGCCCTGCAGCCAGGCGAGGTTGAACCGGGCGAAGCGGATACCGCCGTTGCCGCCGTCGGGCTCGTAGAGCAGGCCGACGTTGCCGTCGGGCAGGGTCGCCAGCGTCGAGTAGGCCATGCCGCCCGGCTGGAAGACCCGGCCGACCGGCCAGGTCCGGCCGTCGTCGAAGCTCATCCGGACGATGCCGTTGGCACGCTGGCTGGTGGAGGCCGCGTTGGAGAAGAGCAGCACCTTGGCGCGTGCGGAGCCCTCCGGCGCGTTGGGGAAGGCACGGACGAGGGAGGCGTTGTTCGTCGGGTCCGGCAGCTCCCGGTCGATGGTCACCTTGCCGTAGGTGACACCGCCGTCCTCGGAGAGCGCGACCTTGCGGTAACCGGAGCGCTGCGAGTCGCGGGAGTTGAGCATGACGCGGCCGTCGGACAGCTCCACGGTCTTGTTCTCGTCCATACCGACGCCGACCGGTTCGCCGACCTTCCAGCTCCTGCCGTGGTCGTCGGAGTACACGGACACGGCCTGGAAGACCCCGGCGCCATTGATGATCGTGTACTGCTGCAGCAGGCGCCCGGCGTGCTTGCCGTACTTCAGCTGGATGCCCTGTCCCGACGCGGCGAACCGGGAACGCCACCCGAGGTCGGCGGTGACGTCCGCGGTGATGGTCTCGTGCTCCCAGGTGCGGCCTTCGTCGTGGGAGACGCTGACCTCGGCGTGGAGCACGTTGCGGTCCTCGGGGTCGACGCCCGGCCGGGAGCCGCCGAAGCCCTGGTTGAAGGACTTCACGTGGAAGTTGAAGATGTCACCGGTGCGGCGGTCGACGATGTAACTGGGGTCGGAGTACCCCTCGACGGGCGCGGTCCGCTTGCCCTCGTGGACGACCGTCTGCTCCTGCCACGTGGCGCCGCCGTCGGTGGAGCGGCGCTGCAGGACGGAGTTGGGGCCGGGCGCGTCGATCGCCGTGGGCCGGCCGTCGTAGGAGGCGAGGACGTCGCCGCTGTTGGTGACGGTCAGCGCCGGGATCCGGTAGTTCGGGAAACCTCCCTCGCCGTTGGTCGCGAGCTGCTGCTCCGCGTAGAAGGGCTTGCCCGCCTGAAGGGGCGTGGCGTCGAAGTCGGGCGCCTGCTCGGTGGCCGCGGCCGCGGGCACGCCGCCCGCCAGCGCCACGACGGTGGAAAGCCCCACCAGACCTGCTCCCCAACGGAGCCTTCGCCGGAAGTGAGACATCGCAGTCCTATCGCTCAAAGCGGCAGGGCGTCTGCCGCCGACGCGGATCATATGACGTCAGACGTCTTACGTGAACCCTCCTGTCGCGCAGGCGGTGCGCCGCTTCGAACTCCGTCCCGTCGGTTGCGGTGAGCCCAGCCGCCTCGTCCCCTCGCCCGGTCGCCCCTCGCCACGTGCGAGTGGACGACACGGGACAGGGGCCCGACGCGGACAGCACCCTCAACCACACACACGGCAAAGGCCGTTGCCGGACATGCCGAGCTCGACGCCCGAGGTTCGAGGCCGGCCGTCCCCGGCTTTTGAGGAACGGTGAAGCGACAAGGGGCCTGACGCGCGGTGACGTCGTGCCCTCCCCGCGCCGGCCCGCCCGGACAGGCCGCGACGCCGCTTCTGTGGGGATGCGCGATACGCCGTCCGTCCGGTTCCTCGTACCGCGGACGGGCGAGCGTTCAGACTCTCTCGACCACTCGTTTGACCTCAGATGAGCGAAAGCTGAACAGGGCCGGGCGGAGCGCTCGGTGTGGGCGTGGCCGGCTCGGACGACCGGACGCGGGGCGGCATTCCCGCGTGCGTGGGGCCGATGCCGTACTCCCGTGCCAGGTCGTGCACCTGACGGGTGATCCGGCGCTGGTACCCCTTCGGGGCGTAGGCGCCCTCGGCGTACAGCCGCTCGTAGCGGCGCACCAGGTGAGGGTGGTGCTGCCCGAGCCAGGCCATGAACCACTCACGGGCGCCGGGGCGCAGATGCAGTACCAGGGGGGTGACGGAGGTGGCTCCGGCCGCCGCGATCGCCCGTACCGTCGCCCGCAGTTGGGCCGGCCGGTCGCTCAGGAAGGGGATCACCGGTGCCATCAGCACTCCGCAGCCGATGCCGTGCTCCCCGAGGGCGCGGACCACGTCCAGGCGCCGCTGGGGCGGGGGAGTGCCCGGTTCGACGGTGCGCCACAGTTCGGTGTCGGTGAAGCCGACGGAGACGGAGATGCCGACGTCGGTGACCTCGGCCGCCTGGGTGAGCAGGTCGAGATCGCGCAGGATCAGCGTGCCCTTGGTGAGGATCGAGAAGGGGTTCGCGTGGTCGCGCAGCGCGGTCAGGATGCCCGGCATCAGCCGGTAGCGGCCCTCGGCCCGCTGGTAGCAGTCGACGTTGGTGCCCATCGCGATGTGCTCGCCCTTCCAGCGGCGCGAGGCCAGCTGCCGGCGCAGCAGGTCCGGGGCGTTCACCTTGACCACGATCTGGGTGTCGAAGCCGAGGCCCGTGTCGAGGTCCAGGTAGCCGTGGGACTTCCTCGCGAAGCAGTACACGCACGCGTGCGTACAGCCTCGGTACGGATTGGCCGTCCACTCGAAGGGCATCCGGGAGGCGCCCGGAACCCAGTTGACGATCGAGCGGGCCCGGACCTCGTGGAAGGTGATCCCGCGGAACTCGGGCGTGTCGAAGGTGCGGGTGGTCACCGCGTCCGCGCCGAACAGCGCGGCGCCGGCCCTGCCGTGATCGGATTCTCCTGTGTCCGCTGCGAGGTTGTCCCAGCGCATCACGCCTCCTCGGTAGCACTGGCCACAGAATAGAACACATGTTCCCTTGATCGTGCGAGTGACCGCACGAGCGCCGTTCCCGATCACCCACGGTGCCGGGTCCGATCACTTACCGGGCCCCGATTTGGGGTCCGGGCAGGGGGGTGATTGGCTTGCTCCAAGCCCGAGAACGGATCTCCTGGAGGAAGTCATGGCGCAGGTCGAGGCCACTACGGAGCGGGTCGTCGCCGCTGGCGCTGATGAGGTGTTCGACGCGCTCGCCGACTACCGCGACACCCGCCCGAAGATGCTGCCGGAGCACTTCAGCGAGTACGAGGTGCGCGAGGGCGGGGACGGCGAGGGCACCCTCGTCCACTGGAAGCTCCAGGCCACCAGCAAGCGGGTCCGCGACTGCCTGATGGAGGTCAGCGAGCCGACCGACGGCGAGCTCGTCGAGAAGGACCGCAACTCCTCCATGGTCACCACCTGGCGCGTCACCCCGGCCGGTGAGGGCAGGTGCCGCGTCGTCGTCACCACCACCTGGAAGGGTGCCGGGGGCATCGGGGGCTTCTTCGAGAGGACCTTCGCCCCCAAGGGGCTCGCCCGGATCTACGACGCCATGCTCGCCAAGTTCGCCACCGAGGTCGAGAAGTAGGCTCCCGCGAACAACTCACCGGAGCGCGGGCCCCGTTGGCCTCTCACCGGTTCGAGTGGATCCCCCCACGGGTCGGCGGTATGCCGTAACTCGTCGTGCTTGTTCGTAGTTCTCGTAGTTGTCGATTTCCGCGGGAATTGTGCGGGAATCGTACGGCAGGTGCGACGAGGGGAGCGGCACGTGGGCGGGATCACTCTGGTGCAGGACGAGCCGGTCGCGGCGGCGCCCCCGAGGATCCCCGCCGCG
>NZ_POTZ01000356.1 GCF_003236365.1 Streptomyces sp. NTH33
CCCCGACGCCCTCCCCCGCGAGCACCTGGAAGCCGAAGGAGTCCGCCGGTCCGACGATCTTGTTGTCGATCACCCGGCTGGGGTCGTCGGGTCCGGTGAGCAGACCGGTGCGGTTGTCGGCCCAGCGGTGACCGTGCAGGTGGAAGGTGTGGTAGTACTCGCCGTGCGTGATCACCGCGAACTCGACGCGGTCGCCCACCGTGGCCTCGAGGTCCGGGCCGGTGTGCGGCGGACGGTTGTTGATGGTCATGTCGTTGAAGACGATCGTGTGCGTGCGGTCCGGCAGGACGTCGCCCTTGCGGCGGACGATCACCGGCCCGTACAGGCCCTTGCGGATGCCGCCGGTGCCGTGTTCGGTGCCGACGACGTGGTCGTGGTAGTGCCAGTAGCCCGCGCTGCCCTCCCGCCAGGTGCCGTCCTTGCGGCGGCCGGGGGCGTGGGTGCGCCAGGTGTAGGTGCGGGTGCCGCCGGGTTCCACGTCGCTCCTGTTCAGCCTGGTGCCGTCGCTGGAGATCTCGTAGTCCAGGCCGTGGACGTGCAGGCTCGCGGTCACGTCCATGATGTTCTCGAACTCGATGTGCAGCGTGTCGCCCTCGTTGAGTTCGATGAGCGGGCCGGGGACCGTCGCCCTGCCCTTCTCGAAGCCGTAGCCCATCTGCCCGTCGGGGAGTTTCTCGGCGTACAGCCTGATGTGCCTCACCTCGCCCCCGGCCGGCGCGGTGCGCGGCGGTGCGGCGGTGGCGGCGGCCGTGCCGGCGGTCGCGGCCTCGGCCTCGGAAGCCAGGGACAACGATGTCGCCACGGCCGCGCCGCCCAGCAGCACCCGCCGGTTGAAGCCGCGTCTGTCCATGGCCAACCTTCAACTCCCCACACTAGTATGGAAGTTACTCGGACCCCGCGAAAGGTACCGGCCCTGCGGCTGTTTATCCACACTCAGGACAAAGTTCGTTGGATTACAGCCGTACCTATTGGCGGGTCATGCAAAGAGGTCTACCTTCCTTGGCGTTTGCTGCGACCGAGGAGGGATGGGTGACCACATGCGGTCCACCTCGCATCAACAGCGCGCGCACTTACGCGTGTTGAACAGGAAGAAACGGCCGAGACGCATCTGGGCGGCCGCCGTCGCCGCGGGTGCCGTGGCGGCCGGGCTGCTCTCGGCCCCCGCCGCGAGCGCGCGCCCGGATCCGGGAACGCCTCTGACAACGATGTCGATCACGTCGCCGCCGGGCGGCTCGGACGCAAGGGTGCTGATCTTCTACGGTTCCGCCGCGGCCGGGGACGAGTCGCCGGTGGTGAACGCCGGGATCGAGGCGATCGAGAGGATCGGCCTGTCCGGACCGGCGCGGGAGCGTTTCAAGGTCGAGGCCACCGACGACGCCTCGGTCTTCACCAGCGCCACCAGGCTCGGCCGCTACAACGCGATCGTGTTCCTGACCGGCGGCGGCGACGTCCTCGACCCCGCCCAGGAGGCCGGCCTGGAGTCCTACATGGAGGCCGGCGGCGGCTTCGTCGGCATCCACGACGCGGCCCGCGCCGAACCGTACTCCGACTGGTTCACCGGACTCATCGGCGCCCGCCCGGCCGCCTCCGGTCCGACGGCCGTCCAGCGGGCCACCGTCGAGGTCGGCGACCGGCAGAACCCCGCGACCAGGGACCTGCCGCTGGAGTGGAAGCGCGCCGACCGGTGGCTCGACTGGGCCAAGAACCCCTCCGGCACGGTGCACACCGTGGCGCGGGTGCGCGAGTCGACGTACAAGCCGGGAGCGGGTGCGGGCGGCTGGGACCATCCGGTCAGCTGGTGCCGTGACTACGACGGCGGCCGTTCCTTCTACACCGGCATGGGCGGCACCGTGTCGTCGTACGACGAGACGGACTTCCGTGCTCACCTGCGCGGCGCCCTGCTGTGGACCACCCGGCTGGCGCAGGCCGACTGCAAGGCGACCATCACCGCGAACTACCGGGCCGAGCGCCTCACCCGGCCCAACCAGCCCGGACAGAACGACCAGATCGGCGAGCCGCACGGCCTGGTCACCGCCCCCGACGGCCGCGTCCTCTACATCGGCCGCGGCGGCGCGGACTCCTCCCGGCCGGTGGTCACCGACTGGAACAGTCCGGACGTCGGCAAGGGCAAGGGGCAGGTCCACGTCTACGACCCGAGGACCGGGAAGGTCACCCTGGCGGGCGAGCTGACGGTCTTCGGCAACAAGGGCGGCGGCGACGAGCTCACCAAGGTCGAGGAGGGCCTCCTCGGGATCGAGCTCGACCCGCGCTTCGAGCAGAACGGCTGGGTGTACCTGCACTACACGCCCCACGCGCGGCTCGACCGCGACAGGCGGACCGCCGAGCGGCGCGTCTCCCGCTTCACGCTCGACCCCGCCACCGACAGGCTGGACCTGGGCAGCGAGAAGGTGCTGCTCGAGTGGCCGGTGCAGGTGCACAGCTGCTGCCACGCGGGCGGCGGGATGACCTGGGACTCCCGGGGCAACCTGTACATCGCCACCGGCGACAACAACTCCAGTGGCTTCAGCGGCGGTTACTCCGGCAACAATCCGCAGCCCAGCTACAAGGGCGTGTCCTTCGCCGACGCCCGCCGCACCGCCGGCAACACCAACAACCTCAACGGCAAGATCCTGCGCATCCACCCGGAGCCCGACGGCACCTACACGATCCCCGACGGCAACCTCTTCACCGGCAAGGAGACCGCCGAGGGCGGCGGCAAGACCCGCGGCGAGATCTATGTGATGGGCGTCAGGAACCCGGCGCGCATCTTCGTCGACCGGAAGACCGACGTCCTGTACGCGGGCTGGGTCGGCCCGGACGCGGGCGAGCCGTCGCCGACCTGGGGTCCGGCCAAGTACGACACGTTCGCCGCCATCACCAAAGCCGGCAACCGCGGCTGGCCGTACTGCATGGGCGACAAGCAGCCCTACCGCGACCGCAACCTGCCCGACCCGTCGAAGCCGCTGGGCTGGTACGACTGCGACCACCCGAAGAACGAGTCCCCGAACAACGACGGACTGGTCAACCTCCCGCCGGTCACCGGCAACAACATCTGGTACTCGCCCCAGGGCGGCGGCCCGGACTACCCGCGCGACGCGAACGGGATCCCGTCGTACCGGAAGGAGGAGGCCACCTACCGGCTGCCGTGGCTCACGGGCGGCGGGCAGGCCGCGATGAACGGCCCGGTCTACCGGTACGACGGGTCGAGCGCGAGTGACGTCACGTGGCCCTCGTACTGGGACGGAAAGTGGTTCGTCGGCGACTTCTACGACGCCGACCAGCCGCGCAACGCCGTCCTGATGGACCCGAGGACGCTGGGCGACGGCGGACTGCCGGTGCACTCGGAGTCGCTGAAGAAGATCGTGCCGATCGGCAACGACGGCATCAAGAACCTCATGGACTGGAAGTTCGGTCCGGACGGCGCGCTGTACGTCCTCGACTACGGCCGCGGCTTCTTCACCTCGGACGCCAAGTCGGCGCTGTGGCGCGTCACCTACACGGGCGGCGGACCGACGCCGGCCGCCGGCCGACTGGCGAGGGGGACGGCACAGTGACCCACCGACTGCGTCAACGAACAATGTGGACGGCCCTGTTGGCCGCCCTGCTGATGGTGCTGGGCCTGCAGACGACGTCCGCCGCCGGACAGGCCGGCGCTCCGGCCCGGACGGCCGCCGCCCAGGTGCTCACCTGGACCGCCGGCGACGACATCACCCGGTACACCTCGGCGCCGGCGACGGCGGTGGCGGGACCGGCGGCGATCGTCTTCGAGAACAGCGCGGCGACCGGCAACACCACGGGGATGCCGCACACCCTGACCTTCGGCACCTCCGACCCCGAGTACAACAACGACGTCCAGCTCAACATCCTCGCCAACCCGTACGACGACCGGGGCGGCCGCCACACCGCCGAGGTCGTCCTCACCCCGGGCCGCTACCTCTACCACTGCACCATTCCCGGCCACGGGCAGATGCAGGGCGTCCTGGTGGTGACCGAGGGCGGCGGCCCGGACACCACGGCACCGGAGACCTCGGCGACCGTGCAGGGGACCCGGAACGCGCGGGGCGAGTACGTCGGCTCGGCGAGCGTGACCATCGACGCGACCGACGAGGGGTCGGGAGTCGACCGCGTCCAGTACGCCTTCGGCACGGCGCCGGGCGACTGGCTGCCGTACACCGCCCCCGTCGTCGTCGACCAGGTGGGCACCCACACGGTCCACTACCGGGCCACCGACAGGGCCGGCAACGTCTCCGCGGGCAAGAGCGTGGAGTTCACGGTCGTCGCCCCGCCGTCGGACGACACGACACCGCCGGAGACCTCGGCGACGGTCAGCGGCGAGCGGAACGCCGACGGCGCCTATGTCGGCATGGCGACGGTGACCGTCTCGGCCTCCGACACCGGTTCCGGGGTCAACACGATCGAGTACGCGGTCGGCTCCGGCGCCTGGCAGCCGTACACCGCCCCGGTGATGGTGCACCAGCCGGGCACGCACACCGTGCGCTACCGGGCCACCGACAGGGCGGGCAACGTGTCGGCGGAGAAGAGCGTGGGGTTCACCGTCGTCGCCCCGCCCGCGCGGGACACCACCCCGCCGGTGACCGGTGTGACCGTCGACGGCACACGGAACTCCGACGGGGCGTACGTCGGTTACGCCAAGGTGACCGTGAGCGCGGCCGACGAGGGCGGCTCCGGGGTCGCGGACATCGAGTACTCGCTCGACGGCGGGCCGTACATCGCCTACACCACGCCGGTGTTCGTCGACCGCGCCGGCCGCCACACCGTGGCGTACCGGGCGAGCGACAAGGCCGGCAACACGTCCGAGCCGCGGACCGTGAGCTTCGCGGTCGTGGCGGGCGGCGGGGTGCCCGCACCCAACTGCCCCGAGTACGACGAGCGGTTGACGGTGATCGTCGGCACGGTCGACTCGGGGGTGCCGAACCGGATCACCAACACCCGGTGCCGGATCGGCGAGTTGATCGAGGACGAGAAGGAGTGGACGTCCCAGGCGCTGTTCCTCAAGCACGTGAAGACGGTCCTGGACCGGCTCCTCAAGGAAGGGGTCGTCGACCAGCGGGAGTACAGGGCCGTCCAGCAGGCCGCCCGCGAGTCCGGCATCGGCGAGCCCGGCCAAACCACCGGGTACCGCACGATCCTCGACGGCAGCGCGGCCTCCTTCGCCCGGTGGGAGCAGGTCGGCGGCGGTTCGTTCGCGCTGAACCCCGACGGTTCGCTCACCAGCGGCACCACCAGGGACGGCCTGGGCATGTTGTGGTTCCCGCAGCGCAAGTACGGCGACTTCTCGCTCCGCCTCCAGTGGCGTGACGACGCTCCGGGCGACGGCAACGCCAACTCCGGCGTCTTCGTACGGTTCCCGTGGGTCCACGACCACCCGGAGGAGTCGCGGCCGGAGTGGGTCGCCATCAAGTACGGGCACGAGGTGCAGGTGTTCGACCGGCCCGACGGGGACATGTACAAGACCGGTTCGGTCTACGGCTTCGACCGGGTGGGGCTGGCCGGGGCCGGCGTCACCCAGAAGGGCACGTGGAACGACTACGAGATCCGCGTGATCGGCCAGCACTACTCGGTCCACCGCAACGGCGTGCTGATCAACGAGTTCGACAACATCGGCGGCCAGGACTTCTCCCCGCCCCGCTCGGACGACCCGGGCACGGACGGGCGGCGGTTCGCCTCCGGCTACATCGGACTCCAGGTGCACGGCACGACGGACGTGGTCTCCTACCGGGACGTACGGATCAAGGAGCTGTAGGAGCGGGCCGGAAAACCGGGGGACCGGCCGCCAGGAGGTTCGAGGGCGGCCGGTCCCTCCCTCTTCGCCCCGCCCGGCTCGGCTCAGGGCTTCATCAGCACCTTGACGGCGCCCTCCTGCTTGCGCTGGAACATCTCGTACGCGTGCGGCGCGTCCGACAGCGGCACGTGGTGCGTGGCGAAGTCGTCGACGCCGAGCGGGTCCTCGTCCGTCAGGTAGGGCATGATCTCGTCGGTCCAGCGGCGGACGTTGGCCTGGCCCATCCGCATCTGGATCTGCTTGTCGAAGAGCGTGAGCATCGGCATCGGGTCGGCCGAGCCGCCGTACACGCCGGAGAGGGAGATCGTGCCGCCGCGGCGCACCAGGTCGATGGCGGTGTGGAGGGCGGCGAGCCGGTCCACGCTGAAGCGTTCGGCGAGCGGTCCGCTCAGGGCGCGCGGCATCACCGCGGCGGTCTGCTGGACGAGCCGGGCGACCGCGCTGCCGTGCGCCTCGGTGCCGACCGCGTCGATCACGGCGTCGGGGCCGCGTCCGTCGGTCTCGTCGTGGATCGCGGCGACCAGGTCCTTCTCGTGGTGGAAGCCGCGCAGGTCGTACGTCTCCACACCCCGCCGGCGCGCCCGGGCGAGCCGCTCCGGGACCAGATCGATGCCGAACACCCGTTCGGCACCGCGCGCCTTGGCGATCCGGCACGCCATGTCGCCGATGGGCCCGAGGCCGAGCACGACCACGGTGCCGCCGCGCGGTACGGCGGCGTACTCGACCGCCTGCCAGGCGGTGGGCAGCACATCGGAAAGGTAGACGAACCGGTCGTCGGACGGGCCCTCGGGAACCTTGATCGGACCGTAGTGCGCCTGGGGCACGCGCAGGTACTCGGCCTGGGCGCCCGGGACGGCGCCGTACAGGCGGGTGTAGCCGAACAGGGCCGCGCCCATGCCCTCGCTGGTGACCTGGGTGGTCTCGCACTGGGTCTGCAGGCCCGCGGAGCACATGAAGCAGTGGCCGCAGGAGATCTGGAACGGTACGACCACCCGGTCGCCGGGCTTGAGGTTCGGCACCTCCGAACCCACCTCCTCCACGATGCCCATGGGCTCGTGGCCGAGGATGTCGCCGGGCGTCATGAACGGGGTGAGCACCTCGTACAGGTGCAGGTCGGAGCCGCACAGGCCGCTCGAGGTGATCCGGATGACGGCGTCCGTCGGCTCCTGGATCTTCGGGTCGGGGACCTCTTCCACCCGAACGTCGCGCTTGCCCTGCCAGGTCACTGCCTTCATCGTGCCGTGCCCCTTCCCTGCCGCGCTCGCAGCGCGCTCCTGTGTTCGTGCGCACGGCCGGGTACCCGGGCCCGAACCGGCGAACCACGGGGGGCCGAACGGCCCAGTCCGACGCGCACGATCAAAAACGAGCGGGTATGGCCACTGATGAACGGACAAGCACACAATCAGGGACAAAGAGAAGACAAAGAGAGGGACGGGGGCCATATGGCAAGCTGGGGACGGAAATCGGGGCGGAGATCGGGGGCGCGGCGCGCCCTTACGG
>NZ_POTZ01000357.1 GCF_003236365.1 Streptomyces sp. NTH33
ACCCCCAATCACTCCCCCGGCCTACTCCACCGCCGCCACCATCTCCTGCTCCTCCTTGCCCTTCTGGGGCGTGGACGCCTTGCCCGGCAGGAACAGGGCCACCACGACCGCGCCGACGACCGCGACCACGGCGCCGCACAGCGCGGTGACGTGCATCGCGTGCAGGAAGGCGTCGTTGGCCGAGCTCACCAGGGAGTCACCGCGCGGGCCGAGCCTGGCGGCGACGCCGAGGGTGGCCTCGATGGACTCGCCGGCCTTGTCGCGCACCCCGGCCGGGAGCAGGCCGAGCTTGTCCTCGATGCGGCTGCGGTACGCCGCCGAGAGCACCGAGCCGAGCACGGCGATGCCGAGCGCGCCGCCGACCTGGCGGAAGGTGTTGCTCAGCGCGGAGGCCGAACCGGCCTTCTCGCGGGGCAGGGCCTGCATGATGACGACGCTGGTCGGCGTCATGATGTGCGCCATGCCGGTGCCCATGAGGAAGAAGACGGCCTCCAGCACCCAGATCGGCGTGTCGGCCTCGAAGCCGGCGAAGGCGGCCAGCATGGCGGCGAGCAGGAGCAGACCGGCCGTGGTGGTGGCCTTGTTCCCGAAGCGGTCGACGACCAGCCGGGCCCGCGGCGCGAAGATCATCTGTGCGGCGGCCAGCGGCAGCATCAGCAGGCCGGACTGGAGCGGCGTGTAGCCGCGCACGCTCTGCGTGTAGAACACCGAGAAGAACGTCACGCCCATCAGCGCGAAGAACACCAGCGCGATGGCGGCCATGGCGGCCGAGAAGACCTTGTTCCTGAAGTAGGTGACGTCCAGGGACGGGTGGTCGCTGCGCTTCTCGAACCACACGAAGGCCGCGAGGACGAGCAGGCCCGCCACGATCGTCGACAGCGCGGTGGGATCGGTGAAGTCGGCGAGCTCGCCGCCCTTGATGATGCCGTACACGAGCAGGACCAGGCCGACCACGGACAGCACGACGCCGACCGGGTCGACGCGGCCGGGCCGCGGGTCGCGGGAGTCGGGCACCAGCCACACCATCAGCGCCACCGCGACGATCACGATGGGCACGTTGACGAGGAACACCGAGCCCCACCAGAAGTGGTCGAGCAGCAGACCGCCGGTGATCGGGCCGATGGCGATGGCCAGGCCCACGCCGCCGGCCCAGATGCCGATGGCCTTGGGCTGCTCCTCGCGCTCGAAGACGTTCATGAGGACGGCGAGGGTGGCCGGCATGACGAAGGCGGCACCGAGGGCCATCAGGGCGCGGTAGGCGATGAGCTCGTTCGGCGTGCCGGACTCGGCGGCCAGCGCGGACCCGATCCCGAACACGACGAGGCCGCCGAGCAGGACCTTCTTGCGGCCGATGCGGTCGCCGACGAGCCCGGCGGTGAACAGCAGGCCCGCGAAGACGAGGGTGTAGGCGTTGATCGCCCACTCCAGCTCGCTCTGCGTGGCCCCCAGTCCGGTCGGGGCCGGGGTGGAGATCGTCTTGATGGCGACGTTCAGGATCGAGTTGTCGAGCACCACGATCAGCAGGCTCAGCATCAGCACGCCGAGAATCGCCCAGCGGCGGCGGTGCACCGCTTCCGGAATCCGGGAGCCGCGGCCGGCGTTGTCGGCAGGAGTAGTCATGGTGCGAGCCTAGGGCGCTTCCGATACGAGACCGTCTCGTATCGGAAACCTTTACCCAGCTCTTACGTCCCTTACCGAGACGTTGCGCACACGAGCGTCCTCTGGCTCGCACTGGCACGAGGTGCCACCATGGGAGGGATCCGGGGACGCCGTCAGGGCGCCTCGAGATGACGAAGGAGCCGTTGCCATGACGCAGCTTTCGGCTGCCCAGACGAAGCCCTCCGACAGCAGCAAAGCGCTGTACGGAGGAAAGGGCACCCGCCGCATCACCGTCCGCGACATCGCCCTCGCCAAGGAACGCGGCGAGAAGTGGCCCATGCTCACCGCCTACGACGCCATGACCGCCTCCGTCTTCGACGAGGCCGGCATCCCGGTGATGCTGGTGGGAGACTCCGCGGGCAACTGCCACCTGGGGTACGACACGACCGTACCCGTCACCCTCGACGAGATGACCATGCTGTCCGCCGCGGTCGTCCGGGGCACGCGCCGCGCCCTGATCGTCGGCGACCTCCCCTTCGGCTCCTACCAGGAGGGCCCGGTGCAGGCGCTGCGCTCGGCGACCCGGCTGGTCAAGGAGGCGGGCGTCGGCGCCGTGAAGCTGGAGGGCGGCGAACGGTCGCACGAGCAGATCCGGCTCCTGGTGGAGTCCGGCATCCCGGTCATGGCCCACATCGGCCTGACCCCGCAGTCCGTCAACGCCATGGGCTACCGCGTCCAGGGTCGCGGCGAGGAGGCGGCGGCGCAGCTGCTGCGGGACGCGAAGGCCGTGCAGGACGCGGGGGCGTTCGCGGTCGTGCTGGAGCTGGTGCCGGCGGAGCTGGCGGCCGAGGTGACGCGGGTGCTGCACATCCCGACCGTCGGCATCGGGGCCGGGCCGCAGACGGACGCGCAGGTGCTGGTGTGGACCGACATGCTCGGGCTGACGGGCGGGCGCGTGCCGAAGTTCGTCAAGAAGTACGCGGATCTGCGGGCGGTCATGGGCGACGCGGCCAAGGCGTTCGCGGAGGACGTGGTCGGCGGGGCGTTCCCGCTGGAGGAGCACTCGGTGCACTGACCTACGGTTGAGCCACTGCGGTACCAGAAGGTAGCCCCGCCGATCTTCCCCCGTCGGCGGGGCTGCCTGTTTTTGCGCCTAAACCGGCGCCGCTCTCGCGGAGGTGGTTGCTCGCCGTCGTGGTTCCTCAGTCGATGGTTGCGGTGCTTGTCGGGGATGTGTCGGTGCTGTCGGTCGACTGTCGGTGGTTTGTCGGTGGCGGCTGACAGCGTTTCCGTCATGACACCAAACGACACGAAACCCAGTGCCGTGACCGTGCGGGGGCTGGTCAAGCACTACGGCGAGACCAGGGCGCTGGACGGTGTGGACCTGGACGTGCGCGAGGGCACCGTGATGGGTGTGCTCGGGCCGAACGGGGCCGGCAAGACCACGCTCGTGCGCATCCTGTCCACCCTGCTGACCCCGGACGCCGGCCGGGCCACCGTCGCCGGCTACGACGTCGTACGGCAGCCCCGGCAGCTGCGCCGGGTGATCGGGCTGACCGGGCAGTACGCCTCCGTCGACGAGAAGCTGCCCGGCTGGGAGAACCTGTACCTGATCGGCCGGCTGCTCGACCTGCCCCGCAAGGAGGCCCGCGCCCGCGCCGACGAGCTGCTGGAGCGGTTCTCGCTCACCGAGGCCGCGCGGCGGCCGGCCCGTACGTACTCCGGCGGCATGCGGCGGCGGCTGGACCTGGCCGCCTCGATGATCGGGCGGCCCGCCGTCCTCTACCTGGACGAGCCGACCACGGGACTCGACCCCCGCACCCGCAACGAGGTGTGGGACGAGGTCAAGGCGATGGTCGGGGACGGGGTCACCGTCCTGCTGACCACCCAGTACATGGAGGAGGCCGAGCAGCTGGCCTCCGAGCTGACCGTCGTCGACCGCGGCAGGGTCATCGCGAACGGGGCCGTCGAGGAGCTCAAGGCGAAGGTCGGCGGGCGCACCCTGCGCGTGCAGCCGGCCGATCCCCTTCAGCTGCGCCCGCTGGCCGGGATGCTCGACGAGCTGGGCATCACCGGGCTCGCCGCGACGACCGTGGACACCGAAACCGGCTCCCTGCTGGTGCCGGTCCTCAGTGACGAGCAGCTGACCGCCGTGGTCGGCGCGGTCACCGCGCGCGGCATCACGATCTCCTCCATCACCACCGAACTGCCCAGCCTGGACGAGGTGTTCCTGTCCCTCACCGGCCACCGCGCCAGTGCCCCGCAGGACGCCCGGCCCACCGGCTCCCGCGAGGAGGTCGCCGTATGAGCGCCATCGCCACAACTGCCGCCGGTCCGAAGGCCGACGCCCGGATCCCGCTGCGCGCCCACCTGCGGCACACCGGCGCGCTGGTCCGCCGCAACCTGCTGTGGATCCGCCAGGACCCCGAGTCGATGTTCGACGCGATCCTGTTCCCGGTGATCTTCACGCTGCTGTTCGTGTACGTCTTCGGCGGCTCGATCGGGCAGTCGCTGGGCGGCGGGCAGCAGCAGTACGTGCAGTACATCGTGCCCGGCCTGATGGCCATGATGGGGATGAACCTGGCCCAGAGCGTGGGCACCGGCTTCAACCAGGACTTCAACTCCGGTGTGATGGACCGCTTCCGGTCCCTGCCGATCGGGCGCGGCTCGGTGCTGTTCGCCAAGATCTCCGTCGAGCTGCTGCGGATGCTCATCGCGACGACGATCCTCATGGTCGTCGGCGTCCTCGTCGGCTTCGACATCGAGAACTGGCCCGGCCTGGTCGCCGCCGTGGGGCTGTCCGCGGTGTTCGGCTCGGCGCTGATGTGGGTGTTCCTCACGCTCGGCGTGGTGATGAAGAACGCGCAGTCCGTGCAGGCGATGGGCTTCCTGGTGCTGATGCCGCTGCAGTTCGGCTCGTCCATCTTCGCGCCGCCCGGGACGATGCCGGGCTGGCTGCGGACGTTCACCGAGTACAACCCGCTGTCCGCCCTCGCGGACGCCGCCCGCGGGCTGATGACGCACGGCCCGGTCGCGCACGGTCTGTGGCTGACGCTGGCCTGGTCGGCGGCGATCACCGCGGTGATGGCCCCGGTCGCGATCCACAAGTTCCGTACCAAGACCTGACCGTACGGCCCCGGTCGGGCGCGTCAGACCAGGGCGGCGGCCTCCTGCGGGGTGAGGCCGCCGCCCTCCGCGTACGCGGCCTCGTACGCCTCCTCGCCGAGCACGGACCGGATGCGGGCGACCGCCTGGTCGTGGATGTGGCGTTCCAGGGACGAGGGCACGTGCCGGGGCGGCAGCAGGGCGTCGGCGGCGCCGAGGCAGCGGGCGGCGTCCCGGGCGCGGCGTCCGCCGTCCGCGCCGGCGACGGCCAGGGCCGCGACGGTCAGGTACATCGAGGACATGTGGGGCGCGATGGCCTGGGACAGCGGGTTCCGGGCCTGCTCCAGTGCCCTGCGGGACTTGTCCAGGGCGTCCTCGTAACGGCCGTCGGCCGCGTCCACCCAGGCCTCCGCACCGAGGATGAAAGAGTCGAAGACGACGAAGTGCGCGATGCTGAACTCCTCGCGCAGCAGCCGCAGTTGTTCGCGCGCCTCACGGATGCGGCCGGTCATGCCGAGCCGGCCGGCGAGGAAGATCCGGGCGGCCGGCATGGCCTCGTTGTGGCCGCCGTCGTTCTGCTCGATGGCCTCGCGCAGCATCCGCTCGCCCTGTTCGGCCTCGCCCGCCTCCAGCAGGGCGCCGCCGAGGCGGACGTTGAGGAGGGCGATCTGGGCGTGGGCGCCGAGACGTTCGGCGTGCTCGACGGCCGCGCGGTAGTCGGCGGCGGCCGACAGATAGGCGCCGGTCCGTTCATGTGCCTCCGCGCGCGCGGAGAGCGCCTCGGCGGTGCCCCAGGCGTCCCCGAGGCGGCGGAAGATCTCCAGCGCCTCGTCGGCGTCCCGGCCCGCGTCCCCGGCCGAGTCGGTGCGGTTGGCCAGCAGGTTGGCACGCCACTGGAGGGCGTGGGCGAGCTCCCACTCGAATCCCGGATCGCTGCGGCAGGTGCGCACGGCGGCGTCGCTGACCTCGCGCAGGCGCGCCACGTCACCGATCAGCATCACCGCGAACATCCAGAGCGTGCCGGGGCTGCGGCAGACCTGCGGCATGCCCGGCTCGTAGACCTCGGTGACGACGCGCAGCTTTCGTTGCGCCTCCGGGGACTGCCAGGCGTCCAGCTCGGTGTCCATGCAGGCCATATGGGCGAGGTGCAGGCCGCGGCGGGCCTCCGCGAGAACCTCGCCGGTCATCGGCGGCGGGGCGTCCGTGCACCGCCGCCATACCGGGGCGGCGCGCCGGACCGGCTCGGCGAAGGGGTCGGGGCCGAGCGCCATGACCTCGACGCACCAGGTGCGGGCCTCGATGCGCGCGTCGCGCAGCTGCCAGTAGAAGGCGAGCGAAAGGATCAGACACAGCCCCTCCTGCTCGTCGCGTACGGCGACGGCGTGGCGCAGGGCGGTGCGCAGGTTCTCGTACTCCCGCTCCAGCTTCCCGATGGCGGCGCGCTGACCGGGGCCGCGCAGCAACGGGTCGGTGGTGCGGGCGAGTTCGCGGTAGTACGTCAGGTGGGCGCGCTCGGCCTCCGTACGGCCGCCGCTCTCGTCGAGCCGTTCGCCCGCGTACTCGGCGACGGTCTCCAGGAGCCGGTAGCGCATCTCGCCGTCGGCGGCGGCGTCGGCCACCACGAGGGACTTGTCGACGAGGGAGGCGAGGGCGTCGAAGGCGGCGGGGCCGCACACGACCTCGGCCGCGGCGAGGTCGCAGCCGCCGGCGAAGACGGACAGCCGACTCAGGACGTCCCGCTCGTCCGTGTCCAGCAGGTCCCAGGACCAGTCGACGACGGCCCGCAGGGTCTGCTGGCGGGGCAGGACGGTGCGGCTGCCGGAGGTGAGCAGGCGGAAGCGGTCGTCGAGCCGGCCGGCGATCTGGCGCGGGGTGAGCATCCGCAGCCGGGCGGCGGCGAGTTCGATGGCGAGCGGCAGGCCGTCCAGGCGTCGGCAGATCTCGGCGCAGGCGGCGGCGGTGTCCTCGTCGGCGTCGACGCGGAAACCGGGCCGTACGGCGGCCCCCCGGTCGGCGAGCAGCCGCAGCGCGACCGGCTCGGGCAGCGGCTCCACCGGCCGCAGCACCTCACCGGGTACGCCGAGCGGTTCCCGGCTGGTGGCCAGGACGGTGAGGTGCGGGCAGCGGGCGAGCAGTTCCTCGGCGAGGCGGGCCGCCGCGTCGACGACGTGCTCGCAGTTGTCGAGCAGGAGCAGCATGCGGCGCCGCGCGCAGTGCTCGACCAGCCGCTCGACCGGGTCGTCGTGCCGGTCGGCGACCGCGGCCCGCATCTCCTCGGCCCCCGCGCCGTACAGCACGGTCTCGCGGGCGCCCACGGCCGTGAGCACGGCCTCGGGTACGGCGCCGGCGTCGTCGACGGGAGCGAGCTCGGCCAGCCACACCCCGTCCCGCACCGCCGGCCGCACGGCCTCCGCCGCCTCCTGCGACAGCCGCGTCTTCCCGGCCCCGCCGGGCCCCAGCAGCGTCACCAGCCGCGCGGTCCCGAGGTCGGCGCGGATCGCCTCGATGTCGGCCTCCCGGCCGACGAAGGAGGTGAGGCGGGCGCGGAGGTTGCCGGGGGGCCC
>NZ_POTZ01000358.1 GCF_003236365.1 Streptomyces sp. NTH33
CGGCTGCACCGTGCTGTCCGCCCGCGCAGATCGCCTCCACCGCGCCCTGAGCGGCGGTCACTTCGCTCTCGCGCTCGTACAGGGGTTTTCCCAGCCGATCGCGTCCGTCCACGACGGTGGCCCTCCCGGTGTGCTGCGGTTCCGACACTCCGTCACCCCTGATCTGCAGGTATGGCGGGAAGCCTAGCGAAGCGCGGACTTGGACGTCAGAGATGCCGGGGAATTGGTTGCGAGCGACCACAAAAGCATTCCCACCGCTCTCATCCGTCAGATCGTTGCGGACATGTCAATCAACCCCTTACGGTTTTACGCGCGTCAACTCACCTCATGATGAGGAGAGTTGGTTCGCGCTGTCGTCCTCCCGACAGAACCAGGAGACTTCCGTGAACCCGTCTCGACACCCCCATCGAAGCATCGACCGCCGCACTCTGCTCCGCAGCGCGGCAGGCATGACGGCCGCGCTCGGCTTGGCGGCGGCCGGCAACGTCGCCTTGGCGGGCACCGCCTCGGCCTACGGCTGGACCCGCACCCTCCAGCAGGGCGCTTCCGGCTCGGACGTGGTGGAACTGCAGATCCGCGTCGGCGGCTGGGCCGCCTCCAGTGCCCAGCAGACGTACGTCGCCTGGGACGGCGACTTCGGCCCGGCCACGGCCGCCGCCGTCAAACGCTTCCAGTCCGCCTACGGCCTGAGCGCGGACGGTGTCGTCGGCCCGCAGACCCAGAGCGTGCTCAACGGCCTGGAGAGCGGCGACGGATCGACCGCCCACTTCGACTGGAGCGAGTTCCACTCCAAGGACGGCTCCGGATTCAACGGCGGCAAGGTCGGATCCGCGCAGGTCAAGGAGAACGTGCGCCGGCTGATGTACAAGCTGGAGGCGGTGCGCAAGAAGGCCGGCAACAGCGCGATCACGATCAACTCCGGCTTCCGCAGCACCGCGCACAACGCTTCGGTGGGCGGCGCGTCCAACAGCATGCACGTCTACGGCGTGGCCGCGGACATCGTGGTCTCCGGCCACAGCACCCTGCAGACCTACAGGATCGCCGAGACCTGCGGTTTCTCCGGCCTCGAGGCGTACACCCACTCGTGGCAGCACGTCGACAGCCGCGTCCAGTACCCCTCGTACGGCTCCGGTTCGTGGTGGTGGGAGAGCGGCGTGGTGTGATCCGCCCGGCCGCTGCCGAATCGGGCCCGTCCTGCTTCGAAGACGCGGCGGAACTCTCCTGTCCGGCGGGTACGTTGATGATCGAGATGCGGTCCGGGGAGAACGGCACCAAGAATCGAATGTAGGAGGCAACGCCGACTACAGAAAGGCTGCCGATCATGCGAAGCAGGATCACACGCACTCTGGCCACCACCCTCGCCGCGGGCATGCTCGCCGGCGGAGCGGCAGTGGCCTCTGCGGGCACCGCTCTCGCGGCACCGGCGAACGCCACAGTGGCCGCAAGCCCTCACGCAGCCAAGCCGTCTCCCACGATGACGCCGCACCACAAGAAGTGCCCGAAGGGCGAGCACTACACCAAGGTCAACGGCAAGTGGGGCTGCCACAAGAAGTAGCAGCCGTGCGGGCGCCGGGAAGGGACCGATCGGCCCTGTCACCTTCGCCGAACGCGAACTCCCCGGCGCCTGCCGGTCCTCGTCGTCACTCGCGCGTCCTGAGCCGGGATCAGGCCGGCGCACTGTCGCCTCGCGGGTGGCCTCGTCCCCGTCCGCGTGGCCGGACCGGTGCTGCTGCCGGGGCCGCTGTCCGGAGCGACGGCCCGGGCCTACTCGGTGCTGAGCACGGAGTGCACCTTCAGCGCGAGGTGTACCTGCAGGGCCTGGTCGCTGTGGCGCCACTGCGGGCCGAGCAGCGCCGTGATCCGGTCGACGCGCTGGTACAGCGTGTTGACGTGCACGTACAGGGCGGCCGCGGTGCGGTTGAGGTTGCCGTCGCAGGCGAAGTACGTCAGCAGGGTGCGCACCAGGTCGCTGCGGCGCCGGGCGTCGTACTCGAGCACCGCGCCGATGGTGCGGTCGACGAAGCGGCGCAGCTCGTCGCGGCCGGTCTTGTGGAACAGCAGCCCGTAGACACCGAGTTCCGTCGGTGAGGCGCCCTCGCCGTCGCGGCCGAGGGCGAGCAGCACGTCGAGGCAGCGGGCGGCGTCCCGGTGCGCCTCCACGATCGGGTCCACTCCCGTCGCCGAGGCCGCCGCCGCTCCGACCGTGACCGGGGCGTCCAACGACTTCGCCAGGTGCTCGGCCAGGTCCCGCGCGGTCTCCGCGGGATCCGCGGCGCGCGCGGCGGCTCCGGCACCGTCGCCGTCGCCGGGGAGCAGGACCACGACATTGCCCCGGTACTCCCCGGCCAGTCCCCCGGCCCGGACGGCGAACGGCGCCGCCGCGTCCGCGATCCGGCGCCGGTGACGGCCGTCGCGGCAGCGGGCGGTGAGCACGGTGCACGGCTTGTCCAGGTCGAGGCCCATCAGCGCGGCACGCCGCCGCAGCCCTTCGGGGTCGCGGTGCGGGGAGCCGAGCAGGTCCTCGAGGATCTCTCCGCGCAGCCGGTGCTCGGCCTCGGCGACGGTGCGCTCGCTGAGCAGCATCAGCGCGGTGACCTGTGCGGCGCGCTCCAGCGAGCGGACGTGGGAGGCGCCCACGCGGTCGCGGAGCAGGACCAGCACCCCGAGCGCCTCGCCGCCCGCCGCGATCGGTGTGGCGCAGACCGTGGCACCGCCGCTGTCCGACGGTACCCGGCGGGTGCGGCGCGAGTCCGTACTGAGGACGAACGCCTCGCGGACCGCGCCCTCCGGGGGCCAGGACCGCGGCAGGGCGCCCTCGACGCGGGTCCGCTCCACGACCGGGTCCTCGCCCGCGGCGGCCATGGCCCGCCCGCGCGGATCCAGGACGAGGATGCTGCCGCCCAGGAACTCCGCGAGCGTGCCCGCGATGTCGGACATGCCGCCGCCGTCCAGCACGATGGTGGTCAGCCGCTCGTGCAGGGCGGCGGCGCGTTCGATGGACTCGCTGTGCGCCTGGATGACGGCGTTGGCCTCGGTGAGCTCGTCGACCGCGCGGCGTACGTCCTCGAAGAGGGTGGCGTTCTCGATGGCGATGGCCGCCTGGTTGGCCAGCGAGATCAGCAGGGCCACCTCCTGGCTGGAGAACCCGCGGTGGTCCCGGTTCGCGGCGAACAGCACACCGATGACCTTGTTGCCGAGGGTGAGCGGCACCCCCTGAATGGTCGTCAGCCCCTCGCCGCCGACCATGTCGTCGACGGTGTGCTCGAAGCGCCGGTCGTTGAGGTAGTCGGCGGTGTTGTAGGGGACGCCGGTCTTGGCGACCAGCCCGCCGAGACCGGCGCCCAGCGCCAAGCGCCCCCTTTTGAAGGCGTCGGTGCGGATCCCGTCCGTGACCCGCATGTAGGTGTCGCCGCGGACGGGGTCGTTGAGCATCAGATAGGCGGCGTCGGTGTCCAGCAGGGCGCGGGCCCGCCGGACGATCGCCTGCAGCACCGCCTCCAGGTCCCGCAGCGAGGACAGGTCGCCCGCCGTCTCGTACAGCGCGGCGAGCTCCGCCTCGCGGCGGCGGCGCTCGTCGAGTCTGGCGCGGACCCGCAGCGCGTCGTCGACCAGCGGACGAAGCAGCTCGGCGGTGTCGGCGGGGACACCGCCGAGGACCGCCTCGTACTCGTGGACGACCGCGTTCTCGCGCAGCAGCAGCCGCAGCAGTCTGCCGACGGATTCGACTCCGAGGACGATCCCGGGCGGGGCCGCGGCCATGGGACCTCCCCTACGACGGAACGGCTGAGCCGGAGCGGCCGGCATCGGACACGGCGGACGCCTTATGGCGCGACGGGCTGCGACGGAGTCTCGCGGTCGGGTTCGGGGCGGCGTTTCTCACCGGTGTCCTCGGACGATACCCCGAAGCGGCGGCGCAGGAGATGAGTGACGGTGCCCCACAGACCCCGGCGGAAGAGCATGACCACGACGATGAAGATCCCGCCCGTGACCAGGCCGACCTCGTCGAAACCGGCCGTGGCGAGCCAGTCCTCCAGCCGGACGATCACCCCGGCGCCGATCAGGCTGCCCCACAGGGTGCCGATGCCGCCGAGGACGGTCATCACGACGACCTTGCCCGAGGTGGTCCAGTACACCTCCTGCAGCGAGGCGAAGCCGTGGTTGACCGCGTAGAGCCCGCCGGCGAGCCCGGACAGGAAGGCGGAGATGGTGAAGATCACCACCTTGTACAGGTCGACGGAGTAGCCGAGGGCGCGGGCCCGGGCCGGGTTGTCCCGGACGGCGGCGATGACCCGGCCGAACGGGGAGTGCACGATCCGCCAGGCCGCGAGCAGGCCGAGCAGCACCACCGGCAGCGCCGCGTAGTAGAAGACGAAGGAGTCGGACAGGTCCACTCCGGGCAGCGCCCGGGGTATGCCCTGCAGACCGTTCTCCCCGCCGGTGAGGCCGCTCCACTGGTTGGCGATGAAGTACACCATCTGGGCGAAGGCCAGGGTGACCATGGCGAAGTAGATACCGCTGCGCCGCACCCCGAGGAAGCCGATCGGCACGGCGAGGACCGCGGCGGCCACCGCGCCGCAGAGCACGGCGGCGTAGAACGGCAGTCCGGAGTGGATGGCGATCAGGCCGGTGGCGTACGCCGAGGTCCCCCAGAACGCGGCATGGCCGAAGGACAGCAGTCCGGCGTGTCCGAGCAGCAGGTCGAACGCCACGGCGAACAGGGCCCAGCACAGGATGTCGGTGGCCACCGGCGGGTACAGCGTCCAGGGCAGCCCGAAGGCGAGCAGCAGCCCGGCGGCGAGCAGGCCCCACCGGACCCACGCGGGGTGCCCCTCCAGCCGGGTGACGATGAAGCGGATCACGCGTGCTCCTCCTTGCCGAACAGGCCGGCCGGGCGGACCAGCAGGACCACGGCCATGAGCAGGTAGACGGAGGTCTGGGACAGGACGGGGACGTAGAGGTTGCCGAGCGCCTGCAGCATCCCGATGAGGAACCCGGCGGCGACGGCCCCGGGGATCGAGCCGAGGCCGCCGATGACGACGACCGCGAAGACGATGATGATCAGGTCGGCTCCCATGGAGGAGTTGACCGCCCGCATGGGCGCGGCCAGCACCCCGGCGAGCGCGGCCAGGCCGGCCCCGAAGCCGAAGACGGGGGTGACCCAGCGACCGGTGTCGATCCCGAACGCCCGGGTCGTCTCGGGCCGTTCGGTCGCGGCGCGCACCACCGTCCCGATCCGGGTGCGGGTGAGCAGCAGCCACACCGCGAGACACACGACGGCCGCCGCGCACAGGACGAACACCTGGTAGGCGGGGAAGGTGAACAGGCCGAGGTCGAGCGAGCCGGAGAAGGGCGTGCCCGCGTACGGCTGGGAGTGCGAGCCGTACTTCATCCGCATCAGGTCCTGGCAGACCAGGGCGATCCCGAAGGTCAGCAGGAAGTTGTAGAGCGGGTCCAGGGCCGCCAGACGGTGGACGAGCAGCCGCTCGACGAGCATGCCGGCGACGGCCAGCACGAGGGGCACGATCAGCAGCGCCCACCAGAAGCCGAGGCCGAGGCTGTCGGAGAGCACGACGGCGCCGAACGCGCCGAGCATGTAGAGGGCGCCGTGCGCGAAGTTCACCACGCGCAGCATGCCGAAGATGACGGCCAGGCCGAGCGCGAGCAGGGCGTAGAACCCGCCGCTGACCAGGCCGTTGAACGCCTGTTGCAGGAACGTTGTCATGAGTGGTCTTTCCCGTGGTCAGCGGACGGAGGGAAGGGACGCGGCCCGCGGCCGGGTGGCTGCGGGTGCGGGGACGGGCCCCGGCGGGCGGCGTGTCCGCCGGGGAGCGGCAGCGGGTTTCGCGGGTCAGCCCATCGTGCAGTCGGGGGACGGCGCGGCGAACGCCTTGTCGGCGGGGATCGTCTTCACCAGCTTGGTGAAATCGCCCTCCTCCGTGCTCTCGGAGGGGTCCCTGACCTCCGCGAGGTAGGCGTCGTGCACGAGCCGGTGGTCCTCCTTGCGCACCTCGCCGTTGCGGGCGAAGACGTCGTCGAACTTCATCCCGTCAAGGGTCTTGGTGACGTCCTCCGCCTTGTCGGTGCCGGCCTTCTGCACCGCCTCCAGGTACTGGGTCGCGGCCGAGTAGTTCGCGGCGTGGTCGAAGGTGGGCGTCACCCCGGTCCGCTCCTTGAACCGCGCCGCCCACTGCTTCGCCTTGTCGTCCATGTTCCAGAACCAGGCGGTGGTGTACCTCGTCCCGGCGAGGTTCTTCTGGCCGATCGACTTGATGTCGGTGTCGAACATCAGGCCGACGGCCAGCGCGATGTCCTTGTCCTTGAGCTTGAACTGCTGGTACTGCTTGACCACGTTGACCAGGTCGCCGCCGGCCTGCATCACGCCCACGACATCCGGTTTCGGCTTGTGGGCGGAGGCCTTCAGCAGGAAGGTCGAGAAGTTGTCGTTCGGGAAGGGGGTCGCGTCCTTGCCGACCACCTTGCCGCCGGCGCCCTCGATCGCGGTGCTGAACTTCGCCTGCATGTCCTGGCCGAAGGCGTAGTCCGGGTAGATCAGGTACCAGTTCTCGTCGCCGTGCTGCGTCACCTCGGTGCCGGTGCCGTTGGCGAGCATGTAGGCGTCGTAGGCCCATCCGTAGGTGTACTTGTTGCAGCTCTTGCCGTTCAGCTCGGTCGTCGCCGCACCGATGTTGAAGTACAGCCGCTTGGACTGCCCGGCGATGGTGGCGACCGCGAGGGCGGCGGAGGACGTCGGCACGTCGAAGATCGCGTCGGTCTTCTTGCGGTCGTACATCTCGCGCGCCTTGGTGTTGGCGATCTCCGGCTTGTTCTGGTGGTCGGCGGAGATGACCGAGATGTTCTTGGTGACGGCCTTGTCGCCGTACTTCTTCTTGAAGTCGTCGACGGCCATCTCGACCGCCTTGACGGTGTTCGGCCCGGCGAGGTCGGCGTAGACACCGGACAGGTCGGTCAGTACGCCGAGGGTGATGCCGTCATCGCTGATCTTGCCGCCGCCCGAGCCCGGGCCGCCTCCCCCGCAGCCGGCGAGCAGCGCGACGGCCGCGAGTGCCGCCGAGGGCACCGACCAGGAACGTCTCATGGGTTTCCTCCTGCAAGGGTGTGCCGACAGTGAAAGACAGTGAAAGGGGGACGAACGGGGGGTCCGGCCGCGAGGCGGCCGGACCGGCGGATCGGTGGATGGGCGGACCGGTGGGTG
>NZ_POTZ01000359.1 GCF_003236365.1 Streptomyces sp. NTH33
GTCCGTCACCCGCCACCCCGTCCACCACTTCAGGTCGGCCTCGGTCGCCGGGCCGCAGGACGCCAGCCAGTGGCGCAGCAGGTCGGTCTGGGCCCCGGCCACGTCGAGCTCGGGGTGCGCGGGAGCCAGGGCCCAGCGGAACTGCGAGGACGTCCAGGACCCGAGCGGCCGTCCCCGCACCACCTTCCCCTCCACGCCCAGGACGCGCAGCAGCCGGGACGAGACCGTGTGCACGCCCTCGTAGCTCTTCCCGGCCGCGTACACGAACTGCTCCCGCAACCGCGGCTCGTCCTGGGCGAGTTCGGTCGCCGTCGCCTGGCCGCGCCGGGCCAGCGCGGCCAGCGTCGACTCCTCGACCTCCTTCAGCCAGGTCGCGTCCGGCGCACCGGCCTTCGCCATGTCCTTGATCAGGGCGGCGCGTTCCTTGGCGGCGACGGCGAGACCGGTCGAGGCGTGCACCACGGCGGTCAGCTCGGCGGGAAGGACGAACACGGTGTGCCGCATGCCGTGCATGCGCACCAGCGTGCGGTCCTCGTACAGTGCACGCTCCGTGGCGGGCACCGTCCCGCCCGGCTCCGCCAGCCGGGCGCCCACCCCCAGGTACACGGTCGCCGGGTCCGTCCCGTGCAACGCCACCAGCGACCGGGCGACCTCCTCCGGAGCCGTGGCCCGTGCTCCGGTGGCCAGCCGGTGCCGCCACGCCAGCCTGGCCCGCCGCTCCGCCACCCCGACGTACCGCGGTTCCCCGCCCATGAGACCTCCACCCGTAGTCGTCCTGACGGCATCCTCCCCGACACCACTGACACCGGCCCTCATAGGCGCGCAGCACGTCGAGTGCGGGGGCCGTACGCCAGCTGCCGGGACGGCGGATGGTCTCGCTGAACCGCCCGTCGCCCGCGCCGAACGGCACGTCCCACGCCTCACCGGCGTAGACGGCCGGCGCGCACAGGCCCAGCGCCACGACCCGCTCCCCGTAGTGCCGGGCCAGGTCGGCCACGGTCTGGCCGCTCATGCCGAACCCGGCCAGGAACAGGGGGCTGTCGGCGGGTACGTGGCCGTCGATGACGGCGACCGCCTGCCCGAACCGCCGGCGCAGACTCAGCTCCCGCAGCGTGCCGGTGCTGTCGCCGTGCCCCGGGAAGTCGAACGCGACATTGCGGCAGCCGCGGGCGGTGAACTCGGCGAGCAGCGGCAGCAGCCGCTCCTTGCCGCTGGTGCCCGCGCCGTGCAGCAGGACGACGCCGGGCCGGTCGTGGACGCCGTCGTCCCTGTCGTCGCCGTACACGCCGCTGAGCCGTTCGCCGTCCTGGTCGTGACCGAAGGGGAAGAGCTCGCCCATCCGGTCATCAGACATCCCGGAGGGTCGTTCAGTCCGCCAGTCCGGGTGCGTCCCAGAGGGGGAACCAGCGGGTCTTGTCCTTCTCGATCCGGAGGTCGTTCTCGAGCGCCGCCGCGATCTGCAGCTCCAGCGCGTTGTCGCGTTTGTGCCGGCCGGAGAGCATGCACAGGGGATAGAAGGTGCCCCTCTTGTACAGGTACACCAGCGCCAGACGGCGGCCGGTGTCGTCGTGGAAGCCGGCCAGGGAGCACAGCAGTTGGGGGCCGAAGCCGTTGACCTCCATCGCGCTGTTCACGGCGTGCAGGTCGTTGACCAGGTCCGGCAGCTGGTCCGGGGTGCGGCGGGAGATCAGCCAGGAGTAGCCGTAGGAGTCCTGGGAGAGTTCCACGGGCGGGCCGGAGCGGTCGGCGTCGGCGTCCAGGAGGGCCTGGACCTCGCGGTGGGTCTGTTCGAAGGCCGCTCCCTCGACCGTGGCGAAGCACACCGCGCCCTGCCCGGTCGGGGTGAAGCCGGCCGCCGCCTGCAGCGTCACCGCCGCCGACGGCAGCGCGAACAGCTGGTCCAGGTCGGGCGGGGCGGGCTTCGAACGGCCGAGCAGGATGTCCAGGAGCCCCATCCTCAGCCCGCCTTCCCCGGCGCCGCGGCCTCGCCCAGCTCGGCGGAGATCCGTGCCAGCTGTTCCAGCCGCTGTTCCAGGCTCGGGTGGGTGGAGAAGAGACGGGCGATGCCGGGGTCGGAGCCCAGCGCCGGAGTGAAGTAGAAGGCGTTGAAGGCCTGTGCGGTGCGCAGGTCCTCGGACGGGATCCTCGCGATGTCGCCCGTGACCTTGGTCAGCGCGGACGCCAGCGACGAGGGCCGTCCGGTCAGCAGCGCCGCCGCCCGGTCCGCGGCCAGCTCCCGGTACCTGGACAGGGCCCGGATGAGGAGGAAGCTGATCGCGTACACCGCCGCCGAGACCCCCATCACCATGGCGAACACGGCCAGGGTGTTCTGATCCTTGCGACCCCGCCCGCCGAAGAGCTCCGAGTAGAAGGCGAACCGTACGACCAGCCCCGCGATCACGCCGAGGAAGGAGGCGACCGTGATCACGGCGACGTCCTTGTGCGCCACGTGGGACAGCTCGTGCGCGAGCACGCCCTCCAGTTCCGGGGTCTCCAGGCGGCGGAGCAGCCCGGTCGTCACGCACACCACCGCGTTGTCCGGGTTCCGTCCCGTCGCGAACGCGTTCGGCATGTCCATGTTGGATACGGCGACCACCGGCTTGGGCATGTCCGCGATGGCGCACAGCCGGTCGACCACCGCGTGCAGCTCGGGATACTCCTCGCGCTCCACCACCCGGCCGTGCATCGCGTACAGCGCGATCCGGTCGGAGAACCAGTACTGGGCCGCGAGGGCGGCCGCCGCGATCACCACGACCAGCACCCAGGACTTCAGCAGCACGATCAGCGCGGCCACGAACGCCACGTACAGCAACCCGAGCAGGAACAGCGTGACCCCCATGCGCACGGTCAGCCGTCGGTCGCTCCGGAAGCGGCTCTGCATGGTGCATCACCCCGCACAGTCAGGCACTCGTCCCGCCCTCCAGTGTGCACCCGCCGGTGCCCATGACGGGGGCCCGTGCGGCCCCAGGAGCGGCAAAGACCGCCGGGCGGCCCGGGGGGCGGGCGCGCACCCCGGCGCGCCTCAGCGGTAGGCGCGCGTCTGGACGTAGCCGATGAGCACGATCACCGCGGCGACGCAGCCGAGCACCACGACGGTGGATATCCACGAGGAGCGGCGCGGTGCGACCGGGTCCGGGCCGGCGCGGAACGGGACCGGGCCCGGCGGGTCGTCCTTCCAGCGGGCGGCGAGCATACGGGCCCGGGCGGAGGGCTCCTTGTGCTCGGCGGCGCTCGCCCACCGGTGATCGAACTCGCACTCCCAGTCGTCCCGCTCGGACATCCCCGTCATCCCCGTTCACCTTTCGAGGCCGCGTGCCGCCTGCTCCCGCCTTCCCGTCTCCGAGATGCCGCGCGGACGGCCCACGTCTAGCCTTTTCTGGTGAGGGCCGCACTCAGCAGGCGGCGACACCCACGACCGCGTCGCCGTACCTTTCCCGCTGCGGCCGCGGCCATCCGGCCTGTACGCGAACGGCGTACGGGAGGGTGGAAAGGAAGGTATTCCATGAAAGCACAACGTGCGAGGCGTCTCTTCGCGATGTCCGCAGTCGGTGTTCTGATGGCCGGTGGCGCCGCCGTCGGCGCGGCGGGCACGGCTGCGGCGGCGACCCCGGCAGCGGCCCCGGCCCACGTGTCCACCAGCGTCGGCCACGGTGGCGGCTGTTTCTACGGTGGCTGGTGGTCCGGCTACTGCGGCGGCTTCGGCCGTGGGGGCTTCTACCCCTACAACTACGGCTACAACAGCCCGGTGGTGATCATCGTCCGCTGAGCGCGGTACGACCGAGGGCCGCCGCCTGTGCGTCACAGACGGCGGCCCTCGGCCGCGAGGGTGGTGGTGTCCACGTGGACGGCTTCGAGGCATGGCACCGGCTGGGGCCGGGATGCCGGTGCGCAGAGGCTGACTCGGAACTCATGCCGCGTCGTACCGGGCGGCGATACGGGTCACCGTGACCTCGACGGTGACCTGCTCCGCGACACCGAGGGCGGTGAGGTGGGAGAGGACGGCAGCCCCCACCCGGTCGTGGACGTTCCGGGCGATGTCCAGCGCCCGCCGGCCCTCGGCCAGGACGCAGCGCACCTCGATGTGCCATCCCGAACCGTCCGGCGCCCGGTCGGCGCGGATGCCTGCCCCGGGAGACGTGCGGTGAGGCGTGGCGTCCGGCCGGGTGGGCGCGGCGGCTGCCGCGAGGCGGTGGGCGAGGCGGGGTTGCAGGCCGACCACGCCGGGAACCGCGAGGGCTGTCTCGGCCGCGACGCCGAGGAGCATGGCCGTACGGATGGCGGTCATCACGTACCACCGCCGGCCGGGAGGCCGGAACCGAGGGGCGGCTCCGGCTCCAGGACGTCGATCACGGTGATGTCGACGGCCGCCACGGCCAGTCCCAGGTCCTGCCCGGCCGAGTCGAGGACCGACCGGCGCACCTGATGGACCCGGTCGGGCAGCGGGCGGTCGAGAGCAGCGGCCAGGGTCATGGTCACGCGGACGTCGGTGCCCTCGCCCTCGGGTCCGAGCCGGCAGGTCGCGGCCCTGGCACCGGGAACCGTGTCCGCGGCCCGCCGCAGCACCTTCGCCGCGGCGCTCTCGGCGATCCGCAGATCCCGGTCCGGGTCTGCCAGGGGCAGCAGCCGCCCGAGCCGGACCTCTGCCCTGACGACGTCCATGACGCGGCCGACGAGTGCGTGCAGGCCGGGAGGGTCCTCGGTGCGCAGCGCCCGGGTGGCCGCGTTCAGCGGGGCCAGTCCCGCGACGGCCTCGCGGCAGTGAGGACAGGACACCGTGTGCGGGTCTGCGGCCGGCGCCGCGTCCTGCGCCTGTTCCCAGACCCGGCTGAGCAGGCGGCCGCAGGGCAGCACCTCATCACCCGTGAACGGGGGTACGTCGGCGGCGGCTGGGCCGGTGCGGGGCCCGTCGGCTCCGGGCGGTCCGGAAGGTCGCGCGTGCGGGTCGTCTAGCGCCACGGGCCCATCGCCTCCTGCAGGGATCGGCGTGCTCTGAACAGTCTGCCGCGCACCGTCTGTTCACTGGTCCGCGTCACGTGGGCTATCTCCTTGTAGGGCAGGCCCTGCACTTCCCTCAGGATCCAGCAGATCCGCTGCCCGGCGTCCAGTTCGGCGAGCGCGCGGGACAGGGCGGCGGTGGCCGCGTCCTGCTCGGCGGACCGGGCGGGCTGGCTCCACGCGTCGTCCGTCGCGGGTTCGGCGACGGTGTCCAGGGAGAGGGGCGGTGATCGGCGTCGGCGCATGGTCAGGCAGCGGTTGACCGTGATGCGGTACATCCAGGTGCGGAACTCGGCGTCGTGGTGGTATTCCGGCAGTCGCCGCCAGGCGCTGACGAAGGCGTCCTGAACGGCCTCCTCGGCGTCCTGGGTGTTGCCGAGCAGGCACCGGGCCAGGGCCAGGAGGGACCGGCTGTGCCGCTGGACGAGAACGGCGAAGGAGTCCTCGTCTCCTTCGGCCGCCCGTACGGCCAGCAGGCCATCCGGCAGGTCGCGTCCCATCAGGTCGCGGCCCGGCGATGGGGAAACAGCGCTTTCGATCATGGCGCCCCCGCACAAGGTTCGGGCTGCCCGTGTACCCGACGAGTCGTATGTGATGCACGTCACGTTCAACGCGCGTGAGGAATGCGCCGCCCGATATGTCCAATCTTTCGAAGGGCACCACACCGGTGTCCGACCGACCGATCGAGGCGACCGCCATGACGGACAACATCACCAGCGTCGGCGCGGACAGCCGACCCGACACAGGCGTGAGCGCGCTGAAGGGCCGCACCGGAGCCGGAACTCCGGCCGAGACACGGGGGAAGACCACCATCGCGGACGGCGTGGTGGTCAAGATCGCGGGCATGGCCGCCCGCGAGGTACCGGGTATTTACAACCTTGGGGCGGGCATGGCCCGCGCCCTCGGCGCCGTGCGGGAACGGGTCCCCGGCGGAGGCGGCAGCGTCACACGAGGAGTGAAGGTCGAGGTCGGCGAGCGGCAGGCCGCCGTGGACCTGGACGTCGTCGTCGAGTACGGCGTCTCCATCGTCGACGTCGCCGGCGACGTACGCACCAACGTGATCGGCGCGGTGGAGCGGATGACGGGACTGGAGGTCGTCGAGGTGAACATCGCCGTCGACGACGTCCACCTTCCCGACGAAGGGGAAGAGGCCGAACCGGACGAGGGCCGCGTGCGGTGATCCGCCGTGACCACCGCCACCGCCGCGTCCCGGCGTAAGCGGCTGATCACGCGGACGACGCTCGCGAGACGGGTGAGTGCATGATGAACACAGCGACGACGGGCCTCGCGGCCGGGATGGCCCTGGGCTTCGCCGGTTACTTCGGCGGCTTCTGGGCCTTTCTGCTGGTGCTGGTCCTGGGGGCGGCGGGGCTGATCGTCGGCCTCGTCGTGCAGGGCGACCTCGACGTCCGCGGACGGAGGCAGCGGTGAAGACCCGGCCCGGTTCCCCACCTCACGGCAAAGGGCCCGGCCCATCGGCGCGGGCCGCCGGCCTGCCGCCTCCGGCCGAGCGGGGCGCCACCGTCATCCCGGACAGGGTGGTCGCCCGTATCGCCGCCCAGGCCGCACGCACGGTCCAGTCCCGGCGCACCGATCCGGTGCGCCTGCACCTGACCATGGACCTGCCCTACCCCACCGACATCCCCCACGTCTGCGAGCGGATCCAGCGCGACGTCGCCGAACGGGTGGCTCAGCTGACCGGCTTGCAGGTGGGAGAGGTCACCCTCACCGTCCGGCGGCTGGTGACTGCCGCCACGAACCGGGGGCGGGTCCGGTGAGCGGCCACCCGGCCCGCACCGCCGGGCCCACCGCGCAGGAAGGAGGACCGGAATGACAACCGGCCCGGACCCTCCCACTCACAGCCCCACGCCATCCGCGCACCGTGCCGCGGTGCCGCTGACGAAGGAGCCCGAGGAGCCGAGGGAGCCCGGTCCGCCCGAACACCCCATGCCCCCACCGAACCCGACGGCCGGCGAACGCGACGGAGGACACCGGACCCACCGCCCGTGGTCCGCGCGCCGCCTTCCGGCCGCGCTGGTCGCCTCGGTGATCCTCGTGGCAGCGGTCGCGGCACTGGTCGACGTCGTCGCCGTACGGCCGAATTCCTCCAACTGGTCCGTGTCGCCGACGTGGTCGTCGAGAACTTTTCCGCAGGCGTCATGGCGGCGTAGTGCGCGGCGATGCAGTAAGTCTCGACCGCCCGCGTGT
>NZ_POTZ01000035.1 GCF_003236365.1 Streptomyces sp. NTH33
CACTCACCCTGACCAACTCCCTCGCCTGTCCCGTGGCCCATCGCCCCGGCCCGGCGGCCGCATCCGCACGAGAGCCACGGACGCGACCACCACCGGCGAACACCACCGAGTAGCCCCATCCCTCTGAATCAAACGAATGTGCGGCAATGAGAGCGCGGCGTTGGCCGGCGGGGCGGCCGCCGCCGCGTTCGTCCGTGACCACGTCGAACGGTGCTCCGCGTCCGGCGACCCCGACCGCTCCCGCGGACGTGACCACGGCCACCCCCGGATCGAGCTCCTGAAGCGGTGCTCGCCGGCTGACCTCACGATCGCGGACAACAGAATCCCCGTGGTCACGTCCGCCGCCGTCCCGTTCACCTGGGCTACGCACTGGTCTGCGCGGGACAGGCGGTTGAGTCGGTCGCTGCCGGACGGGCCGGTAGAAGCTGCAAGGGTGCGCAGACGGGGGTGGCGACTCCGATGAGTTCGACCAGGCCGTTGCCGCCGGTGGGTGGGGCGAGTTCGGACCAGTTGAGAGAGGGGGCGATTGCGCACGAAAGTGACCAGTTCAGCCCTGCGACCTTTTTGGCTTTCCATCAGTCGCTTCCTCCCTCGTGAACCCCGTCGAAGCGGCTTGTCACCGCTGGCAAGCGACTGCGGTGGCACACCACCGATTGCATGGCGTGTGCCCCCACGGGGCCCGGCTGAGGCAGGGCAGCGAAGTGCGGCAACCACCGCAACCGACCGTGGCCCCCAGCGGCCTTTGATGACCGCACGACCGGCGTCCTGGACCGTAACGGCCGTCCGGCCGAGAGCTCGGGACGAGTTCGGGACGAGCTCGGGAGGAAGAGGTCGCCGTGCCACAGCCGCGCCAGACGCAGGGGCCTGTCACGGTCGACCAGGGCGCCTGGAAGGCTGAACTGAGCCGACCGGCTCGGCCGGCGAAGCTGCAGGTCACCAGCCCTGCGCCCCAGGCTCCCCCTGAAGAGGCGGGCGGGAAGCGGTGGGCTGTCCGTTGTCAGCCCTCGCTCGTCCATGCGTCTGGGCGGGGCACCAGCACCGCGGAGACGACCGCGCCGGACGAGGCCACGACATCGGCCACGAATCGCAGGCGCCCGATGCCGAGCCGTCGCAGCGCCGGACCGTGGTCGGCGGCGACGACGAGGGAGGCCGCGAGCAGAAGAAGTCGCCACAGGACCATCACCGGGCGGCGTATCGCTCGGGGCAACTCCGCCAGGGAGGCGTGCAGGCGCTCGCAGTGGAACGGGACGTGGCGCTGCTCGTCGGACAGGATTCGCCCCGCCACGTCCGAAGTGAGCGAGTCGTCGGTGCCGTCGCGCAGGGCCCGGTAATAACGCAGTGCCACCACTTCCGCGATCATCAGCACCAGCAGTTCCATGCGCAGGCCCATGAGACGCCGCAGCCGTACGAAGACCGTGTCGCTCCAGTGGCCGGTCAACGTCGGTACACCACCCGCGGCCAGCAGCCGAGCGAGGAGACGGGCGTGGTTCTGCTCCTCGGCGACGAAGAGCCGGACCGCCTGCGCGTAGTCGCCGTCGCCTGCCTCATCCGCTTTGCCGACGAGGTTGGCGCCGTCACCGTCCTCGCCGACCTGGAAGCGCTGAATGCTGGCCCACACCGCCGGATGCAGCGTCGCGCTCCGCCCCCAGTCCGGGTCGCCCTGGGCGCGCCTGCGCTCGCGCTCGTCCTCGAACCGCCTTGTCCACTTGGCGAAGCCGTCCGTGTGCACCCGGTGTCCCCTCTCCGGGGCACGGCCACCGTGCCCCGGAGAGGGACGACGCCGGCGGACACCGAGCCGTTCCACTGACCGGGTTCCCGAAGCGGGTGTCGCAGGTTCGAAGCCTGCCGGGGGCGCTGGCGCGTTCACCGTGGATCAGGATGCCGAGACGGGCCTTCACAGGGGGTGCGCTAGCGTCCGGCGGCATGAGGAGAAATGGGGTGGGGCTCCGCCTGGCCGCTGCCGTGGCCGTTTCGGGGCTGGTGCTGGTGGGGTTGCCCGCGTGGTATTTCCTGGCCTCCTACGGCTGTGGCGAGGGCGAGGACCGGCTTGCCGAAGTGATGGCCGGCGCGGCGGTGCTGGACACGGCCCCAAAGGGGGGCTGATCCGACGGACCGGTACCGGAGTTGCGACGACGACGATCGCTTCGTGGTCGTCGGGACGCAGTACCGGTACGGCGGGTCCCCGAAGAGCGCCTTGGCTCACTACCAGAAGGCCGCCGGGGCGGACGGCCGGCGGCCGAGCACCACGGCCGAGGGCGGGACGGTGTCCGGTTGTTTCACCAAGTCGATGGGCGGGACGACCGCCTGCCTGGGCATAGAGGGTCCGGACGACGGCCTGCTCCATGTGGAGATCGTCGCGGACCGCGCGGGTTCGCAGTGGTGCTGAGGAATTGACCGCCATGGGGCCCGGTGGTCCGCGGAGGAGCAGGACCGAGGTCGGTCGGCAACAGGCACACGTCGGTTTCTGTCACCACAGGGGCGACGAGCTCGTGTACCCGTGCCTGCCGCCGCCGGAGGCCGTGCAGGCGGGCGTGATGTGGCGGGCGTGATGTGGCGGGCGTGGTGTGCGGGTGCGGGTGCGGGTGCGGGACTAGCCTGGGAAGTACTCGGGCGGCCGTTCGGGCCAAGGAGCTCTCCTGGTGTCGATCTTGTGGCCGAGCGGGCGCGTGGCACGCGCCCACGGCCCCGTTCCCCCTCATGAGGTCGAGGCGCCGCACAAGGCCGGCGCTCGTATCAGGCCTTTCGCTCTGTTGGCTGGGCGCCACTCCTCGTCACCGACAGGCGCGTGAACCAGGCAGGAGTACAGCGATGGCTTGGAATGTGAACGGTACGTATCTGGAGAGCTGCAACTGCGACACCGTGTGTCCGTGCACCACCTCGGGCCTGACCGCACCCGCCGACAACGAGCGCTGCCAGGTGACTCTCGCGTTCCACGTCGCACGGGGTGAGGTCGACGGCGTGGACGTGTCGGACCGCAGCGTCGTCGTCTTCGCCGACGCGCCCCGCGTGATGGCCGACGGCGGCTGGCAGGTCGTGCTGTACGTCGACGCTTCGGCCGACGACAGCCAGGCGGACGCACTGGGCAGGGTCTTCTCCGGGCAGGTGGGCGGACCGATGGCGGCGCTCGCCCCCCTCATCGGCGAGGTCCTCGGCGTCGAACGCGTTCCCACCGCCTTCCACGACGACGGTCGCCGCCACACGGTGCGGGTGGCGGACGCCATCGACATCGAGATCGAGGACCAGGTGGCCCCGCAGTTCGGCGAGGACGGCCCCGTGATGGGGCTGACCGGCATGTTCCACCCGGCGAACAGCACGTTGACGGTCGCCCGGTCGACGCGGGCCATCGGCAGTGGCGTACACGGCCGTTCATGGGACTTCACCGGCCGCAACGCACACTCGGCGCCCTTCTCATGGTCGGCGTGACCAGGACGACGACCACAGCCCGGTACGGCGCGCGCTACTCCGGGCCGGTGCTGCTCACGGCGGCCGCGGCCTGGGCGTGGGTGGCGCTGCGCCGGGGGGACATGGGGTCCCGGACCATGGCCGGGGACCTGTCCGCCTTCATGGGCGTGTGGACGGTCATGATGGCCGCGATGATGCTGCCGGCCACGGCGCCTGTCGCCTCGTTGTACGCGCGGACGGTCCCCGTTCACCGGACGCCGCGCATGATCGCGTTCACCGCCGGCTACGTGCTGGTCTGGGCCGCCGCCGGGCTGCCTGCGTACGCCCTGGCCGTCGGCGCGACGCACGTCACCACCACACATCCCACGGCGGGGAGAGCGGCGGCCGCCGCCGTCTTCGCCGTCAGCGGTGTCTACCAGCTCACCGCCCTCAAGGATTTCTGCCTCACCAAGTGCCGCTCACCGATCGGCCTGTTGCTGCGCTACGCGTCGTACCGCGGCCCCTCGCGCCACCTACGTGCCGGAGCGCACCACGGCGTGTTCTGCCTGGGGTGCTGCTGGTCCTTGATGCTGCTGCTCATGGCGTTCGGTGTGATGAACCTTTGGGCCATGGTGGGCCTGGCCGCCGTCGTCGTCGCGGAGAAACGCTTGCCGCGGGGCCGTCTTGTCGCCCGGGTCGTCGGCCTCACCTCGCTCGCGTTCGCGGTCGCCGTCTTCTGGGTGCCCCTGCTGGCTCCCAACCTCACAGGCGGTGGCATGACCGGGATGGGCCTCCGTCACCTGTGACACGCGCCATGCGGCCGCAGGTCGGCAAGGTTCCCGCCCCTGAATACTCAATCTCCCCGAGCCGAGGGGGTGTCGCAGGTCGGGTAGAACGCCGTCAGGTCGGCCTCGGGCATGGAGTCGGGGGTCTTCTGGTCGGTCTGGCCGGCTTCCTTCGTGTACCGCCTGTTCGTGTCGTCGGGCTCCCGGTCGAGCCCCTTCTCGCCGCCGAGGCGGGCCGTCGTCGCGTAGACGCCGTCGCCCTCGTGGCCGTAGGACGCGAGGTCCGGGTGGTGGTCGTGGTCGTAGTCGGCGACGGAGACGGCGCGCGGCTCGGTCAGGTCGACGTGGTGATCGCTCTGTCCGCGCCCGCGCGCCGAGAAGGGCCCGAGCCGCAGCTCGGAGACGTCCGACTGCAACGGGTCGTCGCCCCCGAACGCGCCGGTGGCGGCGATGAAGAGGTCGTTCCAGCCGTCCTGGTCGAAGTCGGCCACGACGGCCAGCACGTCCTTCGCACCCTCACCGCGATCCCCGACGAGGTCCCGGGGACCCGCCTTCGTGTCCCGCCCGTTCTCGGCTCCGAAGGTGATGACCAGGCCGGCGCCGGTGAGGGAGGGAGGAGAGACACGGTCGGCCGTGCCGTCGCCGTTCAGGTCGGCCACGAGGCCTCCGGAAGGCGTCACGCAACTTCTGATCGCGGGCCCGGCAGCCGGGCCCGCGGGCGGATCGCCTCGGCCGTCGCCGCATCCGGCCAGCAGGGCGGTCGACGCCACGAGCGCCAGTACGCGGCACGCCCGCCCGGCTGTTCGTCCCCCACCGCGCACGCCCTGCCCGCCTTTCCCCGAAGCTCGATCGGATCGGCCTCCTGCCGGCCGCTTGGTCCGACGTCGCCCGGGGAGGGCAATGAACGAGCAGAGGCTGTCCGAAGTACGCGCGTCAAAGTACCTGGCCTCAACCTCTGAGGATCTCCAGCGGCCGTTGGCGGTGCTCGACAACACGTCGACGAGCACGGTCGAACGCTCAACGAGGGCGACGCACAGTACCGTGCCGCCCAGTGGATTCGCAGCCGGTGTGATCCCGGCTACCGGGTGGAGCCGCCGTTCGAAGCGTGGGAGGCCGAACTTCACTGACAAGTCTTCCCGGGAACCCCCGGGAACTTCTGGGAACCCCCGGGAACCCATGGGTTTGACAGCTACTTATCGCTTATCGATAATATCGACAAACGATAAGAACGCTGCGAGCGGCAGGGAGAGCCATGGGTACGAAGTCCTGGTGGAGCCGGACCGACAGTCGGCTGCTGGAGGCCGCTCTGGGCCTGGCCGCTGTACTGGTCGGCGTCTTCGGGATGCTGCTCCCGGCCCTCGGGGTGGCCGGCCTCGTCGACCCGGTGGACACCCGCGAGGTCGAGACCGGGACCGCGACCCGGGTACCGGGCGCCGTGACCGACGCGGCGGCGGGACACGGCATGACCCTCACCGGTGCTCACCAGGCCGACCTCGTCCTCACCGACCCCGGCCTGAGCCAGCGCCTGCTGCTCGCCGTGCCGGAGTTCACCGGCAGCCTGCTCCTGCTCCTCATCCTGGTCCTCCTCCTGCGGATGGCCCGGACCCTGCGCGACGGCGACGTCTTCGTACCGGAGAACGCCCGGCGCCTGAGCGTCATGGGACTCACCGTGCTGGTGCAGGCCGTCCTCTCCCCGGTGCTGACGGCGGTCACCACACAGGCGCTGGTGGGCAGCACCCCCATGGCCGACCACATCCTCTTCTCGGCCACCTTCTCCGGCAAATACGTCCTGCTCGCCTTCCTCGTCCTGGCCCTGGGCGAGGTCTTCCGGCGCGGTACGAAGCTGCGCGCCGACACCGAGGGACTGGTCTGATGCCGCCGGAGGAGGAACACCGGGTCCAGGTCCATCTGGACCGGCTGCTGGCCGACCGCGGCATGACCCTGTCCGAACTGGCGGCCAGGGTCGGGGTGACGGTCGTCAACCTCTCCGTACTGAAGAACGGCCGGGCGAGGGCGATCCGCTTCTCCACCCTCACCGCGATCTGCCGCGAACTGGACTGCGGGCCCGGCGATCTGCTCAGCATCCGCGAGGACTGACCTCCAGAGGACTGACCTCCAGAGGAATGACATCCAGAGAATCACCCCTGCCTCTGGTGTGGCCGGATCTCTGCGGGCGGCCGGGGTGCCCGGGCAACGGCACTTATGGCCGCGGCGGCCGGCGGTTACGGTGTGGACCATGGAGGATTCCGGAACGAGATCCGCCGGCGAGAGCATCGGGCTCCCGGCCGTCATCAAGACCGCCGCGCGCCAACTGCTGGTGAAATCGGGCGCCGGAGGGCTGTCCCTGGATGCCGTTGCCCGCGGCGGCGGTCTTGCCGTCACCGATGTGGAAGCCGTCTTCCCGCATCGGGACGCCCTGTTGACCGCGCTGGTCGTCGACGCCTACAACGAGTCCGGCGCCGCGATGGAGCAGGCCGACCGGGCCGCCGGGGACGCCGGCGCGTCGGCGGGCGCGCGCCTCCTCGCGGTCGCTCGCGCGCTGCGGCGGTGGTCCTTCGACAACCCCGCCGAGTTCGCGCTGATCTACGGTTCGCCCGTCCCGGACTACCACGCCCCGCAGGACACGGTCCCGCCCGCCTCGCGCACCCCCGCCGTGCTGGCCGGCATCGTGCGTTCGGCGCTCCAGGCCGGTGACCTCACCCCGCCCCGGCGGGCGGTGCCCGGGCCGCCGCTGCTCCTGCCCCAGGCCGTGGAGCTCTTCGGAGGCGCGCCCGAGGCTCCCTTCTCGGACGTCATCGAGCGCGGCATCGTGCTGTGGAGCAATCTGATCGGGCTCCTGGTGTTCCAGGTCTTCAGCCGTACCCACGACAGTGTTCGGGACGAGTCCGCGTTCTTCGACTTCGCCATCGCCGTGGCGGCCGAAGGCGTCGGACTCGTGGTTCCTCTGGGCGAGAACACCGACTGACCGTCCGCCGCGTGCGTGGCACCCACAGGGAATCAGGCCGTGAACACCACCAAGACCCTCTGCTTCGTCATCGCGGCGCTCTCGTCGTACGCCGCGCTCGTCTGCCGGCTGTGCCAAGTACGGCGCGACTGGCGGGACAACGCCTACCGCACCCTGGTCGTCACCCTGCTGTTCCAGTGCCTCACCTTCACGATGGGTGCCGTCGCCATGGGAAGCGAGAGCTTCCTGGGCGTCGGCAACCTCGCCATCCTGGTGATGCACATGTCGGCGGTCGCCTTCTGCGTCAGCGCGCAGATCATCCTGCTGCACTGGGCGGCCGACGACGAGAAGGCCGTACGGAGGACCCGCTACTGGCTGATCACCGGCATCGCCCTCAACGCGCTTCTGACGGCGCTCTTCTTCGTCGCCGACGGCCCCGGCCGGCCGGCCACGGACTTCAACACCGGCAGCGGCCGGCCGCTGATCCTCACCTACCTCCTGGTCTTCATCGTCTCCCAGGCGGTTCCGTGCGTCACCATCTTCCGCCAGTGCGGGCCCTACGCCCGTATGACCGACAACGCCTCTCTGCGACAGGCCCTGCGGCTGCTCTCCGTCGCCGCGGTGATCCTCTTCCTCTACTGCCTGGCCAGGACGGTCAACATCCTCACCGCCGCGTCGGGCATCGACATCGGTGTCTGGCAGCTCGCCGCGTCCGTCTTCAGCGCGGTGGGCATCGTGACCCTCTCGCTCAGCCTGACCATGTCCTCCTGGGGGCCCCCGGCCGCCGGACTGCTGGACTGGGTGCGCAGTTACCGGTCGTACCGGGCCCTGTACCCGCTCTGGCGGGACCTGTACGAGTCCTCCCCGGACATCGTCCTGGAGCCGCCGGGGGCCTCGGTCCTCGACCTCGACTACCGCCTCCACCGGCGGGTCGTCGAGATCCGGGACGGATGGCGGGACCTGCGCCCCTACATCGACCGCGGCGCCAACGGCGTCGACGGCGCGGCCCCGGGGGCGAGCGAGGAGTCCCGGCAGGCGTTCGCCGAGGCGGCACAGATCAGACGGGCCCTGCACGCCAAGCGCACCGGCACCGTCCCCGAAGACAACAAGGATGTCGGCGACTTCGAAGATCGTGATTCGGACAACTTCACCGCGGAGGTCGCATGGCTGACCAAGGTCGCGTCCGCCTACCGCAAAGCCGGTGACACGGGTTGAGAGCTCCCGCCCGGTCCGTCCCCCGTTGGACCGGGCGGGGTTCCCCCGGCTGCTCTCCCCCGTGATCCCCCGTTCTCCCGCCTGGTCGGGCAGGTGTCTCCCGCGCGGGCCGGCCCGCCCCGTCGTCCGGGCCGGGCCGGCCCGGCACCGCCGGCACCCCCGCGCCCCGGCAACCAACTCGGCTACCCCCGTAAGTCAAGTTAGCTGCCAGTTATCGGCGGGCTTCCACGGTGGCTGAGTCCCGGCCGATTGTCAACTGTCAGTTAATCTGCGAGACTTGGAATTAGCTGAGGGCATCGCCGAGGAGGTGTCGGGAGGGAGATTCGCAGTGTCCGAGACCGACGACCGGCCCCTGCTGGCAGTGCGTCTGGACCAGCTCTTCAAGACAGTTCGCCCCAAGGGCAGGCACTGGACCAACGCCGAGGTGGCGGAGGAGCTGAAGCGGACCAACCCCGAACTCAGGGTCGGGGGTGTGTACCTGTCGCAGTTGCGGACGGGCAAGCGCTCCAACCCCTCGTCGGAGCTTCTGGCCGCCCTGTCCAAGTTCTTCGGCGTGTCCGTCGCCTATTTCTTCGACGACAAGGTCGCCGAGTCGGTGCTCAGCGAGATCGCCGCCGTCGAGGCACTGCGGCAGTCGGGCGTCCGCGCCGTGGCGATGCGGGCGGCCGGGATGAGGAAGGAAAACCTCCGGGCCATCACGGCCATCATGGACCAGTACCGGCAGATGCAGGGCCTTCCGCCCGTCACCGACTCCTCGGAGCCGGGGTGAGAGGCGCCAGGAAGGGGCAGCCGGCCGGTCAGGACCGCCGCAGTCGGCTCAAGAGGCTCCGGAAGGCCGGCGCGCGGCGGATCGCCGAACTCGATCTGCCGAAGGTGACCGATGTGGCCGAGCTCTGCCGCTACATCGGGGAGATCCGCAACCGTCCCATCACGCTGGTCCCCCTGCAGATGCCCGCGTCGCACCCGTGCGGCATGTGGGTCGCCGCACGCGACGAGGACCTCATCTTCTACGACGCCAACACCACCAGCGCGCATCAGGAGCACATCATCTTGCACGAGCTGGGCCACATCATCTGCTGCCATCGCGGGGCGGGCTGGCTGGACGAGGCGAGCGCTCGTCTCCTCTTCCCCAACCTGGATCCCGACCTCGTGCGCGACATGCTCCTGCGCGCGACCTATGACGACGTCCAGGAGCAGGAGGCGGAGATCATCGCCTATCTGCTCTCCCAACGGGTGGGCAGCACCGAGGAGGGGCAGGGCACGCCCCCGGCCGGGAGAGCCGGGGACGGCGAGGACAGCCGGGGCGGCCGGGGCGGCCGGGACAAGGGGAACAGCGGAGACCGCGGGGACGGCAGGGAATCCGCGAACAGTGCCGTGCTCAGCCGGATCGAACGCACCCTGATCTGAAGTGAGCCACTCATCCCCCGTCGGCTGCCCCCTCCTCGGCCAGGATCGCCACGGCCCGGCGGATGTCCTCCTCACGGTGCTCACTGGTGACGAAGAACCGCAGCCTCGCGCGCCCCTCCTCCACGGCGGGGTGGAAGATCGGATCGGCGATGACGCCCCGGTCGAACAGCCGGTCCGCGACGCGCAGGGTCCTCGCCGAGCCGCCGAGGAGGCACGGCACGATCGGGGTGTGGGCGCCGGCGCCCGTGGCCAGACCGGCCGAGGCGGCGAGGTCCCGGAAGAGGCCCGCGTTCCGCCGCAGCGTGCGCACCCGGTGCGGTTCCGCGTCGATCAGCTCGGTGGCGGCCAGTGCCGCGGCCGCGTTGGCCGGAGTCAGGCCGACGCTGTAGACGAAGCCCGGCAGCGTGTGCCGCAGCCACCGCACCGTCCGGGCCGAGCCACCGAGGTAACCGCCGCAGCTGGCGAAGGCCTTGGACAGGGTGCCCATCCACAGGTCCACGTCGGACCGGTCGGCGCCGAAGAACTCACCGACGCCACGGCCGCGTTCGCCCACGGTGCCGATGCTGTGCGCCTCGTCGACCATCAGCAGGGCACCGTAACGCCTCTTCAGCTCGATCACGGCGGGCAGGTCGACGAGGTCGCCGTCCATGCTGTAGGCGCCCTCGACGGCGATCAGTACCCGCCGGAACCGGGACCGGTTGAGCCGGAGCAGGTGTTCCAGCCGGCCGATGTCGTTGTGGGGGAACGGACGTCGCGCCGCCCCGGACAGCGCACAGCCCTGAAGAATGCTGTCGTGGGCGAGCGCATCGTGCACCACGAGGTCCCCGGCGCCGACGAGGTGTCCTATCGCGGTGACATTGGTGGCATGGCCGCTCACCAGCGCCAGGCAGTCCTCGACGCCGAGGAAGTCGGCGAGCGCCCGCTCCAGCCGTACCGTCAGGTCCCTTTCGCCGGAGAGCGGGCGGCTCGCGGAGACCGAGGTCCCGTACCGGTCCACCGCCTGGTGCACGGCCTCGTCGACCGCCGGATGGCCGGAGAGCCCCAGGTAGTTGTAACTGCCGAAGGACAGGTACGCCCGGCCGCCGATCACGGTCGTGTCGCGGATGGTGCCCTGGTGGACCCGGAAGTACGGGAAGTCCGCGCCACTGCCGGCGATCGAACCCAACTGGTCCTCGAACCGCCGCACTTCCGGGAAGTCGTCGACGCACGCGGTCTCCGTGTCCCACTCCGCCCGTGTCTTCCGGGGCAGCGGCTCACCGGGGGCCGGTGGCTGCGTGAGGTGCGGATCGGCCAGGGCGATCAGCTTCTCGACGGTGAGGCCGGGCGAGAACACCTCCTCGGAGCGGAAGCCCGGTATCCGCTTGGCGATGTTGACCTCCAGCTCCTGCAGCATCAGCGAGTCGAAGCCGAGGTCGGTCACCAGCTCCATCCGCTCGCTCAGGTCGGCGAGGGGGAAGACGCCGACCCGCGACACCTCTTCGAGCACGATGGGTGCGACGGCTCCACCACCGGCCCGCGCCGCCTCGGACACCGGCTCGGACACCGGCTCGGGCATCAGCCCGGCCATAGGCTCGGACACCGGCTCGGGCATCGGCTCGGGAGGACTCACCGGGGTGGTTTGCCCCGTCTCGCGAGCCGACTCGTCGACCGCCCAGTGGTGGCGCGGGGCGAGCGGGCTCGGCGGCAGGGTGCACGGGGGTGTCCGCTCCATCACCGGACGGATCCCCGGCTCGGTGACCGCACGCCCGGCGAGCCGGCGCAACGCGGCCCCGCGTGCCTCGGCGGGCAGCTCCCCCGGCATCGGCACGGCGACCTCGTGCGGCTCACCCGGGGGCACCGTGCCGGCCGCCTGCCCCGGCCCGAGTTCTCCCGTACGGCCCGCCGCCACGGCCTCGGCCGCCGCGGTCAGCCGGGTCACGGCGTCGTCGGCGTCCTCCGCCACCAGGGCGAGGCGTTCCGTGAGGGGAGTCCTGCGCGCCAGGGTCCGCGCCACCTCGGCCGGCGACAACTGGTCGTCGGCGATGGTGCGCGCCAGCTCCCGGGCGTAGCGGGCCAGTCCGGCCCGGTCGCGGGCGCTGAGCACCAGCAGGTGCGGCCCCTCGTCCGGTACCCGGCGGGCCGGTTCCGTGGCGCACTCCTCCACCACCAGGTGGACTCCGGTGCCGCCGAAGCCGAAGGCGCTCACCCCCGCCCGGCGCGGCTGCCCGGCCCCCGGCCAGCGGACCGGCGCCGTCGGGACGGTCAGCCGCGCGGCCTCGAGTCCGGAAGCGTCGGCCAGGCCGAACTCCGGCTGCGGCGGTACCACTCCCCGGTGCACGGCCAGGGCGGTCTTGATGAGTCCGGCCATCCCCGCGGCGCCGAGCGAGTGGCCGACCACCGCCTTCACCGCACCGAGGAAGGCGGGTGCGGCCCCCTCACCGCGCAGTGCGCGCAGGGCATCGAGCTCGACCGGATCACCGACCGCGGTCCCGGTGCCGTGCGCCTCCACATAGCCCACCGCGTCCGGGGGCAGGCCCGCGTCCCGGTAGGCCCGGCGCAACGCACGGAGCTGACCGGCCGCCTGGGGCTCCATACCGCCCCGCACGGTCCCGTCGTTGGCCGTACCCACCCCCCGGATCACCGCGTAGACCCGGTCGCCGGCCGCCAGCGCGTCGGCCAGGGGCCGCAGCACCAGGATCCCGGCGCCCTCTCCCAGGACGAAGCCGTCGGCCGCCGCGCCGAACGGCAGGCACCTGCCGCTGCGCGAGATGGCGCCGACCCGGCACAGCCCCACCAGCAGATCGGGGGTGAGCAGCAGTTGGGCGCCACCGGCGAGTGCGATACGGCATCGGCCCGCGCGCAGGGCGAACACGGCGTTGGCCACGGCCATGAGCCCACCGGAACACGCCGAGTCCAGCGCATAGCTCTCGCCGTGCAGATCGAGGACCGAGCTGATCGTGTTCGGCCCCATGTTGAGCAGGAGCCCGGCCACGGAGGTGCCGTGCAGCCCTCCGACCGCGCGGACCGTCTCCGACCACCGTGGGTCGGACGCCCGCGCCCCGAACTCGCCGCCGGCCAGCTGGCGCATGCGGATCCGCAGGGTGCTGATCTCGCGGTAGCCGCTCTCGGTGAGCGCCGTGATCACCGAGGTCTCCTCGCGGTCGAAGCCCTCGGCCTCCCACCCGGCGTCCTGGACCGCCTCGCGGGCGAGGTCGATCAGCAGCCGGTGCTGAGGGTCCATCGCCCTGGCCCGGCGCGGCGGGATGCCGTAGTGCGCCGCGTCGAAGTGGCCGACATCGGGCAGCAGCGCCATGGTGTCCGTGTAGACGGAGGACGTGTCACGGACGTTGTCGCCACGGACGTCGTCGCCGAGGAAGGCGGCGGTACGCCACCGCGAGTCCGGTACGGTCGAGAACTGTGCCCGCGGGGCCGTCAGCAGCCGCCAGTACTCGTTGACGTTGCGCGCCCCCGGAAACCGGCAGGCCATCCCCACGATCGCGACGTCGTCACGCCGCGCACCCACTGATCCCACTGATCCCACTGTGGAACCTCCCCCCTGTCACAGGTGTCATCCGGTGGTGGCCGACCGCTCCCGCCACCAGTCCACGGTCGCCTTGATCTGTTCGTCGAGGGACGTGGCCCGTACCGCGAACTCGGCTTCGTAGGCGCTGGAGTCGACGACGAACGGACGGTCGAACTGATAACGGACTTCCCTCAGTTCGCGGAGCAGCGGGGAGAAGACCGACGCGACGCCCAGGACGGCGGACGGCAGCCCGCGCACCGCCACCGGTCCCGTTCCCGCCTCGGCGGCGAGGCGGTCCACCATCTCCCGGGTGGACAGCGCGGGTGCCGTCGGGACGTGCCAGGGCCGTCCCCAGGCCCGCTCCTCGCCCGCGACCTCGACCAGGGCCCTGGCCACGTCGGGGACGTAGCTCCAGCTGTGCGGCGCGTCCGGGTCCCCGAGCGTGGAGACCGGCTTGCCGCGCAGCAGGCGTGGCACGACCCGCGCGGCCAGGTGCCCGCCGTCGGTCACGCCGGGCCCGAAGAAGTCCGAGGCCCGCACCTCGACCGCCTTGATCCGGCCCTGCTCGTGCAGTTCCCGCGCCTGCTCCCAGACGGCGGCGCGCACCCGCCCCTTGGGGCCGGTCGCCGCGAGCGGCAGCTGCTCCGTCAGGGGGCCGTCGACCGGGCCGTAGCCGTAGAGGTTGCCCAGCATGACCAGGACGGCCCCGGTCTCCTCGGCCGCCGCGCAGAGCGACGAGGCCAGCGGCGGCCATCCGCTCGTCCAGCGGTGGTAGGGCGGTGCGGCACAGCTGTGGATCGCGGTCGCGTCCCGCGCGGCACCGATCAGCCGCTCGCTGTCCGTCGCGTCCAGTGCGACGTGCTCGATCCCGGGCTCCGGGCTCCGGCCCGACCTGGTGACGACCCGCACCGCATGCCCCTGCTCGGCCAGCAGCCGGGCGGTGGCCGCCCCGGCGGGCCCACAACCTAAGACGACATGAAGGCTCACGCGCGCACACTAGCGCGAGCCCGTGCCGCTGTTGTGTCGGGTACGCGCCACTCGATGGCGGATTCCCATGGCCTCGGCCGGCCTCAGCAATTCCCAGCGGTTCCGTCCCGGGGCCGTGACCTCTCGCCTTCCTCCCCTTTCCGCCGGCGCCGCCCCCAGGCCCCCGTCAGCGCGGTGACCGGATCCGGGCCGGCGGGAGCGCACGGCCACCCGTCGCCGTCCTCCCGGACGTACGGGCACCAGCGGCCGGCCGCCTGCCCGAGCACTACGGTGTCGCCCATGGTGACTGCGGCTGTCCGCGAGTGGCACGAAGAGGAAGGGTGGGGAGTGCTCGACTCTCCCGAGACTCCCGGTGGCTGCTGGGGCCACTACTCCCACATCCGGATGGACGGGTTCCGCATGCTGTCGTCCGGTCGGCGGGTCGATCTCGAGTGGGAAGCTCCCGGCTTCAAGCAGGACGGGTACGAGTACCGCGCGGTGAGCATCGTGCCTCGGCCTGTCTGACATCCGCATGGGGCACCGGCGGAAAGGTTTTGGCTTCCAAGGGGTGAATCCAGCCGTTCGGCGAGTGGCGGCCCATGCGGCAGCGGGAAGCACATCCTGCGTACCGGACGATCGATGGGCAGGGAGCACCCCTATGCCGAAGTTCCTCATCCAGGCCACCTACACGCCCGAGGGCACGAAGGGCCTGCTCGCGGAAGGCGCGAGTGGCCGCCGTGCCGCCGTCGAGCAGGTCGTCACCGGACTCGGCGGGAAGGTCGAGGCCATGTACTTCGCCTTCGGCGAGGACGACATCGTGCTCGTCGTCGACTTCCCCGACCAGGTCTCCATGGCCGCCGTCAGCCTCACCGTCAAGGCCAGCGGCGCCCTCCGCACCCGGGCCACCCCCCTCCTCACCCTCGACGAGATCGACGAGGCCGCCCGCCGGCAGGTCGCCTTCCGCGCGCCCGGTGTGTGAACCGACGGGTTGTGAACCGCTGCCGGTTGATGCTGGTTGATCGTGCTCCGGTGTGCATGAGCGAGCGTCACGGTGGCGGCGCGCGGTGGGAGAAGGCTGTCGGAGCTGCCTGACACCCCTCACCCCTTGCCCATTCGGTCCTCACAGGTGCAGGAAGCAATGCCGGGACTGGTCCTGCTCGCCGAGTCGCCCTGGAAGAAATTTTCGGGATGCTGTCGATCCGGCCGCGTCCCGTTCGTCGTCTTGGTGTACGGCGATCCGCCGCGCGAAAAAACGACAGAATCTGACAGGAGCCGGATCATGAAGTACCTGTTGCTGATCCACAGTGGCGCGATCGACGCCGACGGGGCGGCCGCCGAGTGCGGCGTCGAGGACTGGATGGTCTACGACAAGGCCGTGCGGGACGCGGGGATCCACGTCTCGGGCGAGTCGCTGGCGGACCTGGTCACCGCCACGACGGTCCGGGTCGGCCCGGACGGCGAGCGGACCGTCACCGACGGACCGTTCGCCGAGACCCGCGAGGTCCTCGGCGGCTTCTACGTCATCGACGTGCCGGACCTCGATGCCGCACTCGACTGGGCCGCACGCTGCCCCGGCGCGCGCGGCGGCGGGTCGGTCGTGGTGCGGCCGGTCGCCGAGTTCGAGGTGTGACGGCGATGGACGAGGCACCCGCCGGCCCCCGGACGCCCGTCACGCCGTGGGTGGAGTCGGTGTTCAGGGAGGAGCACGGCCGGCTGCTCGCCTGCCTCGTCCGCCGCTTCGGCGACCTCGACCTGGCCGAGGAGGTCGCCTCCGAGGCCATCGAGGCGGCACTGGTGCACTGGCCGGTCCGGGGCGTGCCGGCCAGGCCCGCCGCCTGGCTGCTGACGACGGCCCGGCGCAAGGCCGTCGACCGGCTGCGGCGGGACCGCGCCTACGCTGCCCGGCTCGCCGTCCTGCAGGTGGAGGCGGACCGGGCCGGCCCCGCCCCGCCCGCCGACGCGGACGGCGATCTGCCCGACGAACGGCTGCAGCTGTTCTTCACCTGCGCCCACCCGGCCCTTCCGGCCGAGGCCCGCGGGGCGCTGACCCTGCGCTGCCTGGCCGGGCTGACGACGCCCGAGGTCGCGCGGGCCCACCTCGTCCCGTCCGCGACGATGGCCCAGCGGATCGTGCGGGCGAAGAAGAAGATTCGCCAGGCCCGCATCCCGTTCCGGGTGCCCGGCGCCGACGAGCTGCCCGCGCGGCTGCCGGGAGTGCTCCAGGTCATCTACTCGATCTTCACCGAGGGGTACGCGGCCAGCTCGGGGCCCCGGCTGCAGCGGCCCGGCCTCGCCGAGGAGGCCATCCGGCTGGCGCGGATCCTGCGCCGGCTGCTGCCCGCCGAGCGGGAGGTCGCCGGGCTGCTCGCCCTGATGCTCCTGACCCACGCGCGACGCGATGCCCGGACCGGCCCAAACGGCGAGATCGTGCTGCTGAAGGACCAGGACCGCGGCCGCTGGGACCACACGATGATCGAGGAGGGCCTTGCTCTGGTGCCCGCCGCGCTGACCGGCGGCCCGCCCGGCCCGTACGGGGTCCAGGCCGCGATCGCCGCCCTGCACGACGAGGCCGCGAACCTCGCGACCACCGACTGGCCGCAGATCGCGGCGCTCTACGACGTGCTGCTCGCACTCGCACCGTCCCCGATCGTCGCCCTGAACCGGGCCGCGGCGGTGGCGATGCGCGACGGACCGGAGGCAGGTCTGGTGCTGCTCGACGCACTGGCCGACGAGCCGCTGCTGCGCGGCCACCACCCCTACCCGGCCGCCCGGGCGGACCTGCTGCACCGGCTCGGCCGGCTCCCCGAGGCCGCGGCGGCCTACCGGCAGGCACTCGACCTGGCTGGCACCGAACCCGAACGGGCGCACCTGCGGCGCAGGCTGCACGCGGTCGAGCCGCCCGGCCCGGACGGTACGGCCGGCCCATGACGGCCCAGCACCCCGCAGAGCGGACGGCCGCGGCGATCGACCAGCAGGTGCCCATGAGCTCCCCTGTCGTCGTACCGCTCGAGCATCTTGGCAGCAGGCACTGACATGGACAGTGGTACGCGGGTTCCGGCGGTCGTGACTCGGGCACCGACCGGCTCCGCGCATGGACCGGCAACGAGCAGTCGGCCGGCGGGTACGGTCCTTTCGAGGCGGCCCCCGCGTTCGCCCGGTACGAGCCCGACTGGGCCGCGCGGCCCGACCGAGCGCCGGCCGCCATCGCAGAACGCTTCGCGCCGGACTGCCGGCGCTCGGCCACCGACGTGATCGAGACGGCCACACGCGAGTTCCCCGGCTTCGACCGCACGGTCATGCGACTTCGCCGCTGAACCCGGAGGCAGCACCGTCGCGGACCTCCGTCCGCCCCTACCGTGCCGGCGCCGGGCGAGCCGACGGAGCCTGTGTACGGCGGGCGGCCAGGGCCAGCGACAGCGTCATCAGGGTCGACGCCGCCGCCATCGCCGTCATCGCCACGGCGGGCGACGTGAGTTGGGCCACCGAGCCGGCCAGTGCGGCACTCACGCCCTGCAGGGTGAGCATGCCCGCGGAGTGCAGGCCCAGGGCGTGGCCGCTCAGCTCGTCGGGGGTCAGGGCCATCAGGCGCTCCTGCTGGACCAGGCTCGCGCCGAAACCGGCCGAGGCGAGCGTCACCAGGCAGGCGGCCACCGGCACGGGCGGGTGCAGGACGAAGAGCAGGTACGGGCCGGCCAGGAGCAGCAGCAGCGGTGTGGCCAGGCGGCGGCGTACGGCGGGCGGGAGCAGACGGCCCACCGTCACGTCACCGGCCAGCATGCCGAGCGCCGCGCAGGCGAAGAGCGTGCCCGCGGCGGCGGGGGCGTAGGAGACGTAGAGCGACTCGCAGCCGACCACCAGGCCGTTGGGGAGCCACAGGCCCAGGTAGGTCAGGCGGCGCGGGCGGGACGACCACAGCAGGGCGTTGGTGCGCCAGGTCGCCGACACGGACGTACGGCCCCGGGTGCGGGGCGGGCGGCGGCTCAGGCCCAGGCGGAGCACCGCGGCCGCCACGGCGTACAGCGCGGCCGACAGCAGCAGCGTGATCCGCGGTGACAGGGCGGCCACCAGCGCCCCACCCGCCGCGTATCCGGCGATCTGCATGATCCCGCTCATCATGTTGAACACCGAACGCCCCAGCAGATAGCCGTCCTTGGCGAGGATCTCGTTCAGCAGGCCCCATCTGACTCCCCCGCCCAGCGACGCGACCACGCCTTGGACAAGAACGACCGCGAAGACACCCCACACCGGCAGATCGGGTAGTGCCGGCACCGCCGTGCCGGCCGCGAGGGCCAGGCAGACGCCCGCCAGCGTCCGGCGCGGCGGCAGCCGGTCCGCGCCCGAGAGGAAGAAGGTCGCGCCCAGCACCTGGGCGAGCGACGGGCCGAACATGCTCACCGCGGAGAGGAGGGGTGAGTTCGTCGCCCGGTACACCAGGGTGCCGAGCGCCAGTCCGCTCGCCGTCTGGGCGACCGTCTGCGCGGAGGACGCGAGGAAGAGCGGGGTGAACTCCGGGGTGCGGAAGAGGTCTCGGTAGCTGCGCATGCGCCGGAGTCTCGGACGTGCACGGCGGCGGTCGTTATTGTTTCGCGCGGATGCGAAACGTCCCGAGGGGGAGGGCCCGTGGGCTGGTGGCAGGTCAACGCCGACACGCTCGCCGGAAGCCGGTTCCTGCTCTCGCCGCTCGCCGAGACCTTCGCGAGCCTGAAGCTGCTGCACGCCGGCGTCGGCCGGCACCCCGGCGAGCAGGCCTGGCTGACCGCGCACCTGCCCGCCTACCGGCGGCGGCTCGCGGACGACCCCGTCACCGCGCTCCTCGTCCACGCCGGACTCGGCAAGGAGTGGATCGCCGACTTCCTCACGCCCACGCCACGGGACGAGGAGAGTTTCGAGGAGGGGGTCGCGCGGGTACGCGCCGCCGAGCCGGCCGCAGCCCGCGCCCATCTGCGGCTCTCCCTCGCCGGGCCGCTGCCGGCCGCGCTGGAACGGGACGATCTGCCCGAGCGTGCGGCCCGGCTCCTGGAGTACGTCTGGACGGAGACCGTACGCCCCTGCTGGGACCGTCGGCGGCGCGTGCTGGAGGCCGACGTCGTCGCACGGACCGCGCAGGTCGGCCGGGGCGGCTGGGCGGCCGTGCTGGACGCGCTGCGGCCGGGCACGCGCTGGCTCGGCGAGAGCCGGCTCCAGATCAACCTGCACGCGTACCCGCCGCAGGAGACCTCCGGCGCCCAGCTCGTCCTCGTGCCCGTCACCCCGCAGACCGGCTGGGTGTCGTGGGACGATCCGCCGCACCGATACGCCGTTGTCTATCCCTGCACCGGAGCCCTCGCCGACACCGACGCGCGCCGCGCCTCCGTGCCCGCGGGCCTCGGTGCGCTGCTGGGCCGTGCCCGCGCCCAGGTGCTGATCCTGCTCGGCTCACCCCTCAGCACCACCCAGCTCACCGCCCTGACCGGACAGGGGCTGGGCTCCGTCGGCCGCCACTTGCGCGTCCTGCTGGACGCGGGCCTGGTGGATCGACGGCGGGCCGGACGGTCGGTGCTGTACTCGCGTACGGGGGCGGGGCAGGTCCTCGTCGAGGCGGCGTCGGGGGCCGGTGCCGGGCCGGTTCCGTCGCCCGGCACGGTTAGCATCCGGACATGACCACTGCAGACAACAACGGCGCCTCTCCGCTCGATGTCGGGATCGGCGCCCTCCAGGGCGGTTCCGCGGAGCTCGGGCAGTACGCGGGGCGGGCCGTGCTCATCGTGAACGTGGCGTCCAAGTGCGGGCTCACCCCGCAGTACGCCGGGCTCGAGCGGCTGCACGAGCGGTATGCCGGGCGGGGGTTCACCGTGCTCGGAGTGCCGTGCAACCAGTTCATGGGGCAGGAGCCGGGCAGCGCCGAGGAGATCGCCGAGTTCTGCTCGGCGACGTACGGCGTCACCTTCCCGATGACCGAGAAGGTCGAGGTCAACGGGGAGGGGCGGCATCCGCTGTACGAGCGTCTGGCCGGCTTCGCCGATGCCGAGGGGCACAGCGGGGACATCCGCTGGAACTTCGAGAAGTTCCTGGTCGGACGGGACGGCAAGGTCGTCGCCCGGTTCTCGCCGCAGACCGGGCCGGAGGCCGCCGAGCTGGTCGCGGCCGTCGAGGCGCAGCTCGGCTGAGTCGCCGTCCCACGGGTGTTGACCTTGTCCCTGGGGCAGGGGTGAGCGTCCCTCTCGCCGGGCGGAACAGGCCGCCCGGTGACGGAGGATGACAGGGTGGACGAAGAGCTGCTCACCATCGGCGCGTTCGCCGCGCGGGCCCGGCTGTCGGCCAAGGCCCTGCGGCTGTACGACCGTCTCGGCCTGCTGGTCCCGGCTCACGTCGACGCCGCCAGCGGCTACCGCTACTACCGCGCGTCCCAGACCGAGCGCGCCCGGCTGGTCGCCCTGCTGCGCCAGCTCGGCATGCCGCTCACCCGGGTCGCCGAGGTGGTCGAGGCGGACGGGGCCGAGGCCGCCGACCGGCTCGCCGCCTACTGGGCGGAGGTCGAGACGCGGGTGGCCGGGCAGCGGACCCTCGCCGAGTACCTCCGTGGACGGCTGTCGGGGAGGAGCTCCGAGATGTACGGCAGGTTCGAGGTCGATACGGTCGACGTGCCCGAACAGGTGGTGATCAGCGAGACCCGGCACACCCTCGCCGATGAGCTGCCCGCGTGGATCGGGGCGTCGCTGACCCGGCTGGAGGCCGCGTCGGGCGCGTGCGGAGGCGTCACGGGCGCGCCGTTCGTCGTCTACCACGCCGAGGTGTCGATGGAGAGCGACGGGCCCGCCGAGTCCTGCGTGCCCGTCGCCGACGAGGCGGCGGCGCGGGCGTGGGCCGAGGCACGGGGGCGGGCGTGGGAGACGAAGGTGCGGGTGGAGCCGGCCCGGCGGCTGGCGTACACCCGGATCACCAAGGCGCAGGTGGCCCATCCGCAGATCCTGGCCGCGTTCGAGGCGGTGGAGCAGTGGATCGCCGAGCAGGGGCTGGAGCTTGCGGGGCCGTGCCGTGAGGTGTATTTCGCCGACTGGGAGGCGTCGGGGCCGGACGACGCGGTGTGCGACGTGGCGTTTCCGGTGAGGTGAGCGACCGCGCCGGCCCGGGGTGGTGCCTGCCGGGCCGGCGGACGGTCACCTCAGCTCGTCGGGGCACGGCGTGCCCCGCGGCAGCCGGTACGGCGACGCCAGCCGGTACGTGCCCGCCTCCGGTGCGAGCAGCATCGTCCACTTGTCGCCCTTGGCGTCCTCCTCCGTCTCCCTCAGGCAGCCGTTGACGTTGTCGTACGTCTTCGGCTCGCCCTCGGCGCGGTGCTTGGAGGCGTCGGTCTCCTGGGGCGGCTTGAGGCTCCTGCCCTGGTCGTCGACGAGGCTGAGCCAGGGTGAGTACGGGATGCGGATGAGGACGCGGCCCGGCTTGTGCACCTGGAGGGTCATCTCGCCCTGCTCGGCGCGGACCACGACCGCGTCGGGCTCGGCGAGCGGCACCGGGTCGATCACCTTGAACAGCTGCCAGTTGGCGTCGCCCCAGATCTGCCTCAGGTACGGCATGCCCTGCTGCACGAGGGCGCGTTCCTTCTCGCCGCCGTCGCCGTCCGGGTCGTCCTTGGGCAGCACCACGTAGTGCACGGCCCAGCGCTGGAGCCACTCGTGGTAGTTCACCGAGTCGAGCGTGTCGTCGTAGAAGAGCGGGTTGCGCTGCATGTCGGCCTGGCGGTTCCAGCCGCGGGCCAGGTTGACGTACGGCGCCAGCGCGGAGGCCTCGCGGTGGGAACGGGCGGGGACCACCTCGACACGGCCCTTCTCCGCGCCGACCTGCTGCAACTGGTTGACGAGGGGGGCCAGCTCGCGCGCCCAGGAGGCGGCGGGGGTGGTGTTGACGATGTCGTCGATCGACTTGAAGCCTATCCAGCCGACGAAACCGAGGATGGTCAGCACGATCGCGTACCACGTGCGCGAGCGCGGGACCGCGTACGGCAGCGCCGCCACCAGGACCACCCCGGCGAACAGCATCGCCAGCCGGGTGATGTTGGAGCCGATCTGGGAGCTGATCAGCCACACCAGGACGACCGACAGGCCGTACACCGCCGACGTGATCCGGACCGTCTTCCACTCGCGGGGGACCAGGACGACGGCGAGGACGGCGTAGAGCAGGGGCAGGATCACCGAGGCGAACGCCATCGGCTGGGTGCCGGAGAAGGGGAACAGCCAGGCCGAGACGGCCACCACCGCGGCCGGGGCCAGGCCCAGCGCCCAGGCGCCCGGGCGGCGCTTCTGCAGGAACAGCGCGACCGCGACCAGGCCGACGAACAGACCCGCCACGGGCGAGGACATGGTGGCGAGCGCGGCCAGCGGGCCCGCGACCAGCGCCTTCGCCCAGCGTTTGTAGCGCCAGCGGTACGGCCAGCAGAACACGGCCGCGACCGCGCCCAGCGCGAACATCGTGCCCAGGCCGAACGTCACCCGGCCCGACAGCGCGTTGCACAGCAGTCCGAAGACGCCGGCCAGCGCGGCCCCCAGGGGGTTCCGGACCGCGCGGCTGCGGAGGAGGACCATCGTCAGCAGGCCCGCGGAGACCGTGCCGGCGATCATCATCGTCGTACGGACGCCGAGGAGCGACATCAGGTACGGCGAGACCACGCTGTACGACACCGGGTGCATGCCGCCGTACCAGGCGAGGTTGTACGCCGAGTCCGGGTGCCGGCCGACGAACTCGGCCCAGGCGTCCTGCGCCGCGAGGTCGCCGCCGCTGTTCGCGAAGGTGAAGAACCAGGCGATGTGGAGCAGGCCCGCCAGGGTGGTGACGGACAGGACGGGGTGCCGCGGCATCCGCTCCCGGACGGCCATGACGGCGGCCCGGGTGCGGGACCGGTGACCGTTCGCGCGGCCGCTCTCCGGGTCGGTCGGGGACACGTCCCTCCGCGGGCCGTCGCCCGGGCCCCGGTCGGCGTCGCCGGCGTCGTCGGCGTGTGTCGGCTCCGCTGTGGCCACCTGAGGCACTCCCCGTGTCCTGTTCTCCGTTCGCGGCCGCGTCCCGTGGCCGGCGACGTGCCCGATTCGCGACGCTAGCACGCAGCCCGTCCGGACAGCTCCCGGGTGGGGCTGCCCGAACGGGCTGCGCGGGCGGACCGCGCGGGCGGTGACGGCGTCGGGTGACGCGCGGGTCAGCCGAGGCGCTTCAGCTTGGCCGTGAAGCCCGGCTCGGCGAGGTCCTCCTGCAGGGCGACCGGGACCTGTACGGCGCTGTCCTCGCCGTCACCGATGGTGAGCGTGCCCACCTTCGTGCCGGCCTTCGCGGTGTGCGGCAGGGAGTCGGCGGAGAGGTCCAGCCTCACCTTCAGACCGGCCCAGCCGACCGCGGTGACGTCCTTGGTGACGACGACCGGGGTGTGGCCGCCGAGCTGGTCGTCGACGTAGCCGACGACGTCGCCCTTCTTCAGGATCTTCGCCGAGGTCGGCACGTCCCGCGCGGCGAGCAGCGCGGTCTTGCTGACCGCGTTGACCGTGTCGAGGATCGTCGGCTTGTGCTGGCCGAGGATCGCGCCGACGATGGTCACCGTCCGGCCGCCCACCTCCTTGTGGGCGGCGAAGAGCAGGTTGCCGCCGGCCGCGGTGGTGGAGCCGGTCTTGATGCCGATCGCGCCGATGGTGAACGGCAACTCGTTGTAGTTGGTCCAGTACTTCCCCTTCGGATCCGTCCAGCTGGCCGCGCTGGTGATGGCCACCATGGCCGGGATCCTCATGGCCGCGCTGCCGAGCTTCGCCTGGTCCTCGGCGGTGGAGACGGTGGTCTTGTCCAGACCGGACGGGTCGGTGTACGTCGTGTTGGTCATCCCGAGTTCCTTGGCGGTGTCGTTCATCTTCTTGACGAACGCCTCCTCGGAACCGGCGTCCCAACGGGCCAGCAGACGCGCGATGTTGTTCGCGGAGGGGATCATGACCGCGGACAGGGCCTGCTTCTCGGTGAGGTGGTCGCCGGCCTTGACGTTGTCGAGCGTGGACTCGCCGTCCTTGTGGTAGCCGCCCTCCTTCTCCGCCGTCGGGTCGACCTCGATCTTCGGGCCTTCCTCACCCGGCTTCAGCGGGTGGTCGCGCAGGATGATGTACGCGGTCATGGTCTTGGCGACCGAGCCGATGGCGACCGGCTTCTGCTCGCCGAAGTGGTCCATCGTGCCGACGCCGTCGACCTCCATCCAGCCCTGTCCCTCGTCCGGCCAGGGCAGTTTCACCTGGTCGCCGTCGAAGGTGTAGGTCTCCTCGGCGGAGAGCGCGAGAGTGGGGGCCGGCAGCGGGCGTACGGCCTGCACGATCGCAAAGACGATCACGAGGAGCGCGACCAGCGGGGTCCAGATCTTGACCCGGCGCACCAGGGTGCGCATCGGGGTCTCCGGAGGCGGCGGGGTGTTCGTCAGCTCGGCCAGCAGGTCCAGCGGCGGCTTGGGCGGCAGCGGCTGCTGGGTGGTGAGCTCGGGGCCGATCTGCGGGACGGCGGCCGTGGCGTCCGCGGGGGCCTTGGGCGGCGCGGTGGTCCCGCCCGCGGGCGCGGCCGGCTTCGCGGGCTTCGGCTGAGGGGTCTCCGGGGTGTCGAGCGGCTTGAGCGCGACGAACTTGCTGGTGCGCTCGGCGGCGGCCTCGGGGGCGGGCGTGTCCTGCTTTTCCTTGTCCTGCCCGCCCTGTTGGTCCTGCTCGCCCTGCTGGTCCTGCTCGCCCTGCTGGTCCTGCTTTTTCCTGCCGCCCAGCTTGAGCATGGTGGTGGGCTGGTCGACCCGGGGCTTGGCGGCGCCGCCGACCTTGAGCATGGTGGTGGGCTGATCCACGGGCGGCCTGTCGCCGGACTTCGGCCCGTCGTCGGCTCCGGCGGCGTCGTCGGCGCTGTCGTCGTCGGCGCTGTCGTCGTCAGTCGCGCCGTCGACCTCTGCGGTGTCCCGGGCGGTCCCGTCGTGCTCGGCGTCGTCGGCCTCCGCCGCGCCCTCGGAGTCCTCGGAGTCCTCGGCCTCCTGGGAGGCGTCGGTCTCTCGCGCGTTCCTCACCCCGTCGGCACCGTCGGCCTTCGGACCTGCCGGGCTCTTCTCGGCTTCCTCGGCCTTCTCGGCCTTCTCGGCGTCCTCGGTGTCCGTATCGCGCGGACGTGCTTCACCCGGTGCGTCGTCCTCGTCACCGGAGCCCTCGTCACCGGAGCCCTCGTCACCGGAGTCCGCGTCCCGCGGCACCTCCCCGGCCTTCCCGGCCGCGGCGTCCTCTTCGCCCTTCTCCGGCTCGTCTTTCTCCAGCTCGTCCTTCTCCGGCTCGGTGACGTCCACGGACTGGTCGCCGGCGGTCTCCGCGTCGCCCTTCGCTCCGTCAGCCTTCTCCGCCCGGGCGGCCCTTCCCGGCTTCTCCGCCGCCTCGGCGTCCCCGGCGCCTTCGCCGTCCGTCACCAAGTCCCTTACCGAAAGCACCCGCGTGGCCGTATCGACGCCCCCGCGCCTCTCGGAGGCACTGGACGCACCGGAGTCCTCGGACGCGCCCGACGCCCCCGCATCACCCGCCAGCGAAATCCGCGGGTCGCGGGCCTCGCTCCTGGCCTCGGGAACCGGACCCGCGCTCCCCGACGTCGGTTGTCCCGACGACTCGCTCTGCTTCGACCTGCCGGGGGACTCGCCCGCCACCGATGCCTCCTCCATGCGCCGCACGCCCCGCGCGCGGCTATCGAACCGTGAACCACGACCTGGACCGCCACCCGGACGAAGCAGCCATGCCACGCGGACGTACCGCTGTCCGAACCATGTACCAGTGTCCTGTGTACGGGCCAAACCCACGCGGAAGACGAGAACGACATACCTGCCGGTTCCCTCACGAACCGGTCACGCACCCTCGACAGACCAATGTGAGAGGGGTCACCCTGTCATTCATCCACGCGGGGAGGCATGGATGGGCAGGAGCCGCAGAACACTTCCGGAGGAGCTTCTGCTGCTGGCACTGGACCCGGCCACGGGTACCACTGCGCAGCCGCAGTCGCTCGACCTGGGTCTGGCCGGAGCACAGCTAGTGGAGCTGGCGCTGGCCGGACGGATAGCCCCAGACGGGGATCGTATCGCCGTGGTGGTGCCACGGCCGACAGGAGATCCAACTCTGGACTGCGCGTTGGAGTTGCTGCGAAGGCGCGGCGCTCCCGTACGGGCCGTCCACTGGATCGGCGGACCCCGCCTCGGGCTCCGCCAGACCTACCTCTCGCATCTGGAGCGGTGCGGCATGGTCGCCGCCGTAGCCGGCCAGATGTGCGGAGTGCTGCCGACGACTCGTTACCAGGCGACGGACACCGCCATCAGCCGGGAGATCAGGGCCCGGCTGGACTCCGCGATCCGCACCGGCGTGCCGCCGGACCCGCGGACGGCGGCGCTCGCCGCGCTGGCGCACGCGGTCGGCCTGGGCAAGCACCTGTATCCGGGCAACGAGGGACGGTCCTCACGGTCCCGGCTCAGGGACCTGATCCGGCACGACCCCATGGGCGGACTCGTGGCGCACGCCGTGATGGACGTCCAGAACGGCGTGGCGGCCCAGCCGCGCCGTGGTCCGGGGCCGGCGGGCCGCCAGACCGGTGCGCGGGCCATGCCCGCCGCGGAACCGGCCCGAGGCGTCCCCATGCAGCCACGACGCGGCTCCATGGCCGGCCGTGCGGTGGTGCACTGAGCCGTGGTCCCACGGCGCGGTCGCAGCGAAGGGCGAGGGCCCACCCACGACGCCCTGCCCGACGCGCCGGCCGCGAGAGAGCCCTAAGGGCGCGCCGGTGTCGAGACGGCTGGGGGTCCCCTGCCGTCTCGGCACCGGCTGAAAGCACCCCGAAGGCGAACGAGCCGTCAATCAGCCTGCATATCTGGGATTTTCCAGCGGTAGGAAGCACCTTGGTGGCAATCTGCTCAACAGCAGATACGCAAAGTAGAGGCATGCGGCCGGAGGTGCACGTCCCGTGGCGTCCAATGTCAATCCCACTGTCAGGCGGCGCCGGTTGGGCCAGGAACTGCGCAGACTTCGCGAACTCAAGGGGATGACGGCCGAGGAGGTGGCCGAGAGACTGCTGGTGTCGCAGTCGAAGATCAGCCGCCTGGAGAACGGCCGGCGCAGCATCAGCCAGCGCGACGTGCGCGATCTGTGCGGGGTCTACGAGGTGGAGGACCACCGGGTCGTCGAGTCGCTGATGCAGATGGCCAAGGACTCGCGCCAGCAGGGCTGGTGGCACTCCTTCGGCGACATCCCCTACAGCGTCTACATCGGCCTGGAGACGGACGCGGCGAGCCTGAGGATCTACGACCCGCAGGTCGTCCCCGGCCTGCTGCAGACCCGCCAGTACGCGGAGGCGCTGGTCTCCGGCGCCCTGCCGGAGACCGCGCCCGCCGACATCGAGAAGCGCGTCCAGGTCCGGATGCGCCGGCAGGAACGAATCTCCGCCACCGAGAACCCGTTGCGCCTGTGGACGGTCCTGGACGAGGCCGCGTTGCGCCGGGTCGTCGGCAGCCGGTCCCTGATGCGGGAGCAGTTGGAGCACCTGGTCGAGCAGTCCCGGCTGCCGCACGTGACCGTGCAGGTCATCCCGTTCGACATGGGCGCCCACCCGGGCCTCAACGGCCAGTACGCCATTCTGGAGTTCCCGGACACGGCGGACTCCAGCGTCGTCTACATCGAGGGCGTCACCAGCGACCTGTACCTGGAGAAGGCGAACGACGTGCAGAAGTACAGCGTGATGTACGAACACTTGCGGGCGCAGGCGCTGGGCGTGGAGCAGTCGCGGCAGTTCATCGCCGACATCGCGAAGGACTACGCACGCTGAACCACGCACGCTGAACGCCCCCCGACAAAAAGCTGCCGCAGCCTACACTTCACCGCACCAGGGCGGAAGTCCCGCCGGAATATGCCATCCGTAAGGGTGAATGGCCTCTTCGGATGACGAGAGTGGCGAGTAGCGTCGATCACGCCATCGAGCAAGAACGTTGGCGCAAACCACTCCACTGGCAATCCGGAGCAGAAATGGCAATTCGTCAGGGTGCCGTCCAGACGTGGACCAAGTCCTCGTACTCCACGGGCAACGGCGCATGCGTCGAGGTCAAGTCACCGATGGTCGCGGCCATGGCGGTCCGGGACTCCAAGGTCCCCGGAGGCCCGGTGCTGGGCTTCCCCGCCGACGCGTGGAACATCTTCGTGGCGTCGGTCAAGGCCTAGACCGACGCCCGGACACGCACCAGTCGAAGAGCCCTCTCGACAAGCCCGCCGTCCTTGCCGAGAGGGCTCCGCTCATGCCCGTGCCCGGTCCTGCCCCCGTCCGGTGAAGTGCGCCTCTTCGCACCCGCGTGGATCGGTCTGCAGGAACCGGACAGGAACCGGAGCCGTGTCAGCAGGAATCCTCCTCGTTCACGAGGGGGAGGAAGTCAACGAGCGGGTCGACACGGACGGGGCGGAGACGGAGACGGCGGCTCCGCGGCGACGGCAGCGGTTCCGGCCCCGGCGGTTCCGGCCCTGGTGGG
>NZ_POTZ01000360.1 GCF_003236365.1 Streptomyces sp. NTH33
GGCCAGGGGGGCCAGGGGACAGGAATACGGGGAAGCCATCATAGGATCTATGAAATTGCAGAAATTTGCAATTGCGTGAATCGTGTGGCCCGTGTCGGTCGCCGTGACGGTCTCGTGTCCAGCCCGTGTCGCAGCCGCTACTGTGTCAGGTGAGCGGAACGGGACACGTCACTTCGTGGGGCTTGGAGGATCACCGGTGGGAAGCTCCGAGGAGTCCGGAGAGGCCCGTGTACGGCTGCCGCAGCTACGGCTGGACGAACTGCTGGAGGAGTTGCAGGCACGCCTGGACGCCGCTCGCGGAACCCGGGACCGGGTGCACAGCCTCTTGGAGGCGGTGCTCTCCGTCGGCCGGGAACTGGACCTGGAGCAGGCGCTGCACAGCATCGTGGACGCGGCGGCGACACTCGTCGACGCGGAGTACGCGGCGCTGGGCGTGATCGGTCCGGACGGCCGGCGGCTGTCGGCGTTCCACACCGTCGGGGTCGGCGAAGAGGACATCGCCCGGATCGGCCCGTACCCGGAGGGGCACGGAATCCTCGGTGAGCTGATCCGGAACCCGGAGCCGCTGCGGCTGCCGAAGCTGTCGGAGCATCCGGCGTCGTACGGCTTCCCGGCGCACCACCCGCCGATGAACACCTTCCTCGGCGTCCCGATCCGGGTGCGGGACCAGGTCTTCGGCAACCTGTATCTGACCGAGAAGCGGGGCGGGGCCGAGTTCGACGAGGAGGACGAGTCGGTCCTGTCCACGCTCGCGGTCGCGGCGGGTGTCGCCATCGACAACGCGCGGCTGTACGAGGAGTCGCGGCTGCGGGAGCGCTGGCTGCGGGCCACCGCGGAGATCACCCACAGCCTGATGTCGGGCGCCGCCCAGGCGGACGTGCTCAAGCTGATCGCCGAGCGCGCGCGTGAGATCACGGGTGCCGCGCTGGCGGTGATGTCGACACCGGTGAAGGGCACGGACACGCTCACCGTGGAACTGGCCGTCGGCCTGCAGGCGGAGGCGCACCGCGGACTGGTGCTGCCCGTCGAAGGCACCCTCACCGGGGAGGCGTTCGTCGGCGGGGCGCCCGTGAGTAGCCGGGACGTCGCCCATGATCCGCGGATCACGGCCGGCCCGCCGCGGTTCGCCGGCCTGGGCCCGGCCGTGGCCGTGCCCATCGGGGCCTCGGACGACCATGACGACCATGTACAAGGGGTGGTCCTGCTGGTCCGGGAAGCCGGTGCGGGGGACTTCTCGGAGAAGGAGCTGGAGCCGCTGCGGGGCTTCGCCGCGCAGGCCTCCCTCGCCATGGAACTGGCCGAGCGCCGGCAGGACGCCGAGCAGATCGCCCTGCTGGAGGACCGCGACCGCATCGCCCGGGACCTGCACGACCTGGCGATCCAGCGGTTGTTCGCCACCGGCATGACGCTGCAGAGCGCCGGACGGTTCATCGACCACACGGGGGCCAAGGAGCGTGTGCTGCGGGCGGTGGACGACCTGGACGAGACCATCAAGATCATCCGATCGACGATCTTCGGTCTGCGCCTGCGCGGCGACGAGACCCCCGGCCTGCGGGCGCGCGCGGTGCGCGTGGTCGGGGAGGCCACGCCGGTGCTGGGCTTCGCGCCCAGTGTGCGGATGGAGGGGCTGCTCGACACCCATGTCCCCAAGGAGACCGCCGACCACGTGGTGGCCGTCCTGTCCGAGTCGCTGACCAACATCGCCCGCCACGCGCACGCCGACCACGCGGAGGTGGTGCTGGAGACCGACGGCAGGGCGGTACGCGTCACGGTCACCGACAACGGCGTGGGCATTCCGCCCGAGGGCCGCCGCAGCGGTCTGGCCAACATGGCCGAGCGGGCCCGGAAACTGGGTGGCGACCTGGAGTGGACCACGCCCGAGGGCGGCGGGACCAGACTGGTGTGGCAGGCGCCGCTGAGCCCGTCCGAAGGGTGACCGCGGCGGCCCGGCGAACAGGACCGTCGGATCAGTGGTGACCCTCGCCGTCCTGGCGCACCACGACCACCGGACAGGCCGCGTACTGGGCGCAGCGCTGGCTGACCGAGCCGAGCACCGCGCGGGCGAAGCCCCCCAGGCCCCGGCTGCCCACGACGAGGGCCTCCGCTCCTTGCGAGGCGCGGATCAGCACCTCCGACGGATCGCCCTGGACGAGACGCGTGCGCAGGGAGGCCGGGCGGTCGTCCCCGAAGACGCCGCGCAACCCCTCCGCGAAGCGCTCCCGGGCCTGTTCCTGATCGAGCCCCGGGGAGATCGCCGGCCCGGCCCGGCCGACGAACGACGGCGTGTCCCAGCCGTGGATCGCCTCCACGACACCGTCCACCAGCTGCGCGTACCGCACCGCCCAGCGCAGCGCCGCGTACGACGACGGCGAACCGTCCACACCCACGACCACCCGGCGTCGCGGTTTCGAGGGTTGCATGGCCACCTCACTCAGCAGTCGCTGTCCCCGACGTCCACGCTGCCGGGCCCGTCACGAATGTGCCATCCGGAGCCCGCGGGCTCCCCGCGTCCATGGGGCCGGCCGGTCCCGGCAGGGGACCTGCGGCCCCTGGGCGGCGTGCGCGGTGGCAGGAATTCTCGAGGTGGAACACTCGTCGCAGGAGGAGGAGCCCATGCCCCGCACGGTCACCGTCGGTCTCGACGGTTCCCCCGAGAGCCGGGCCGCCGCCGAATGGGCGGCGCGGGAGGCGAAGCTGCTCGGTGTGCCGGTGAAGCTCGTGCACGTGTGGGAGCCGGTGCCGGAGCCCATGGCGCAGGCGCCGCTGCCCGGCGCGGAGACCCACCGGCACTGGGCGGAGAAGGTGCCCCGGGAAGCGGCCGAGGGACTGCGACTGCGTCACTCCGGAGTCGAGGTCATCACCGAGCAGCTGACCGGCCCTCCGGCCGAGTCGCTCGTCAAGGCCGCCCAGGAGGCCGACCTGCTCGTGCTGGGTTCGCGCGCCCTGGGCGGGGTCGGCGGCTTCATGGTCGGCTCCGTCGGGCTGTCCGTCGTCGCGCACGCCGAGCGGCCCGTCGTCCTGGTCCGCGCCGGTGAACAGGCCGCGGACGAGCACGAGATGGACCCCGCGGGCGTGCCCTCCGCCGCGACCGGCTTCCGGCCCGTCGTGCTGGGCCTGGACACCGCCGCCCCGGACGAGGAGCTGATCCGCTTCGCCTTCGAGGCGGCCCTGCGCCGCGGCACCTCGCTGCGCGTCGTGCACGGCTGGTACCCGCCGCCGTACTACGGGTACGGCGTGCCCGCCGACGCCGGACTGTACGGATCGCTCGCGGCCACCGAGGCCACCGCGCTGACCGACGTGCTGCGCCCGTGGCGGCAGAAGTACCCGGACGTCGGGGTCGCGGAGGTCTCCCGTCCCGGCAGCGCCGCCCACCTGCTCGTCACCGCCGCGAAGGACGCGTCCCTGGTCGCCGTCGGCCGGCGCGTGCGCCGCAGCCCGTTCGGCGCCCACATCGGTCACGTCACCCACGCCGCCCTGCACCACTCCACCGTCCCTGTCGCGGTCGTCGCACACGACTGAACACCTCACAGCCGAGGAGCGGGAAACATGAAGGCAGCGGTCGTATGGGGCTTCGGCGAGCCCCTGGTCGTCGAGGAGCGCCCGGACGCCGACGAGGCCGTCGACGAGGTGCTGGGCGGCAAGGCCGGGGCGAGGACCGTGTTCGATCTCGGTACGGGAGGGTGAGGACGATGAAGCTGCCGCTGGTCGTCGGCGTGGACGGCTCCGAGCCCAGTCTGCGGGCCGTGGACTGGGCCGCCGACGAGGCCGCTCTGCGACAGGTGTCCCTCAGGGTGGTGTACGCCTCGCTGTGGGAGCGCTACGAGGGCGCCGCGCTCGCCCGGGAGCTCGGCAAGCCGGACGGGCAGGTACGGGCCGAGGACGTCGTCGAGGCCGCCGCCCGCCGTGCCCGCGCCCGCCATCCCGACCTGCCGATCAGCAGGGCCGCCCTGCCCGAGGAGCCGGAGTACGCGCTGGTGCGGGAGGGCAAGAACGCCTCCGCCCTGGTCGTCGGCACCCGGGGGCGCAGTGGTGTCGCCAACCTGCTGCTCGGCTCGGTCAGCCTGTTCGTGGCCGCGCACGCCGACTGCCCCGTGATCGTGATCCGCGGCAACAACGACAACCAGGCCCGCACGGCGGTGCACGGCCGGGTCGTCGTCGGGGTCGGGGACGAATTCGCCGGGGCGGTGCGGTTCGCCGCCCAGGAGGCCGAACGGCGCGGGGCCGTCCTGGAGGCCGTACGGGCCTGGCGGTGCCCGGCGCACGAGAGCGTCGACCACCCGCTGATCACCGGGGAGCCCGAGCACGTCCACGAGGAGCGGGCCGCCCAGGCCCTGGAGGCGGCGCTGCGGGACGTACCGCCGCAGGTGAAGGTGGAGCGCCGCGCCGTGGAGGGCCCGGCCCGCAGGGTGCTCCTGGCCGCCGCCCACGAGGCCGACCTGCTGGTCGTCGGCGCCCGGCGCCGCCCGGGGCACTTCGGCCTCCAACTCGGCCGCACCGCCCACACGGTCCTGCACCACGCGGCCTGCCCGATCGCCGTGGTACCCGAACGGGCATGAGGCCGCGGCAGGGCCCCGGCACCGGTTCCCCCGGCGCCGGGGCCCTGCCGCGACACGGACCGTTCGGCCGGCGTGTCAGCTCGTCTTCTGGTCCCAGAGCGGGCCGACGAGCTCCCACTCCGCCGCCCACTGGTCGTAGCGGCGCTGGTCCAGCCGCCGGCGGACGGCGGTCGTGGTCACGTAGGAGAGGCAGGCGAGCGCGAGTGCGGCCGCGGTGCCGAAGAGGGCGGCCTCGACGCGGCCCTCGGCCGGGGCGGCCGGCCGGGGGACGAGGACACCGTGGCCGTCCTGCCAGACGGTGACCGTCGCCCCGGACCGCAGACCGCCGTCCACCGGGGTCAGGCCGATCCGGGCGGTGCCGTCGGGGGCGGTCCAGCGGACCTCCGCCATCGGCCGGTGGCGGTCGCTGTCGGCCGGCGCGGTGGGCGGGGTGTCGGTGAGCAGCACGGCCCGGACCGGCTGCCGGTCGGCACGCTGCCGGGCGAAATCCTGATCGGTGACGCGCGCCACCACCGTCCCGGCGACCGCGCCGCCCACCACGATCACCACCCACATCGCCAGGACGATCCACGCCTCGACGACGTCCTCGCGGCGGCGCAGCGGGTTGCCGCGCCACCGCCACAGCCTCCTTCGGACGCGTCCCTTGCGCTTCCCGCCGCTCATCGGCCGCCACCTCCTCGTTCCGTGCTCTCGAACATGGCAGTGGTGACCATGGAAGGACTTGGGCCGGTCAGCCCTGTCCCGCGGGGACCACCGGCCCATGCCGGGAGACCGGCGCGGTGGCCGGGGCCGTCCCGAACTCCGGCAGCAGCGCGAAGACACCGGCCAGACCGGTGCGGCGCAGGATCCGCCGGAAGGACGTGCTGTCGCTGACCAGCCGCAGCCGGCCCCCGCGGGCGGCGACACGGTTGCGTGCCCGGCACAGCAGACCCAGTCCGGCGCAGTCGATGAAGGCCACGGACCGCAGGTCGAGCACGAGGTCCGGCCGGGGCCCGGCGGTGAGCACGTCGAGGCGCGGAGCGAGGGACAGCCTCGTGGCGAGGTCGACCTCGCCACTGAGAGTCACGACGGTCGTGGAGCCGACGGCGCGTTCCGTATGGCTCAGGGCGGTCCTGGCATGGCTCTCGGACATACGGCCAGCACAGCCGGTCCGGCAGGGTGCGCGGAAGGGCCGTTCGGCCCCCTCCCGGAAACCCGAAGAGCCCGGGCCGCCGGCCGTCCCGTACACGCGTGCCCCGGTCGGCCGGCCGGTGGGGCCGGCCGGCCCAAGCGCGACGCCGAACCGTCGGACAAGCTGGATCTGTGGGGCAAACCCGGCGGCGCCCGCCGGCGTCCGGGCCGCGCCCGCCCGCCGCGGACCGCCGGGCCCCGGCCGCCCCTCCGAGAACCCGTCCGAGCAGAAGAGGGTGAGGATCGGTATGAAGGGCTACGTCTTCCACGGTCCCGGGCAGTCCGCCTGGGAAGAGGTTCCCGACCCGGACGTCAAGGAGCCCACCGACGCCGTCGTCCGCGTCGACACCGTCACCATCTGCGGCACCGACCTGCACATCCTCAAGGGCGACGTGCCCGAGGTCCGCCCCGGCACGGTGCTGGGGCACGAGGCCGTCGGCGAGGTCGTCGAGGTCGGCGCCGACGTGCGTACCGTACGGCCGGGGGACCGGGTGCTGGTCTCCTGCATCACCGCCTGCGGCCGGTGCCGCTACTGCCGCGAGGCCATGTACAGCCAGTGCCTGGGCGGCGGGGGCTGGATCCTCGGCCATTTCATCGACGGCACCCAGGCGGAGTTCGTCCGCGTGCCCTTCGCCGACCTGTCCGTGCATGTGCCGCCCGCGACGGTGGCCAGTGCGGACGCCGTGCTGCTGGCCGACATCTTCCCCACCGCCTACGAGGTCGGCGTGCTCAACGGGCGGGTACGGCCCGGGGACACCGTCGCCGTGGTCGGTGCCGGGCCGATCGGACTCGCGGCGATCGCCACCGCCCACCTGTTCGCGCCCGAGCGCGTCATCGCGGTGGACATGGCGCCGGCCCGTCTGGAGGCCGCGCGGCGGCTGGGCGCCGAGGCGGTGGCCGACGCCCGCGAGGCCCCCGAGCAGCTGGTCGCCGATCTCACCGGCGGGCTCGGCGCGGACGTGGTCGTCGAGGCGGTGGGCGTGCCGGAGACCTTCGAGATGTGCACGCGCATGGTGCGGCCCGGTGGTCATGTGGCCAACGTCGGCGTGCACGGCAGGCCGACGACCCTGCACCTGGAAGAGCTGTGGATCAAGAACGTGACCATCACCACGGGGCTGGTGGACACCCGCTCCACGCCCACGCTGCTGAAGATGGCCGCCGCCGGCCGGCTGCCCACCTCCCAGCTGGTCACGCACACCTTCCCGCTGGAGCGGATGGAGGAGGCGTACGACGTCTTCGCCCACGCCGCCGAGACCGGGGCGCTCAAGGTCGTACTCGGCGGACCGCAGCACGAGGTCGTCCCCGTGACCACGGACTGAACGGGCCGTTCTCCTCGGCGGCCCGGGACCGACGGCCCTCGTCCTTCGGTCCGGGGCGCCGGAGGATGGGGGTACGCAACCACGGTCGTGCCCGCCGTGTTGGGCTCGCCGTGCCGGGTGGAAAGACGGATGGCTGATGTATCGCAACGA
>NZ_POTZ01000361.1 GCF_003236365.1 Streptomyces sp. NTH33
GTCCAGGGGCGGTGTGCCGGGAGCCGGTGGAGGTGGGCCGACGTGCGTCATGGGCACCTCTTCTGTTCCTGCCCCGGCCGTGGGGCCGTCGACCCGCGCGGGGGCGCCCGGATGCGCGGCAGAACGGGGGCCCACCGGGTCGGGCCGCGGCCCGGCCCGTGGGCGCTCGCCGTTGTCCACGGGGGCGTACGACCGGTCCGGGGGCAGGTCGCCGGGTGCGGGCCGGTCCGCCCGTGGTCGGGGCACCTCGACGGGAACCGCGCCGTCGGCCGATGCGCCGGACGGGGGTGTCCCGTCCGCCCAGGGCCGACGAGCCCGAGGCGGGGCCACACCGGGCATGCCGTCCGTGGGGGGCGGCAGCAGGTCGACGACGGATTCCTCCCACGGCTCCTCGAACGGGGAGCGCGGTCTCGGCTCGGCCGCCACGGCGGTGGCACCGTCGTCCGCGTCGGCGGCGGTGGCCGCCATGCCACCGGCACGCCGGAGCGCTTCCGCGTACGCCGACCGCCGCGCCGTCATCGGACCGCCGCCGCGCGCCGGGCCGGGGCGCGACCCTCGACGATGAGTTCCACGTAGCGGCGGCGGCGTGGGGAGGGCATCGCCAGGATCGCCTCCTCCGTCCAGCCGTAGCCGCCGGCGATCACGTCGACCTCGCGCATCAGTTCGTCGACGAGCAGATCCAGGTCCCGGGCCACGAAGTCGGCGGGATCGGCGTCCGCGGCGATCTCCCGCCCGCACCCCGCGCACAGGAGGTCGACGCGCATCGAACCAGCCGGGTCGAGGGCTTCCCAGGCGTCGGCGAGCCGGTCGAGAGCGTCCGGCCCCAGCCGTGGAATGCGGGGTGCCAGGCAGGTGTCGCGGGCCAGTGCGTGCAGGCCGTCGGCCGGGGGACGGCCCGCCACGGGGATCAGGTCGGCGAGCACCGGCAGCCGAAACGTCAGTTCCACGCCCTCCACGGACAGGCGTACCACGGCATCGGCCTCGGCCCGTGGCAGCTCGGCCACGGCCCGGACGGGGAGCGCGAACTCGTTGTCGGTCCGGCAGGACGGGCAGGTGACCCGGGCCTCGACCGGCCGCCGGACCAGAGCCTGGTGCAGCGCCAGCAGGCGCTGGTTACGGCTTCCCAGCGGATAGTCGAGTGCGGCCGGGCCGTCCAGCGCGACAAGGAGGCTGACGACGCGTTCCCGCGCGGGGCGGCGCCATGACAGTGGCCAGAGCCGGACGAGGTCCTCCGCGCTCGGCACCGGGGCGGGGTCGAAAGAGGCGTTCACGGTGGGGCTCACGGCTCGACGAAGGTCGGCTCTTTGGGCTCGGCGACCGCGTAGTCGCGCTCCCAGCCCTCGTTCTCGAGCTTGAGCTTCGCGATGGCCACGGCGTTGGCGTTGGCGTCGAGATCCGGCAGCGCCTGGTACTCCGACACCCAGCACCGGTAGACGGAGTAGCTGAGCACGACCTGGCCGGCCTCGTTGAGCAGTTCGAGGATGATGTTCTTGCGGAAGTCGGCGAGGGACACCTCACCGCCCGGCGCGGAGCCGAAGTTCCACGTCTTGTTCGCCCACTGCTCGAACTCCTGGTCGTGGGTGACTCCGCGTTCGAGCGTGATCGCGTCGTACTCGGTGCGACCGGGGGACTTGTAGGACGTGGAGGGATCGCCGCCGGCACGGTGCTTGACGACCTCGGTGGTCCGCTTCAGCAGGGAGACCTTCGAGACGCCGGCCACGTAGCGGCCGTCCCACTTCACGCGGAACTTGAAATTCTTGTACGGGTCGAGCCGCTGGGCGTTGACTGAGAACTGTCCCACGATGCGCTCCTGTCTCAGACGGCCGGCTGCACGATCTGCTTGAGGCTGATCACTACGAACTCGGCCGGTTTGAGCGGCGCGAACCCGATCACGATGTTGACGATCCCCAGGTCGATGTCCGCCGTGGTGGTGGTCGACGCGTCACAGGCGACGAAGTAGGCGTCCCGCGCCGAGACTCCCTTGAACGCGCCCTGGCGGAACAGCCCGTGCATGAAGGCCGTGCAGTTGACCCGCAGCTGGGACCACAGTTCCTCGCCGTTGCGCTGGTGCACCGCCCAGCGCAGGGACTCCGACAGCGAACGCAGGATGTGGCTGGCGGTGCGGCGCACGGGGATGTGCTTCCACTGGCCGGCCAGCGCGTCGGCGCCGTCCACGGTGCGCGAGCCGAACGCTACGGTCTGGTAGATGGGGAAACGCCGGATCACGTTGACGCCCAGCGGGTTCACCAGGCCCTGCTCGGCGTCGGACACCTCGATGGAGGGACCGTGGACGCCGGCCAGGAAGGCATCGGTGCCCGCCGGCGCCTGCCAGACCCCCACCCGGTTGTCGGTCCTGGCGATGACGCCCGCGACGGCCCCCGACGGCGGATGCGACACGATCGTGCCCGGCCGCAACGGGTCGTCGACCCTGATGTTCGGGAACCAGGCACCGGCGTGGGCCGACCGAAGCCCCAGCTTGGTGGACTTCCACGCGGCGGCCGTCCCGATGTCGATGACGTCGGGCGGCGGATCGATGATGAGGAAGGCGAACTTGTCGGTGCACACCCGGGCTGCCTCGGCGTACACCGTGACGGCGTTGCCGTGGTGCGGCGCCCTGGGATCCGTGGCCTTCGGCCGGACAAGGTCGGGCAGGCACAGGAGGTTGAAGAACGGGTCGGGTCCGGCGAGCGCGGTGATCGCGTCCTTGAAGTCGGACGACGACGGCTGGCCGGCGGTGTCGCCGTCCGTGGCGGCCTTGCTCCGCGACGCCTGGGCCTGGTCGTACAGGTGGCCGAGCCGGTAGCGCGACGGGTTGGCGGCCTTCTCCTCGATCGCGTACTCCGTCAGCAGCGAGTCGGTTCCTCCGGCCGGCGCCTCGATCGTGACGGTCGCATCGTGTACGCGCTCGACTGCGGGCACCGCGGTGGGGCGGCCGACGGACAGACGCAGGAAGCCGCCGCCCTCGTGGAGGGACCCCTCGACGGAAGCGCCGGCGAGTTTGCGCAGAGCGGCCTGGTCGGCCCGAATCGCCTCGTTGAGCGCGGCGACCAGCCGGGTCACCAGCTCGAGGCGACTGGCCGGCCTGGGGTCGTCCTTCTTGAAGACGGTCACCGTCAGCCCCTTGACCGACGAGGTGTCGTCGGCCTTTCCGTCGTCGACCTTCCACCGGGTCACCGACAGATTCACGGCGAGCGCCTTGCCGAAGGTGCCTGTTTCCGGTTCCTTGCCGATCCGGTAGACGGATCCAGTGGGTTGCGGGCCCTCCGCCCCGACGCCGCCCGCGTCCACCGTCACCTTGACGAGGCGGGAGCCGGTGGCCGGGTCGTTGACCACCGTGCCGGCCGTCCGCGCGTCGCCCGCCTGGGTCGTGAGGTCCGCGAACCGCTCGACCAGGCCTGTGACGGGATCGACGATCGTCAGGTTGAAACGCTTCTTGTCATGCGGCGGTGAGGTCGAGTAGGGGTGCGCCCCGATGTCGAAGGAGTCGATCTCGACGAAGAGCTCTCCGCCGGCGGCGCCCGAGCTCAGTGCGGTCACCTCGAGTGAAGTCCTGTTCCCGGAGACGTCCTGCCGGATCGTCGAGGCGGCCGGCGCGGCGCCCTCCACCGGGAGCCGGATGACCACCGCCTGGCCTCCGCCGTTGGCGAAGAAGTGCATCACGGAGTACGAAAGCGAGCTCTTGGCATACAGGCCGCCGAAGTGCCGTTCGAAATCCGCGAAGCTCAGGCATGTCACCGGCCGCTTGTCGATGCCCGTCCGGGTCGGCCCCACGAACAGCGCGACCGAGGTGGGCGCCCCGGTGACGGTCCGTACCCCGGAGTCCAGCTCGCGGGTGTACACGCCGGGATAGGTGAGGTTGAGCATCTGATCGCCTCCGTGGGCCTGGGCGTCCCGGCAGTGACAGCGGCTCGCGACGACGAGTGATGTCGAGAGTGACCACCATGGGGGTATGCGACGTGATGCCCCGTCAGCTCGTGGCCTGCCGCACAAGGCTGCCATCGGCTTCGGCACAGAGTCGATACGTCAAATGATTGATTGAGAGGCAGCGTTGAAGCTGAGGCCCTTGATGACGGCGGTCAGGGGCCGCCGCTCGGAAAGCCCTGCCAGTCCTTGATCGACCGGCGTGCGCCTCGTTCACTGCCCGAAGGGGGTGGGAGGTGCCCCCGGCACCAGACTCCGCTCCCTGGTCCGGCCTGATCCGAACGGAAGGCCCGGTGCCGCGACAGGCCGACGGCTGCCGGCCTCCCCTTGAGGAGATGCTGGGAGCACCCCGCGGATCCTGCACCCTGAACCGCCCCTGATCCTGCACCTTGCGTAGCCGGCGGACCACTACGCCCTTCCTCACGGGGTCGAAGACGTGGTGGACCCGGCGGAATTTCTCGCCAGGGTTCCAGCCGGTGGTGATCCGTCGGGCCAGATGGCCTTCGACCTCGACTTCGAAGACACGGACGACGAGTGACCAACGTCCTGACGTCGTTGTCCCCCTCGGCCCATGGGGAGAGGGACGGCAGGCGTCGTGGAGCAGCGGACGAAGAGTCCGGTCGTGCTGTGCGGCCATCGTGACCGGCCGGGGTTCGTCGGGGGTGCTGACAAGCGGGGCCGGAGCGCGAGATTTTTGACGGTGCACATTCAGCCGTGCCGCTCAAGGAGACAGATGTTCCGACAAAGAAGTCCACGCGCTTGCCGAGGCAGGGCCGCAGGTGTCCTGCTGCTGGCCGCCGCCGTCCTGTCGCCCGCCCTCCCGGCCGTCGCCGCCGACGGCTCCGGTACCCGTTCCGAGACCGCGGCGGTGGCCTCCGCGGATCCGCAGGCCGCGGTCACCGAGCGGCTGCGGGCACGTGCCGAGAAGGTCATGGGAGCCGCCGCGGCCCGCGAGGACCGGCCCGTCGTCCGGGTGGTCCGGAAGTCGGGCCGATGGGCGTTCGGCACCGCCGTGATGGCCACCGAGCAGGGCTCGGAGCGGATGCCGCAGGGCTGGCTGTTCGTCGCCGAGCGCCAGGACGGCGAGTGGCGTGCGGCCCTGGAAGGCGAGGAGCGGTTCGCCGACATCTCCCGACGCTCCCCGGTCGTCGGAGCACGGGAGAAGTCCCTGTTCGCCCAGCAGGACGGCCGGCAGCGGGACGTTCTCAAGAAGGACGACGTCCGCGGCCCCGCGGACGTCCGCAAGATCCCGCACCATCCCCAGCCGTCCGGCGGCATCGACTCCGACGGCGGAGCCGGCCTGCTGTCCGCGGGCGGCGACTACCGGACGGGCATGGCGCTCCCCACGACCATCGGCGCCAACACCGTCCTGACCAGCGGCCCCCACGGCTGGGGCGGCTACGAGTCGCCGTGGAGTTCGATCGACCTCGCCGGTGGCGACGAGGTGGTGCGGGCGGCCCGGCAGGGCAACGCCTACACCATGTGCACGGGCTGGATCCGGGTGATCCACGACCGCGGATACGCCACCGACTACTACCACCTGTGGAGCAACATCAACACCAACGGTGGCTGGGTCAACACCGGTGACCACCTCGGGTACACGGGTACGGACGTCACCTGCGGAGGCGCCGCGTACGGCCGCCACGTGCACTTCGCGCTGCGGCAGAACAGCGCCTACATCGGGATCGCCGGCCACGGCATCGGCAAGTGGGTCCTCTACAACGGCAGTGCCGCGTACCAGGGCGGCGCCCTGCACGGCAGCTACTGGGCCGGCGTCGGCGGCACCCTCTACAACTACGGGGTGCTCGGCTTCAACCAGGGCGTCGTCGATGCCAACGGAGGGGGGTCGGTCAACAGACGCTCGGGACCGGGCACCGGTTACGCCGTCGCGGGATCGGTGGCCGACGGAGCGACCGTGACGGTGTCCTGCTCCGCCAACGGAACCTCGCACACCGGCCGCTACGGCACCACGAGCCTGTGGAACAGGCTGTCCGACGGCACCTGGAGCAGTGACGCCTATATGTGGAGCGGCGTCAACGGGCCGGTCAGCGGCTGGTGCTGACACCCGTGCTCTCGGACCGGGGCCCCTGCCTTCCTGCGGCAGCGGCCCCGGTCAACTCGAGTGATCCGCGGCTGCCCGCGGGTGGGGCGCTGGATGATCAGTTCTGCGGGTGGTCGCCGGTCTGTCCGTCCAGGAGTTCGCGCACGATATCCACATACCTGACGTGGCGGGCGGTTTCCTCGATCACGTCCCTCGGAGCTCTTGGCCTCGTGCGGACGCGGCCGGGCCGGCAGCCCACCGGCCCCGCCGTCCACAGCGGGCCCGCCGATCGGCGCGGTGCCCCCGGAACGCGGCTGTCCGTGGGGAAGGTACGGTCGGCCGCGTGAAGGCGGAGCAGGGCGACGATGACACGGTGAGACAGTTCGCGGGGGAGTTCGAGACCCACCTGACGGTGCGGTCGGAGACCTGCGGGGGAGGTGGAGAGCCGCTGCTTCTCTGGGCGGAACGCCACGGAATCAAGTACACGCACATCGTTCTCGACCGGGGACGAACACCAGACCAGCCCATGCTGACCTGCCGCGGACAGGGCAGCCTGGCAGGGCAGTTGGCGACGGCTCGGCAATGGTCAAAACGGCTGCTCGACGACGGGTTCCGAGTGGTACGGGTGAAGATCGAGGCGGCGCCGTGGAATGACGAGGTCCCGAAGACGGACGCCGAGGCCACGGATCTCCCCGAGGGCTGCTATTTCGAGCACCACGTCAAGCTCGTCCTGTCCGGTGAGTTGGAAGTGGCCGCGGTGCGGACGCTGGCCGTACCGCACTCGGCACACGTGTCCCGCAACGCCCGCCGGGCGTCGGCCGACGGCCGGCACGAGCGCTTCGTCACCCAGCGGTGCCGGGGCGTCGGCCGGGCAGAAGCGGGCCGCCGACTCGACGCACTGCTTCGCGCCCTGGCGGAGGCCGGGCATACGGCGGTGGAAGTCGAGGAGGAGTTCGTCGTGCATGACGGCAATTTCGCTGCGGACGCCGGCTGGATCGAGGACGAGCCGAGGCTCGTATGAACGGCCTCGGAGAGCGGCCCCGTGTCCCCAGCGGCCCGCCCACGGAACGTCGTTGACCGCCGAGCAGCCCAACGCGTCGCGCTGGACCGCGTGCTCGCCCTCATCGCCGACGCGCCGTGGAGCGGCAGTTCCGTACTGTGGGGAAG
>NZ_POTZ01000362.1 GCF_003236365.1 Streptomyces sp. NTH33
CTCCCCGCTCACGCAGTAGTCACCGGAGAGCCGGATGCCCGGAAAGCGGGCCCGTCCGGTTCGGAGGGAGGCCGCGCGGAAAAGGACCAGCACATCTGGCACCTCGCCGCGCGGCCCACCCTACCCAACTCGGCAAGACCTTCACCGGCCTCGACGAAGGGCAGGTGACCTGCTGGAACTCCTGGATGCGCTGGTCGCTGTTCTCCCTTGCCGCATCCGCCGTCCTCGCTCTGACCGTTGCTGCCACGGTCACGGCCGGCCCCGCCGGATCGGCCCGTCTTGTCCCGTTGACCTGCCCCGAACTTGTCCGACTCCTAAGGGCGTTCGTCCTCACCCCACCAGTGCGGGACCCGGAACACGTCCTGCACTGGATGGCCTGGCGCCGCCACCATCAAGCCATCGCACAAGCCTGCCACCAGCGCCGACACGCTCTCCAGGACCAGCCATGACCAGAACTACAGCTGCCGTGTCAAAGGCGACCGTGCGCCACTGCCGGTAGCACGTACCAGGCATCGTCGGACGTGCCAGCGGCCCGGACACCGCCTCGAACAGAGCCCGCAGAGGGGCGGCGCCGAGACGCCGACGCAAGTCGCGCAGCGCCTTCTCCGAAAGCTGGTACGGCGCCAGCATTCGTATGCCGGCCACCAACTTGTCCCGCACCCGGACATAGCCGAGGTGGGGAAAAAGTGCCAGGGCCAGCAGGAAGTACACCCCGACACGGTGAGCAGCCGTGGATCAAGCCCGTACGGGTGAAACCGCAGTGATCCGGTGAGGGGACCGTACCGCCCTGCATCGGGCCTGCGGTCGTGAGGCCGGTGGCGCTGGTGTCTCCTGGCGGCATCCCTCGTCTGCGCCCTCACCGCCGTGCTGGCCGCGCCGGTAGAACAGCAGGGCGTCGGGAATGACGGCCTCACCGCTCCCCACCGGATGGTAGACCTCCGGAATCCAGTCCAGCGGCCGGCACAGCTCACCGTGGCGGCGGGCGTCCTGGAGGAAGGCGAGGCCCGTTGGGCCACTCTGGGCGTCACAGTTGGCCGTGGGACGCTGTCAGGTGGTCGCGGGCGGGTCGGTGAGCAGGTCGTCTGCGTGTTCGCCGGTGACGAGGTAGACCACGCGTTGGGCCACCGCCACGGCATGGTCGGCGAACCGTTCGTAGTAGCGGCCGACGAGCGTGGCGTCCACGGCCGTCTCGACACCGTGGTGCCACTTCTCGTCCATGAGGTGCTGGAAGACCGCGCGGTGCAGCTCGTCCATGCGGTCGTCGTCCTTCTCCAGCTGGAGTGCCGCATCGACGTTGTGGGTGATGAGCACCTCGGCGGCCTGCGCCATCAGGCGCTGCGCGAGCTGGCCCATCTCCAGGACCGTGCGGCGCAGATCGTGCGGAATCGCGCGTTCGGGACAGCGCAGCCGGACCAGCTTGGCCACATGTTGAGCCAGATCTCCCGACCGCTCCAGGCCGGCGCTCATCCGCAGTGCGGCGACCACGATCCGCAGGTTCGTGGCGACCGGCTGCTGCCGCGCCAGCAGCGTGATCGACCGGTTTTCCAGGTCGCGCTGCAGATCGTCGACCTTCTCATCGCCTGAGATCACGCTCTCGGCAAGCTGTGGATCGGCATCGAGGAGAGCGGTGGTGGCTCGGCCGATGGCGGAGCCGACCAGGTTCGCCATTTCCACGAGGCCGTCAGTGAGCGATTGCAATTCTTCGTGGTAGTGCTCCCGCATCGCGTGTCTCCCCGCGTCGTCGCCCGTTCCCCAGCCTCCGCCCTGCGCTCCGCGTAATTCGGGGGTTCTGGAGTCCGTCCCGGGCTGAAGGTGCACCCACCCATGAGGGCCGGGCCTGTCAAGGGGCGTGGACGGCCCCCGCCTGTGGCTTTCGGGTGGCGCCGGGGCGTTTCCCTCGTGAGGCTTCCTCGCGGTCTTCGTTCGGGGACCGCCGCGTGGGAGGGGTCCAGTTGGAGCGGCCGGAGCCCCGTGAGGAACGAGCGGGGCGAGGACGAACGAGCTGGAGGCCGACGAGTGGCGGTTGACCATGGAGGCCGGGGAAGCGTCACGGATGTTCATCGATGCGGTCGTTGACATCCCCGGTGCCGGCTGGTCGGCGGAATGGCTCACACGCACCCTCCCCCAGCTACCGCTGGGAGGTGCCCCCATGGCGCCGGGCCGTGCGGTCGGCGCCATGACCGTGGTGCGGGGATCCGGGCTGCTCAGCCAGGTCATCGAGCGCGGCCGGAAGGCCGTCTCATGCGATTTCGCGAGCTCACCCGGGGTCTGCGACCGCCCCTGGCGGTTGTCGTCGGCTGCTGTCATCGGCGCTCCTGGGCGGATTCGACCTCGCGCGGGAGGTGATAGGCGCGCGCCAGCAGGCGGCGGGCGATCGCGGTGGTGGCGATCTTCTTGCCGCGGCGGTGGGCGAGGCGCTGGTAGGCGGCGGCGAACTCCGGGGAGCGCTTCGCGCTCTGCGCGGCCTCGCACAAGATCCACCGCAGCCAGTTGGAGCCCTGCTTGGAGATGTGCCCGTGGAGCACGGTCAGGTCCGAGCCGCGGACGGTGGGGGTGAGCCCCGCCCAGGCGGCGAGCTTGCGGGCGGAGGGGAAGCGGGTGACATCCCCGACCTCGGCCACGATCACCGAGGCGGTGAGTGTCCCCACCCCTGGCAGCCGGGTGAGCGCCGCGACCCGGGGATCGCCCCGCGCGGTGGCGAGCACCTGCGCATCCACTACGTCGATCGGCTCCTTGAGGGCGTCGGCCAGGACCAGGAGGTCGTCGACCACGCGGCGTGAGGCGTCCGGCAGGTCCAGGCCCGCCAGCCAGGCCCGGCCCGGGGCGGTGAAACAGCCGCCGGCGCGGTCGCAGCCGTAGTCCGCCAGGACGGCGTGGACGCGGTTGCGCAGCAGGGTGCGCAGGCGCACCAGGTGGCACCGGTGCCGCACCAGGGCCCGCTGCTGGCGCACCTGAACCGGGGCGATCCAGGCCTCGGGGAGCAGGTCGGCCCGCAGCAGCTGGGCCAGGGTCGCCGCGTCCACCTTGTCGTTCTTCAGCCGCGCGGAGGCGATCGCCTTGCACCGCAAGGGGTGCACCAGGTGCGGTTCGAAGCCGTAGTCCTCCAGCAGCTGAACCAGCCAGCCCCAGCCGTAGGCGGCCTCGAAGGCCACCGGGGCACCGATCGGCAGATCCCCGATCACCGACAGCACCGGCTCCACCCCGCCTGGCACGTTCCGGTTCACCCGCACCGCACCGCCATCCCGACCACGGCGATCTGGGACCGCTTGCGGTGCACGTCGATACCGACGTAGACAGACATCGAGTGCCTCCTTTCCGAGCTCGTGCCTACCCGGAACGTAAGGTTCACCGGGCTGAGCGGGGAAGGGGGCCCGGCCCTCATAGGGTCAGGTCAGGCCCGGAACCGTATTTCCGAGCGGGACAGACCCAACTCGATGGCGGTGGCCATGGTTCAGTGATCCGGATGGCACGGGTCACAGGCCGGGGAACGGCTCTTTCAGTGACTTCAGCACGTGGTCGGCTTGCGCGGCGCGCAGTTGCTGCGCGGTGTAGTGGCCGCTGGCGACTCCGACGGCGGTGGCGTCCGCCGCGTGCGCGGCCTCGATGTCGCGTGGAGTGTCCCCGACGACGTACACCTCGGTTCTGGCGAGGGCGCGTCCATGAAGGCGTGCCGCCTTGGCGACGGCCAGGCGTGTCACCTCTTCCCGGTCCGGGGAGTCCGATCCGTAGGCGCCGAAGACGAAGTAGCGGCCCATCTTGCCCGGTTCCATTTTGAGTCTTGCCGCACCCTCCATGGCGCCGGACACCACGCCCAGAATGGCGCCTGCTCGTCCAAGCCGGCGCAAGGTGTCCTCTGCGCCGTCCAGGACGCGATAGGTCCTGGACGACCAGATTTCCTCGGACAGGTGCCACAGGTAGGCGCTGTAGAGCCGCATCATTTCGTCGTGACTGGGCTCACGACCCAGCACCGCACGGAATGTTTCCCGTCCGACCTGCGGGTCGGTTTCGCCCGCCGACGTGTGCTTGCCGATGTCGGCGGGTACGCCGTGCAGTTGATCGAACGCCCAGGCCCAACTGCGTGCTCCCGCGCCTCCGGTGTGGACCAGGGTCTCGTCGATGTCGAAGAGGACGGCGAGGGGTCCTGTCATGTCCGTTCTCCTGCGGCGCGGGGGTGGTGAGGGGTGTCAGGTTCTGGGCGGCAGCACGGTGAGCACTCGGACGATGTGATCCCGGTACTCTTCCATGAACCTCCGGAGGAATTCCTCCGTACTGCTGTCAGTGACTTCGCCGTCGTTTTTGAAAACTTCAGGGCTGAATCTGATGTACGCCTCCGGGGCGTTCATCTGCGGAGAGTTGCAGTAGCTGAGGACGCTGCGCAGGCTCTGCTGGGCCACGGCCGTGCCGATGGCGCCCGGCGAGGCGCCGATAACGGCAGACGGTTTGTGCGTGAACGAATTATCCCCCCAGGGGCGGCTGGCCCAGTCGATGGCGTTCTTGAGCGCTCCGGGGATCGAGCGATTGTATTCCGGAGTCACGAACAGGATGGCGTCGGCGGCGGCGATGGCCGCCTTGAGTGCCCTGCCTTCGGGGGGATATTCGCTGTCGTAGTCATAGCTGTAGAGCGGAAGATTCTTGATCGGGATCTCTTCAAACTCCAGTTCAGGCGGAGCCAGCCTGATCAGCGCCTTGGAGAGTGTCCGGTTGATCGACTGGCTGGCAAGGCTTCCAATGATGTACCCCACCTTGTATGTGGTCATTTTTCCTCGATTCGCTGCTCACCCACGCGCGCTTAACACACTGTGCTCAGCGGCCAGATGTTCCCTGACTTGCAGGAAATCACGACGACGGGTAGTTGGCGTTCCGAGGGGATCCAATCGGAGGGGGACTGAACGGCTGGCAGGTGCAACCGGCGCCACGGAGAGCGGGCTACGTGGATGCGGCGGAGAATAAGACGGTGGGAGTGCTCGGCGCACGATGAACCGAAGACGGCGAGGAGAGCCCCGGACCAGCTGCTGACACCGCATCGCCGAAAGCGGTGAGCCAGACGACACCCAGACGATACGGAGAGCGAGCATGGCCGCTCCGTCGGGCACCCAGTACGAGATTCGTCATGGCGAGTAGCTTGTGGTGATCACGGAGGTCGGCGCGGGCCTGCGGTCCTATACCGTGGATGGACGCAGGATCCTCGACGGATACGGGCCGGAGGAGGCGTGTACGGGCGCTCGCGGCCACTCCATGATCCCCTGGCCGAACCGGATTCGCGGGGGACGGTACACCTGGGCGGGCAAGGGACTCCAGCTCGACCTCAGCGAGCCGGAGAAGCTGGGTGCCATCCATGGTCTGACCCGGTGGGCACCGTGGCGGTACCTGGAGGGCGCCCCTAACTTGGCGGCGTTCGGATATGTGCTCCATGCCTGCCCGGGATGGGACTGGGTGCTGGACTGTCATCTGGAGTACACCCTGGACGCGGAGGGGCTCACGGTGCGTACGACGGTGACCAACCGGAGCGGGACGGCTTGTCCTTATGCCACCGGGGCGCACCCCTATCTGAGCGTGGGGACGCCGACGATCGACACAGCGCATTGTCAGGTGCCCGGTGCCGTGTACCTGCCGGTGGACGACGCCGGCATTCCCACGGGTCGGCGCCCGGTCGACGGCTCGCTCTATGACCTGCGGAAACGGCAGCCGCTGGGTGACCGGCACATCGACGTGGCGTATACGCAGCTGCGGCGCGATGCCGATGGCAGGGCACGGGTCCGGCTCGTTCGCGGCGAAGGACGGGCCGTCACCCTGTGGGTTGGTGACGCGTACCCCTACATCGAGGTCTTCACCGGCGACACACTCCCCGAAGCGGATCGGCGGCGTACCGGTCTGGGTGTGGAGCCGATGACGTGTGCGCCGGATGCGTTCAACTCCGGTGAGGGGCTGATCACCCTGGAGCCGGGACAGACCCACCAGGCGCGGTGGGGCATCGATCCAGGTGTGAAGGAGGGCACGGCATGAAGGCGATCACCGTGGTTCCGGGCGAACCCGGCCCGGTGGTGGTGAGTGACGTCAGCGAACCCGACCCGTCCCAGGGGGCGCTGCTCGTGGAAGGGCGGCTGCTCGGCATCTGCGGCACTGACGTCGACATCGTGGAGGGCGGCTACGGCTCACCGCCACCGGGCCGGGATCGCCTGGTGATCGGGCACGAGTCCCTCGGCGAGGTGATGGAGGCCCCCGCGGGAAGTGGCTTCGCGCCGGGTGACCTGGTCGCGGGTATCGTGCGGCGTCCCGACCCGGTGCCGTGTCCGCCGTGCTCGCACGGTGAGTGGGACTTCTGCCGCAATGGCCGGTACACGGAGCGAGGTATCAAGGAGCGGGACGGCTTCGGTTCCCAGCGCTGGCGGATCGAGCCGGAGTACGCGGTCCGGCTCGATCCGCGGCTCGGCGACTGCGGGGTTCTGCTGGAACCCGCCTCGGTGCTGGCCAAGGCATGGGAGCAGACGGATCGGATCTTCCACCGGGCCTCGTGGCGGCCCCGGGTGGCGCTGGTGACCGGCGCCGGGCCGATCGGCCTGTTCGCCGCCCTGCTGGCGGTGCAGCGCGGCCTGCAGACCCATGTCCTGAATCTCAGTGACCGCGGCCCGAAGGGTCAGCTTGTCGCCGACCTGGGCGCCACCTTCCACACCGGTGACGTGCGGGACGTCGGCGTGGTGCCTGACGTGGTCATCGAGTGCACGGGTGCCGGGCCGCTGGTCTTCGCGCTGACGAAGATCGTGGCGCCCGATGCCGTCGTCTGTCTGACCGGTATCTCCTCCGGCCGGCGAGCGGCAGAAGTGGGGCTGGACGAGGTGAACAGGGAGCTGGTGCTGGAGAACACGGTGGTCTTCGGTTCGGTCAACGCGGGTCGTCGTCACTATCAGCAGGCTGCCGATGCGCTGGCGAGGGCCGATCGGAGCTGGCTCGAGCGGGTCATCACCCGCAGGGTGTCCATGGGCCGGTTCTCCGACGGTCTGCACAAGGGCGGCGATGACGTCAAGGTCGTCGTGGACCTCAAGTCCTGATCACCGTTCTGGACGGGGGCGTCTTCGGCGAAGGCGGGTCAGGGGGCTGTCTCTTATA
>NZ_POTZ01000363.1 GCF_003236365.1 Streptomyces sp. NTH33
GCCCCAGCCTGCTCACCGGACAGGCCGGACTGCCCGTCCGCTACGCCGAAGGCCACCCCGCCCTGCAGTGCGTCGACCGCATCGGCTCGGTACGGGCCACCGTCGGCACCGTCCCGCCCGAACAGGCACGCGAGTGGGCCGAGGCCCGGCAGTGGCCGCCCGACGCCGTACACGCCCTGTGCGCGGTCCTGCGCAGCCGCGGCCGCACCCTCGGCGTCGTCACCTTCCTGCGCGCCGCCGGCCGCACCCCCTTCGAACGCCCCGACGCCGCCCACGCCGAGAACGTGGCCCTGCGCATCGCGACCGCCCTGGACCTGGCCGACCTGCTGAAGAACGGGCGGACCTGAGAGGTCAGGCAGCCCGCCTGCGGGCGTACACCTCGATCTCGATCCTCATGTGCGGGTCCGCCAGCCCGCACACCATCATCGTCGCCGCCGGCCGCACCTCACCGAACACCCGCCGCAACACCGGCCAGCACGGCTCGAAGTCCTCCCGCACGGGCAGCAGGTACCGCACCCGCACCACGTCCCCGAACCCGCACCCGGCCTCCGCCAGCGCGGCCCCGATGTTCCGCAGGCACTGCTCCGCCTGCTCCACCACGTCCTCGGAGATCGTCATCGTCGCGTAGTCGTACCCGGTCGTCCCCGACACGTGCACCCACTCCCCGTCGACCACGGCCCGCGCGTACCCGATCCGCTCCTCGAACACCGACCCGCTGAGAACCACTCGCCGCTCCGTCATGCGCCGAACGGTAGCGCTCGAAAAAAGTGGTTGATCGAGGGTCGGCCGGTTCATAAAGTGTGGCTTACACGAGAAGGGAGGTGGTTCGGCAGATGTGTGAGAACCGGACGCGTGAGGTGGCTGCGGGCTAGCGGCCCGTCACCCCACCCAGTGCGGTGCCGGACCAGCGCGCGGCAGATGCGTGCGACCGGCCCAATCCCCAGCAGTCACCCGACCCGCGAGCTGCCGGTACGTCCGGCCGGCCTCCCCGCCGTTCAGGCGGAGGGACCCAGCTCGCGGGTCGTCTGCGTGTTCGGAACCTTCGACCGCGCTTTCGGCGGAGCGGTCCGGTTGTCGGTGGGATGGGTCAGAATTGAAGGTCAGGGCCCAGCGCACGCGTCGGAGAGCCGCCGGGCTTCCGGCAGAGGTAATCGAGGGGTACGTATGTCCGGACTGATCGACACCACGGAGATGTATCTCCGCACCATCCTCGAGCTGGAGGAGGAAGGCGTCGTCCCCATGCGCGCCCGGATCGCGGAGCGGCTGGACCAGAGCGGGCCGACGGTGAGCCAGACGGTGGCGCGGATGGAGCGTGACGGTCTCGTCTCGGTCGCTCCGGACCGGCACCTGGAGCTCACGGAGGAGGGCCGTCGGCTGGCCACGCGGGTGATGCGCAAGCACCGGCTCGCGGAGTGTCTGCTGGTCGACGTGATCGGCCTGGAGTGGGAGCAGGTGCACGCTGAGGCCTGCCGCTGGGAGCACGTGATGAGCGAGGCCGTGGAGCGCCGGGTGCTGGAGCTGCTGCGGCACCCGACCGAGTCGCCGTACGGCAACCCGATCCCGGGCCTGGAGGAGCTGGGCGAGACGGACGGCGCCGACCCGTTCCTCGACGAGGGCATGGTGTCGCTGGCCGACCTGGACCCGGGGACCGACGGCAAGACGGTGGTCGTCCGCCGTATCGGGGAGCCGATCCAGACGGACGCGCAGCTGATGTACACGCTGCGCCGTGCGGGCGTGCAGCCCGGCTCGGTGGTGAGCGTGACGGAGTCGGCCGGTGGCGTGCTGGTGGGCAGCGGGGGTGAGGCCGCCGAGCTGAAGGCGGATGTCGCCTCGCACGTGTTCGTGGCCAAACGCTGAGCCCGCCCGCCGGCCGGCCCGCCGGTCGGCAGCCGCCTCTCCCTCCCCTCGGTGATTCAGCGCGCCGAAGCGCAGCGCTCGGTCGTTTCCCGTGCCAGGCTGTTGCGAGAGGCATATGACCCGAAGGGGTGGGGAGGATGTGCCGTAGACAAGTGGAGGGCCCCGGCGCCGTGCGGCACCGGGGCCTGTCCTCCCCTACGGCGACCCGGAGCCCCGAGCTCTCAGGGTCGTCCCCCTCGGACCTCTTTTCCCCGAGCGGTCCGCCTCCCGTTGGAGATCTCCCCATGACAGCGGCGATCATTCCTCGCGGGGGGTCACTCGAACGAGGGGTGTTCGTGACGGAGAAGACATTTTCGAATGCGCATTCGATAGCCTGAACGCCTGTGAGTGACGGGTCCTTTGGGGTCTGCGCTGCAGGAATGTGCACGATGGCATGGACGGCATACGGAAAACGGAACACGGTTCACAGGATCGGCCGGCCCGACCGGGAGCGAGCGGTCCGAGCGGAGCCAGGGGGGTGCCAGACCAATGGTGCGGCGCATCGACGTGACCGGGGCGGGCGGCGTACGGCTCGCCGCCTGGGAGTTCGGCGAGCCCCCGAAGGCCGGCCCGGGTGAGGCCGCGCCCGGGCCGGGGCGAGCGGAGGCGGGGAGGGCCGGAGCGGGGCCCGGGCTGCCCTTCGTGCCTGCCCAGGCCGAGGCGCCCGAGCCGTACCAACCACCCGAGCCGTACCAACCACCTGAGCCGTACCAACCACCTGAGCCGTACCAACCACCTGGTACCGGGCTGGAGCGCACCGGCGGCGTGCTGTTACTGCACGGGCTCATGGGCCGCGCCTCGCACTGGGCCTCCACCGCCCGCTGGCTCGCCGAGCGGCACCGCGCCGTCGCCCTCGACCAGCGCGGCCACGGCCAGAGCGAGAAGCCCCCGCAGGCGGCCTGCACCCGCGAGGCCTACGTGGAGGACGCCGAGGCGGCCCTCGAACAGCTGGGCCTCGCCCCGGCCGTCGTCATCGGGCACGCCATGGGCGCGCTGACCGCCTGGCAGCTCGCCGCCCGGCGCCCCGACCTGGTGCGCGGGGTGATCATCTGCGACATGCGGGCCTCCGCGCTCGGCGCGGCCTCCCAGCGCGAGTGGGAGGACTGGTTCAAGGCCTGGCCGGTGCCCTTCGCCACCCTCGCCGACGTACGGAAGTGGTTCGGTGAGGACGACCCGTGGGTGGAGCGCCCGAACCCGGCGCGGGGCGAGTTCTACGCCGAGGTCATGCACGAGGGCCCGGAGGGCTGGCGCCCGGTCTTCGAGCCGCAGCAGATGCTCACGTCCCGGGAGGCCTGGGTGTACGACGCGCACTGGGAGGAGCTCGCCCAGGTCCGCTGCCCGGCCCTCGTGGTCCGCGGCCTGGACGGCGAACTGGGCCGGGCCGAGGCCCAGGAGATGGTCCGGGTGCTGCCGCACGGCGAGTACGCGGAGGTGGCCGACGCCGGCCACCTCGTCCACTACGACCAGCCGGAGGCCTGGCGCGCGGCCATCGAGCCGTTCCTCGACGCGGTGCTCGCCGGATGACCGCCCCGGCGGCCGTGCAGGAGGCGTTCCTGAGGCCTTCCACGCCGAGCGTCCGGCGGTCACCACGGACGCGTTCGCCGACGGCCGGGCCCCGGACGGGCGGTCCGGCTACGAGGTCCTGCGCGACCGGGTGACCGGCGCCCGCCGCGTCCTCGACCTCGGCTGCGGCGACGGCGTCCTGCCGGACCTGCTCGCCCGCACCGAGGGGCGGCGGCTCGCCGGCGTGGACCTCTCACCCGAGGCGCCGGCCCTGGCCCGGCGCCGCCCGTCCCTGCACGCCACGGCGCCTGTGCTGACGCGGCCCCTCGCGCACCGGAACCTCAGCCCTTGCTCACCGCCGTGAGGATCTCCGGCAGCCGGGCCGCCGTGCGCGGCGCCGCCAGGCGCAGACCGAGCAGGGTGAGCCCCGCCCCGTACGCCGCGCCGGCCGGCAGCAGCAGCCAGCCCCAGCTGCCGCCGGTGGCGCTGACGTTCGACCAGATGGTGAGGGCGATGACGGGGGAGCACAGCAGGGCCGCCGCGACCATGCCGCCGAAGATGGAGATCCAGGCGAGGCCCGCCTGACCGGGGGCCACGTTCTTGAAGCCCTCCTGCGGGATGGAGTACGGGAAGCGGGCCGACGTCCACGCCCCGGTCGCCAGCATCGCGCCGAGCAGGGCGAAGGACAGGCCGAGCACCTCGGGCAGCCGGGACCACTCGCCGAGCAGACCCGTGGTCAGCACCGTGACGACAGTGGCGTACGGCAGGGTGATCGCCAGCAGGGCCAGCGCCCGCGCGCGCAGTTCGACGTAGGCGTCCCGCGGGGAGGAGATCGTCAGCGCGACCATCCAGAACGCGGAGGTGTCCTGCCCGAACTGGTTGTACATCTGGATGCCGAGCATTCCGGCGGCGAAGCAGGCGAAGTACGGCGTGCCGGTGCCCTGCAGGGCGTTGAACACCGGCACGATCAGGCCGATGGCGAGCGAGGTCGCCCAGGCCGCCTTGGTCTTGGGGTCGCGCCAGATGTACCGCAGGCTGCGTTCCATGACGGTGCCGGTGCGGCCGGCGGGCAGCAGCCGTGCCAGGCCGCCGCCCTCGCGGGTGCGCTTCCGTACGGGAGCGTCGACGGCCTGCAGGGTCGAGGAGTCGGGTGAGGTCATCAGCCGGTTCAGGCTGCGCCCCCACACCGCGAGCAGGGCGGCCAGGGCTGCCGCGGTCAGGGCGAGCTGGGCCACCGCGACGCCGTAGGAGCCCCGGCTCGCCGAGTCCACCGCGCCCACCGCCGACGCGGGCGGCACCCACCGCAGCACGTCCGCGACCGGGTCGAGCCGGCCGAGGTCCGCCGAACCCAGCCGCTGCATGCCGAAGTTGACCACCTGCGCGCCGATCGCGATGACCAGTCCGCTGAGCACCGCCAGGTCCCGCCCCCTGCGGCTGGTCAGCAGCCGGATGTTGGCGGCGGCCACGGCCCGCGCGAGGGCCACGCACACCAGCAGCGCGAGGACGAGGGCGAGAACCGCGACGACGAACGCGACCGCCCCGTGCGCCACCGAGAGCACGCAGCCCACCAGCAGCAGCACCGTGAACAGCGGTCCGATGCCGACCAGGGAGGCCGCCAGCAGGGCGTTGACCAGTGGCCGTGGCCGCAGCGGCAGCATCACCAGGCGGGTCGGGTCGAGGGTCTCGTCGCCGCTGGGGAAGAACAGCGGCATCACGGCCCAGCCCAGCGCCAGCACGGCCACGCCGAGGACGGCCACGGAGGCGATGTGCGCGTGGCCGCGCAGCAGGACCAGCCCGAGCAGCTGCAGCGCGGCGAACAGCAGCGCGAAGACGGCCGACGCGATGAACGCGGCCCGCCGCCCGCCGGACTGCCTCAGCCCGTTGCGCAGCAGCGACAGCTTCAGGCGTACGACGACGGGGGTGATCGAGGGGGCCGTCGAGGACGTTCCGGTGTCGGCGCTCACCGGGAACCGCCGCCCAGCCAGTCCAGGTGGGAACCGGTGTCCCGGCCCTGGGCGCCGACGAGTTCGAGGAAGGCCTGCTGAAGGGTCGGGGCCTCGCCGCGCACCTCGGCGAGGGGGCCCTGGGCACGGATCCGCCCGGCCGCCATCACGGCCACCCAGTCGCACAGCGACTCGACCAGTTCCATGACGTGGGAGGAGAACACGACGGTGGCGCCGGAGGCGGTGTACCGCTCCAGGACGCCCCGGATGGTCTGCGCGGACACCGGGTCGACGCCCTCGAACGGCTCGTCGAGGAACAGGACCTCCGGGTTGTGCAGCAGCGCGGACGCGAGCCCTATCTTCTTGCGCATGCCGGTCGAGTAGTCGACGACGAGCTTGTGCTGGGCGCCGGCCAGATCGAGTACGTCGAGCAGCTGCGTGGCCCGCCGGTCCACCTCGTTCCCGGGCAGACCGTGCAACCGGCCCGAGTACGACAGCAGTTCCCGCCCCGACAGCCGCTCGAAGAGCCGCAGCCCCTCGGGCAGCACACCGATCCGCGCCTTCACCGCCACCGGGTCCCGCCACACGTCGTGCCCGACGATCTCGACGGTGCCCTGGTCGGGCCGCAGCAGCCCGGTCACCATGGAGAGCGTGGTGGTCTTCCCCGCCCCGTTGGGCCCGACCAGCCCGATGAACTTCCCCGCGGGCAACTCGAGGTCGACCCCGGCAACGGCGACCTGCTGGCCGAACCGCTTCCAGAGCCCTTGCACGCGTACGGCGCTGGTACCCACCACGTCTGCTCCTTCCGTCAGCATGAACCCTACGGGGGAGCACCCCGCCCAAGGGACGCGGGCCTGTGCTGATATGCGGCTCCGCCGCGGGGGCGTGGCCGGCCGCACACGTCTCGCGGTCGCGGGACAGGACAGGCCGAGCAGGGCAGGGGCGCCCGTTACCTGTCCCTGCCGCACGCGTACGCCAACGCCGGGATCAGCTCCTCGACGTCCGGCAGCCACCGATTCGCCGGCGTCGGCCGGCAGGCCCACTGCGCGGCCCCCCGCGACCCGTACCGCGTGGGCGGCGCGGCCACATACGCCCCCTCGCCCAGCGCGACCAGATCGAGGGACGCCGTCGACCAGCCCAGCCTGCGCAGCAGCTCCGGCACCTTCACGCACGCCCCCGGCAGCACGAAGAACTGCATCCGCCGCTCGGGGGAGAGGATCACCGGCCCGAGGGCCGACCCCCACCGCTCCATCCGGGCCAGGGCGAGGAACCCGGCCGTCTCCGGGACGGACATCGCGTCGAACGTGCGGCCCGTGGGCAGCAGGATCGACGCGGGCGGCCGCTCCTGCCACATCCGGCGGACCGCGGTCGCGCTGCCGGTCGCCAGGGCCGCCCAGTCCTCGTGCGCGGGGTGTGCGCCGGGTGCCGCGCACACGGGGTCGCCGCAGGAGCAGTGCTGCACCCCGTCGACCGCTTCCAGCCAGGTGCCGGGGAACACGTCCCAGTGGCGTTCCTCGGCGTAGCGAACGGCTGTCTCCAGCAGGGACTCTCCGCGCTGCTGGGGGATCCGGCCGGCGGTCCGGCCGGCGGTGTGCGGGGCTCGGGCGCCCGGGATCGTCTCTTCCACGCCCCACTCAACTCCCGCACCCACCTGGAGTTACGGGGGTTCCGGGGGCGGACGCGCCGGGAAGGAGCACCGGGTCCCCGCCCGGCGCGCACGGGTGCATGGGCGGGGACCCGGTGCTCCTT
>NZ_POTZ01000364.1 GCF_003236365.1 Streptomyces sp. NTH33
GGCGTAGGTGCGCCCCGGGTCGCCCGACACCCCCCTGGTCGCCCGACATCCCGCGGAGGTACCCGATGTGCCGCCTGTTCGGACTCAGCAGCGCCCCGCGGCGCACCTACGCCACCTTCTGGCTGCTGGAGGCCCCCGACAGCCTCAGTCGGCAGAGCCACCGGGAGCCCGACGGCACCGGGCTGGGGTACTTCGCCGCGGACGGCACCCCGCACGTGGACAAGGCGCCGATCGCCGCCTACGAGGACCGGGCGTTCGCCGAGGACGCGCGGGAGGTGGAGTCGGCCACCTTCCTCGCTCATGTGCGGTTCGCCTCGACCGGCAGTCTGGACGTACGCAACACGCACCCCTTCGAGCAGGAAGGGCGGCTGTTCGCGCACAACGGGGTCGTCGAGGGACTCGACGCGCTCGACGACCACCTGGGTGCGGACCGGTCGCTGGTCGAGGGCGACACCGACTCGGAGAGGTTCTTCGCCCTCGTCACCCGGGAGATCCGTGACCACGGCGGTGACGTCGGGGCCGGTGTCGCGCACGCCGCGCGGTGGGTCGCCCGGAACCTGCCCGTGTACGCCCTCAACCTCGTCCTCACCACCCCCGGGCAGCTGTGGGCGCTGCGCTACCCGGGCACGCACGAGCTGTACGTCCTCGAGCGGTCGGCGGGCGGCCGGCACGGCACCCGGCACCTCGACCACAGCGGCAGCCACGGGCGGATGCGCGTGCACTCCGCCGCTCTGGCCGGCCGTCCCTCCGTCGTCGTGGCCAGCGAGCGCATGGACGACAACCCGCACTGGCGCCTGATGGAGGCGGGCGAACTGCTCCACGTCGGCTCCGACCTGCGCACCACCCACCGCGTCGTCCTGCCCGAGCCCCCGGCGCACCAGCTCACCCTCGACGACCTGCGCCCCGACGCCGCCGCCTCGCAGCAGGCCGCCTAGCGAGCAGCGCGCTGACGACGCCGGAGCTTTCGCGGCGCCGTCAGCGGCCGCCACCCCGTGCCTCGCTCCGCGCGTCCACGAGCCGGCGCTGCACGTCGGACACCAGGTCCCACAGTCGTCCCGGCCGCACGCCCTCGCACTCCATCCATGCGTCGAGACGGGGACGCAGATACCGCACCAGGCCCATCCCGCGGCGGCGCAGTCCTGAGCGGTCCCTGGAGATCTCCTCCTGCACCTCCCGCCGGAGGTCGTCGGTCCAGCCCTGCGCGCGGTCTTCTTCCCTCAGGGGGGCCTTGAGCGCGGCCACCGCTTCGTCGAGGACGGTCAGCACATGCATACGCGGCAGCCTAGGCCCGGGCCGGCCGGCGGCTGCCCACGCCCGCCGCGCGACCCGACGCCCGCTGACACCGACGAGGACGAGGAGGGGTGAGCCCCGGACGAGTGGTGCCGCGTCGGCATTGTTGATAGGCCGCTGGGCGACATATGTTGGCTGGATGAGTGAGCGTGTGTTGCAGGAGCCGACCCTTTTGGTACTGACGGCTCTGGCGGACGAGCCACGGCACGGTTACGCCATCGCCCAGGAGGTGAAGTCGCTCTCCGGCGGCCGGGTGGCCCTGCGCACCGGCACCCTCTACGGCGCACTCGATCGGCTGCTGAAGGACGGGCTGATCGAGGTGTTCCGTGAGGAGGTCGTCGACGGGCGGGCCCGCAAGGTCTACGCTTTGGCGCCGCTGGGGCGGGAGAGGCTGGCGGTGGCGGCGGAACGGATGGCGGCGACGGCCCGTGAAGCCACCCGGCGGCTGGGCATCTCCGGGGCGGCGGTGACGCGGGCGTGATCGGGCTGGTTCTGCGCCTGTATCCGCGGCGGTACCGCATGGAGTGCGGTGAGGAGATCTTCGCCGTCTATCAGCAGACGGCGGCGGAAGTCTCTGCCCTGGGCAGGTTCCGGGAGGCTGCGGACATCGCCGCTCACGCGGTGCGGATGAGACTTGGTCTGAGCTCCGCGACCGCCGCCGGACGGCTGCTGGCGCGCGCGGCGCCGTTGGCGGTGGGTGCGGCGGCGGCCCACTGCGGTGTGCATCTGAGCCGCTGGTACGCCGGGGTGGTCGCCTCACCGGCGCCCGTGCGGATCGACGCCGACGCATGGAGCGCGCTCCTGCTTGCCTCAGCACTGGTCCTCGTCGGGGCCGTCACGGCACTGACAGGGCGGTGGCGCGCGGGCGTGATCGCGCTCGCCACCGGGCTGGTGGGGCTGGCCGTCGCGGCCGTTGTCAGCGGTCCCGCGTTCGGTGACCCGGTCATCACCCCCGCCCTGGCGCTTCTCACCGCCCTGGTCGTGGTGGCCTGTCCGCCCGATCTGCGGCCGGGGACCGGGCCGTGTGCCACGGCCGGCGCGATGGCCGCCGCCGCGTGGCTGCCCGTCACCGCGATGTACGCGGGCGTACTCCCGGTCAGCACCGACTACGGTCTGTGGCCCCTGATCGTCCTCGCGGTCACCGGCCTGGCGCAGGCTCTGCGGTCGATGTCCCCGGGGCTGGCCGAGACTGCCGCGACAGCCGCGGCCTGCCCGCTGTTCCTCGCCCATGCCTACACCACAGGAGCTTGGAGTCTCCTGCTTCCCGCCCTGGGGACCGCCGCCGTGGTACCGCTGGCCGGCGCGTCGGCCGCCGCCGCGCACGCGCTTCGCCTTCGCATCCGCCGGCCCAGCCGGCACTGAGCACCCCTCCACCAGCCGCCCTCCGCACCCCGGGAACGGCTTCGCACCGACGGCGCAGCATAGTCAGCTGGACGACATATAATCCCAGAGAATATATTCAGCTGCTCGACTTGTGGGGCTGCGTGTGCCGCTCCATGCCCGACCGCACCCGGCGACCGTCACCACGGCCCGCGCCGACACGGAAGAGGCTCCTCGGTGCCGTTCACGCTGTCCCACCCCGCAGCCGTTCTGCCGTTGCTGCGCCACCCGTTCTCACCGGCCGCCCTGGTCTGCGGAGCCATGGCTCCGGACGCTCCGTACTTCCTCTCCGCCGCGCACATACCGGTGAGCGCCCAGTCCTGGTACGAGCCGTTCCTCAACGCCACCGTCTCCCACACGCTGTCCGGCATCGCCGTGTCGGGGCCGTTCGCTCTGGCGCTCCTGGCGCTGTACCGGCTCGTGCGCCGCCCGGCCGCCGCCCTGCTGCCCGCCCGGCTCTCCCCGGCCGGAACGGCCGATCGCGGCGGCGGCAACGGCCTGCGCCGGGCGGGCTGGGTGCTGCTGTCCGCCCTGATCGGCATCCTGACCCATCTGCTGTGGGACTCCTTCACGCACGGAGACGGCTATCTGGTTACTCACCTGAGTTTCCTGAGGTCCTCCGTCACGGGGGACCTCACAGTGGCGCGACTGGTCCAGCACATCAGCACGGCCGGGGGCCTGATCGCCGTCGTGGTGCACCTGTGGCGCCGTCGGCACCGGGCCTCGGCCGGCGACACCGGCCAGGCCGGACTGCCGGCAGCGGCCCGCTGGAGCCTCATAGCGGTGTTGACCCTTGCCGCCCTTACCGGAGCCGTGGCCAACACGCACACCCTGGAGTACTACCGGGGCGAACCCGCGACAGCCGACCAGGCAACCGCGCAACAGGCGGCGGAGGCGGTTCTCTCGGACTGGGCGACGGGCGGCGGCACCGCGCTGGCCTGCGCGTTCATCCTTTACGCCTGCGCCTGGTGGGTACACGGCGCCATCCGGTCCACCAAGCCGCACGACTCGGGCGCACGCCAGAACCGGACGCAGACGGCGAGAAGCCGTCCCGGCCGGAGCAGACCCACGCCGCCTTCTCGCTGACCTCGCTCAGCCGGTCGGGCTGCGATCACGCCGACCGTCGACCTCTCCAACGAGCGCCACTGACTCCCACGCGTCGAAGGACCCCGGCGATCACCCCGCCGGGGTCCTTCTTCTGCCAGGATCACCGCTTGGCGCCGATGGCTGTGCCGTCGTTTTCCGTCGTTTCCCGAGGCCGACTTCGTGCGGCGGGTTCCGGTTCCCCGGCGCAAAGAGCGTCGGGGGCTCTTCTTTCCTGTCAGTCCCGCAGGACGGCCTTCATGACGTTCCGCGCGATGGGGGCGGCCAGGTTGCCGCCGGAGATGTCCTCGCGGGAGATGTCCATGGCGGTGGGGTCGATGAAGACGGCCACGGCCACGGACCGGCCGTCGGGCTTCACGCCGTACGAGACGAACCAGCCGTAGGGAACCTGCTCGCGGACGTCCACGCCGCGCTGCGCCGTTCCGGTCTTGCCGCCCACGGTGACGCCGTCGATCAGGGCCCTCTGGGCGCTGCCCTCCTTGGCGGTGTGCTCCATCATCCCGCGGACCTTCGCGGCCGTGCCGGAGGAGACGGCCTGGCTCATCACCCGGGGCTCGTTCTTCTGCAGCGTGCTGAGATCGGGGGACCGCACCTCGTCGACGACGTAGGGCTGCATCACCTTGCCGTCGTTGACCAGCGCGGCGGTCACCATGGCCATCTGCAGGGGAGTGCTGGTGAGGCTGCCCTGCCCCATGCCGGTCAGCGCGGTTCCGGGCGCGTCCAGGTCCTGCGGGTACTGGCTCTTGACGGCCCGCAGGTCGCCGAGGTCGGAGGAGTAGACGTCCTCGTTGAACCCGAACTTCTCGGCCGTCTCGCGCATCCGGTCCCGGCCGAGTTTCACGGCCGCGTCGAGGAAGACGTTGTTGCAGGAGTACTGCATGGCGGTCTTCAGCGAGGCCTTGCCGCAGACGGCGTCCCCGGCCTGGCTGCCGATCATGTTGCTCGACTGCGGCAGGGGGTACGGCGACACCGCGTCCGAGGAGGCGTCGATGTCGGTCACCACACCGTGCTCCAGCGCGGCGGCCGCGGTGAGGATCTTGAACGTGGAGCCGGGGGGAAAGGTCTCCCGCAGCCCGCGGTTGGCCAGCGGCCTGGCCTTGTCGGCGTCGAGCGCCTTGAACCGGTCGCTCTCCTTGAGCAGGTTCCCGGCGAAGGACGAGGGGTCGTAGGAGGGCGCCGAGACGAGGGCGAGCACCTTGCCCGTCCGCGGGTCGAGTGCCACCACCGAGCCGCGGGCGCCGAGCTCGGTGAGCCCCTTGTACCCGGCCTCCTGGGCCTTGGGGTCGATCGTCGTGACGACGTCTCCGCCGCGTCGTTCCTTGCCGGTGACGATGTCGGTGAACCGCTTGAACGCCAGCCGGTCGTCCTGGCCGCTGAGCACGCTGTCGTACGTCTTCTCCAGCAGGGTCATGCCCATGGACTGGGAGGCGTATCCGGTGACCGGCGCGTACATGGGGCCGTTCTTGTACGTGCGCTTGTACTTGAGGTCCGCGCCGTCCACCTTCACGGAACCCGTGACCGGCTGTCCGCCCACGACGATGTCGCCGCGCGGCACCGCGTACTGGTTGATCAGCACGCGTCGGTTCTCTCCGTCGGAGGCCAGCTCGTCGGCCCGCAGGTACTGCAGCCAGTTGGCCCGGAGCAGCAGCGCGAGCATCAGGAGTCCGCAGAAGACGGCTATGCGTCTCAGCGGCTTGTTCACACGGCACCGCCTCTGTGTGCCGCGGCGTCAAGTATGCACAACTCCGGCTCAGGAAAGGCGAGTTGCTGCGACAAGGAAACCGGTCGGACGAAAGCCGGAGCGGGAAACACCATGCGGGCAACCTTAGTTGTGCGCGCGGTGCGGGTCACATCCGCTCCTCGCCGCGTGCCGGCGCTGCGGCGCGTGCGGTGGAGGGCGAGGGGTGGCTTTGCGCGGCGGGAGCCGTGCGGGGGGCGCCCTCATGCCGTGTGTTTGCGCGCTGCCGCCTTCTTCGCCGGGGTCTTCTTCACCGAAGTCTTCTTCGCCGGGGTTTTCTTCTCCGTGGGCTGGGTGGACTTGGAGGTCCGCTTCTTCGTCGCGGCCGTCGGCTTCTTCGGCTTCTTCGCCGCGGCCTCCGCGGCCACCTCCTCGTCCACCTCCTCGCCCCTGGACCGCCTGGCCGCGCGGACGCTCTCCTCCAGGGCGGTCATCAGGTCGAGGATCCTGCCGCCGGCGGCGGGCTCGGGGGCCTCGGGGAGCGCTTCACCGGCGGCCTTGGCGGCGATGACCTTCTCCAGGGCCCTGCGGTACTCGTCGTGGAGGTCTTCGAGGTCGACCTCGCCGAGGGCGTCCATGAGGGTGCCGGCGAGGTCCAGCTCCCTGTCGCGGAGCGTGACGCCGGCGTCCGGGGCCACGCCCTGGGGGGCGCGGATCTCGTCCGGCCAGAGCAGGCTGTGCAGGGCGAGGGCGTCGTCCACCACGCGGAGCATGCACAGGCGTTCGCGGCCGCCCAGGACGAGCTTGGCGATCGCCACCCGCCGGCCGCGCTTGAGGACCTCCCGCAGGAGGGTGTACGGCTTGGCGGCCCGGACGCCGCTGGCGACCAGGTAGTACGCGTGCTCCAGCTGCAGCGGGTCGATCCGGTCGGCCGGGAGGAAGGCCACGATGTCGATCGTCTTCGTGGTCGGCAGGGGCAGGTGGGCCAGGTCCTCGTCGGTGATCGGGATGATGGTGCCGTCCGCGTCCTCGTAGGCCCTGCCGATCTCCGCCTGCGTGACTTCGCGGTCCTCCAGTTCGCACACCCTGCGGTAGCGGATGCGGCTGCCGTCCTCCGTGTGGATCTGGCGGAAGGGGACGGTGTGGCTCTCGGTGGCGTTCACGACCTTGATCGGGATACTGACCAGACCGAACGAGATGGCGCCGTTCCATATGGATCGCACGTGCAGCACCTTCCGGAGCGATTCATGACGAGGCATCGCGAGCAGTTTGTCGCTTTTGGGAAGTTTACTCAGCTTTACCGGCGTATGAATCTTGAGTGCGCGCGTGCGGTGCCGTTGCCATTGCCATTGCCATTGCCCCGGGCGTGAGGCGGCGCGGCTGTGCTGTCACACCCGCTCCCACGTCCTCCTGTCCCTCGCCGTCGCATACAGGGCCTCCGCGTCCGCCGGCTTCAGCACACCGCCCAGGCGGGACAGGAAGCCCAGGTCCGAGGCCTGGAGGACGCGTACGCCCCTCGGCGGGGCCGCCGCGCGGAGGTCGGCCGGGCCGGCCAGGGCCAGGAGGGGGCGGACCTCGGCCGTGAGGGCGTGGGA
>NZ_POTZ01000365.1 GCF_003236365.1 Streptomyces sp. NTH33
GGGCTGGGATGAGGCCGGGCGGCAGGCCGGTCATCCGGCCGGGGCGCTCCCGCCGTACCGGACGGCGGGCCGCGCCTCGGTGACCGGTTCGTGGCCCTGCTGGGCCTCGGTGGCCGGTTCTTGGCGCTGCTGGGCCTCGGCGAGTCCGATGCCGCGCTGGAAGGCGGCCATCAGCCCGGGATCGTGGCCGGCCGCGTGCTCGGCGTCCTGGCGCGGCACCGGGCCACCGCGCAGCTGCGGCACGATGTGCTCCTGGGCGCGCCGCCGGGGCAGCTGCGGCCTGCCCGTGGTCCCCCGCACCACGCCCGCACGCGGAGCGGGCACCGCACCGCCGCCCGCGGCCACGGCGGCCCGGTCCGCGGCCCACGTCCCCGGCACGGCCACGGCGGGGTTGGCCCTCGGCTCGTCCGTCCCACGGCGGGGCAGGGAGGCCGGGCCGTCACCGGTGACGTACGGGACGGGCACGGGCGGAGCCGACGGTGCGTCACCGTCGTACGGAGTCGCACCCGATGCGGGGACCGGCGTCGCCGTCGGGGCCCGGTGGAGTGGGAGCGGAGGCGGGGCAGCGGGGACGGACGACCCGGGTGTGTCCGGTACGGCGCTCCCCAGCAGGGACCGCGGTACGACGAGGACGGCCTGGACGCCGCCGTAGATGTTGGTCTGCAGCCGGACGGTGATGCCGTGCCGCTTGGCGAGCTGGGAGACCACGAACAGTCCGATGCGGCCGTCGGCGAGCAGGCCCGCGACGTTGACCTGGTCGGGGTCGGCCAGCAGGGCGTTCATCCTGACCTGCTCGCCGACCGGCATGCCCAGGCCCCGGTCCTCGACCTCCACGGCGAGTCCGGAGGTGACGAGGCCCGTGCGCAGCAGGACCTGGGTGTGCGGGGCGGAGAACACCGTGGCGTTCTCGACGAGTTCGGCCAGCAGGTGGATGACGTCGGCGACGGCGTGGCCGCGCAGCCGGCCCTCGACCGGCGGGACGAGCTTCACCCGCGAGTACTGCTCGACCTCGGCGATGGCCGAGCGCAGCACCTCCGTCATGGAGACGGGGTTGCTCCACTGGCGGCGGGAGACGGCGCCGCCGAGGACGGCGAGGTTCTCGGCGTGGCGGCGGATCCGGGTGGCGAGGTGGTCGACGTGGAAGAGGCCCTTGAGCAGGTCGGGGTCCTCGATCTCGTTCTCCAGCTCGTCGAGGAGGGAGATCTCGCGGTGCACCAGGGACTGCAGGCGCCGGGCGAGGTTGACGAAGACCTCGAGTTTCTGCTCGCTGCCGGTCCGGCCGGACAGCTGGGTGGCCTGGACGACGGCGGCGACGGCACCGTCGTGGGCGCGGGCCAGGTCGGTGGCGAGCGGGCCGAACTCGTCGGCGTCGCCCGGCGGTGCGCCGCGCGGCTTGCGCGGGGCCGGGCTCTCGCCGTGGCGCAGCGCGTCGATGAGGGCGCGCAGGTCGGTCTCGCGGCGTGCGGTGGCGCGGCGCAGCGCGTCGATCCGGTCGTGGACGGAGCGGGCGGCCCGGCCGGCGGCGACGGCGGCGGTCGCGATGCCCGCGAGCGTCACGCAGAACGCCCCGGCGAACACGCCCCACAGGGTGGGTCCGGGGTGCGTCCCGGTGGAGCGCACGGTGAAGAGCACGGCGGCGCCGGCGCCGAGGGCGACCGCGGTCGGCGGCAGCACCGCCAGGCGCAGCAGCTGGGACCGTATGGGCATCTCGGGCAGCGAGGGGACGGTGCGGGCGACCGGCCGCCCGTGCCGTCCGCCCTCACGGCGGTCTGCGCGGGCGGCCGGTGCGCGGAGGTGAGACATCTGTTCCTCGTACTGGTCCGTCGGGCCTGTGTGCTCGCACATGGGGCACGAGCGGGCGTGCGCCATCGCTGTACCGGTCGGCGGAGACGCGCATACGGCCCCGCGCCGCCCGGCGGACACTCACAGTAGTCACGGATATCTCATGTGTGGTGGGCAGTTGATGAAATCCCCCAGCGATCGTCCCGCTCTGGTATGAGGGCCCGTACGGCAGTCCGAGCCCTCACGCCGGCCTGCGCCACTGATCCGAAAGAGATCGATCCCCCCTGCTCAAAAGCTGTCACGAACGGACGGCGGGACCGAGAAGCCCTCCTCTCCCCGGCCTCGCCGTACGCCCTCCGTCCGCCCGGCCACGGCCCGCCGTGACGCTCCCGGGACCGCTGCCGCTCTCTCCGACGCCCTCCGCACCGTCACCCGCCGTGTCGTCACCCGCCGTGTCGCCACCCGCCGTATCGACCTGCGACCCCGCGGCTGAGCGGCGCCCCTCACCGGCGCCGGCCTTGGACAGCCCCGTCAGGGCGGGCTGTTCGCCACGGTGGTGAGGTAGATCCCGAACACGAGGGAGTACGCCGCGAGGGCCGGCATGAGGACGGCCACGGTGCGAAGGCGGGCCCGGGACAGCGTGAGCGCCACGGGGAGCAGCAGTGGGAAGGCGGGCAGAAGGAGACGGGGCCTGCTGGTGAAGAAGTGAGCGCCGCCCAGAGCCATCACCATCAGCGTCGCGGTGTACACGAGAAGGGGGAGCGGTTGCCGGTCGAGCACGCCCAGGACGAACAGGGCGACCGCGCCGATCGCGACGGCCGCGGCTGTGTACTGGCCCAGGGAGGCCTTCGCGAGCACCAGGTGCTTGAACATGTAGAGGGTGTAGTGACCGAAGTCGAAGGTCGAGCCGAACCGTCGCTGGACGGTGAAGTAGCCCCACGGGCTGCCTGTCTTCACACCCACCCAGACGACGTAGCCGAACCACCCCGCTGGAGCGAGAACAGCGGCCGGCCCCGCCCACCGGCCGACGGGTCGGCCTTCGCGGCGGCACCGCCATGCGTGCAGGCCCAGCGCGGTCAGGACGGCGGCGGCCGCGGCGATCCCGTTGGGGCGGGTGAGACCGGCCAGCGAGGCGAGCAGACCGGCGGTGAGCCAGCGGTGGGTGAAGGCGGCGTACAGAGCCCACGCCGCGAAGGCGGTCATCAGGGGCTCGGTGTACGCCATCGTGACGACGACGGCCTGGGGCAGCACCGCCCACAGGGCGACGAGGGCGAGGGCGGGCCGCCGCCCGTACAGCAGTTCGCCGACCGCGTAGAGGCCCGCGGCGGCGACCACCGCGGCGCTCCACGACAGGGCGAGTGCCACGTTGACCTCTCCGACCGGCACTGCCGTGTTCACCGCGCGGATCAGCGCCGGATAGAGAGGGAAGAAGGCCATGTCGTGGTACACGACGCCGGATCCCGCAGGGCCGGAAAGCACGGTGCCGTAGCCGTGGCGAGCGATGCGAATGTACCACAGGCTGTCCCATTCCATCCCCAGCACCGTGCGCGGATGACGGCCGGTGCGCACGGCCCAGACGGACAGTGCCGCCACCACTGCCAGACGCATGGCGGCGAAGACGACCAGCCCGGGCAGTGCCCTGCGCAGCGCGGCCCGTGTCCGCGTCAGCCGGCTCGGCGTCGACGGCCGGCCGGAACGAGCGGAGGGCGGGTTCCGCGGCGCGTCGTCGACGTCGGCGACACCGTGCTCGCCCATCGGGAGGCCTCCTCTCTTCTCCGTCCGTCGCCTGACGGCCCGACCGCCGGATCACCCACCGGTGAGAGGCCTGACGCCATCCAAGACGTCTCGGTCGCCGCTCGCATCCGGGCTCCGCACCGACGGCACCCGGAAGAGTGAGACCTCGTGGGGCTGAGCCGTTGATGCGCCGACTCCCGCGCGCCCGCTGTTTGGATGGAGGGACTCTGCGTGGACGGGGGCCGACCGAATGTGCAGGCGGTTGTGACCGGCGGGCGAAAGGCCGAGGGAATGGCGGGACGGACCGGCCCCGAGCATCCTCTGGCGCGGGAGCCCGGCCCGCCGGCTGTTCCCCGCCCCCCGCCGACGCGGCGTTGGAGGCGGGTCCTGCCCGAGGTCACCCGGTTCGCGGTATCGGGGGCCGCCGCCTATCTGACAGAGGTCGGGACGTTCAACCTGTTCCTGGTTCTCGGTCTGGGGGCGGCCTTGTCGTCCCTGTCGAGTGCGGCGGCCGGGACGGTGGTCGCCTACGTGGGGAACCGGTACTGGACCTATCGCGGGCGGCCCTTCGGGCGCGACGGGCGACGCATCGCGCTGTTCTGCGCCGTGAACGTGCTGGGGGCGGGGATCACCACCGGCTGTGTCGTGGTGTCCCACGACGTGTTCGGGCTGCACGGTGCGGTGGCCGCCAACGTCGCCAGGAACGCGGTCGGTATGGCCCTGGCGATGGTCTTCCGTTTCTGGGCGTACCGGACCTGGGTCTTCCCGGCCCGCCCCGGCGAGGAGGCCGGCCTCCCGGCCGTGCGCGGCGGCAGCGGTCCGAGGGCCGGGGCGGGCACATGGCCGGCCGCCTTCGGCGCGGCGGCACCACCGTGGCTCGCGGCGCACGCCCTGGTGGCCGTCGCGCTCGGGCTCGCCTGGTGCGCTCAGGGGCACCTGCCCGAAACCGGGGCGGTGCGGCCGTCGTCGGGTCTGCTGGTGTGGGACTCGGCCTGGTACCGATCGCTGGCACTGCACGGGTACGGTCCGCCCACGTCGGCATCCGTGCGCTTCTTCCCGTTGCTGCCCCTGGCGGTCCGGGTCGCGGCCGCGCTGACCCGGCTCCCTGCCACCGCGGCCCTCCTGGTGCTGTGCTCGGCATGCGCACTGGTGTACGGCGCGGTGCTCCATGTCCTGACGCGGGAGGAGACCGCCGAGGACCCGGTGGCGCGTCGGACGGTGTGGCTGTCCCAGCTCGCGCCGGGCTGCGCCGTGCTGGTGCTGGGATACACCGAGGCCGTGGCCGGCATGCTGACGGTCCTGTTCTTCCTGGGTCTGGGACGCGGCCGGGGAAGCATCGCGGTGTGCGCGGGAGCGCTGAGCGGACTGGTGCGCCCCACCGGGGTGCTGCTCGCCCTGCCCGCCCTGGTGGAAGTGGTGCGGGCACGGTCCCGCGCCCGTCGGGTGCGTGCCGCGCTGGCGGCGCTGCCGCCAGTGGCCGGCACGTCGGTGTACCTGGCGTGGTGTGCGGCCACCGGACGCGGCTGGCTGGCCCCTTACCGGGTGCAGACCGGGGCTTCCCTCCGGGGCGCCGTGGTGGGCAACCCGCTCGCGGACTGGTTTCATCCGAACGGCGGCCGGCTGACGCCCTCGTCGTTCGCCAACCTGATCGTCGCGGTGGCGCTGCTGGCCGTGGCCGTCGGGCTGCTGTGGGTCGCGGGCCGGCGCCTGCCGGTCTCCTGGACGGTCTGGGCCCTGGCGATGGTGGCCGCGGCGGCGTCCGCCACCGGATGGCGGTCGCTTCCGCGGTACCTGGGCGCGGTGTTCCCCCTGCTCGTCGCGGCCGCCGTGGTACTGCGCACCCGCAGGCGCTGGTATCCGGCTCTGGCGGCGTGCGGCGCGCTCTTCACGGCGCTGGCGACATCGAGTTTCGGCGGGCAGTACATCCCCTGAACGCCCGACCTGGGCGGACAAAACGCCAAAAACGCCCATAAGGTGACAGGGGTCAAGTCACGGTTGCCCTGTCGCCCGATCGTCGGCGTCCACACGAAAGAGGCCCACGTGAGCACCTCCTCAGCCTCGCAGGTGACGGTGATCGGAGCCGGCCCCGCAGGGCTCACCGCGGCCCTGCTCGCAGCCCGTTCGGGCCGCTCGGTGACCGTACTGGAAGCCACGGGCCAGGTCGGGGGCCTGGCACGGACCGTGGAACGTGACGGCTGGCGCTTCGACCTCGGCGGGCACCGCTTCTTCACCAAAGTGCCCGAGGTGAGGCGACTGTGGCGGGAGGTCCTTCCCGGTGAGGACTTCCTGCGCCGACCCCGGCTGAGCCGGATCCTCTACCGGGGCCGGCTGTTCGACTACCCGCTCAAACCGCTGAACGCGCTGCGCCGGCTGGGCGTGGCCGAGGCCGCGCTCTGCATGCTCTCCTATGCGGCCGCCCGCGTGCGCCCCCCTCGCGACCAGAGCAACTTCGAGGGCTGGGTGAGCGCTCGGTTCGGCAGGCGGCTGTACCGGATCTTCTTCAAGACCTATACCGAAAAGGTGTGGGGAACGCCCGCCACCAGCATCCAGGCCGACTGGGCGGCCCAGCGCATCAAGGACCTCTCGTTGTCCAAGGCGGTGGCCCAGGCCCTGCGCCCGGGCCGGACCGGCACCCGGATCACGACCCTCATCGACGAGTTCGACTACCCGCGCCTGGGACCGGGAATGATGTGGGAACGCGTCCGCGAACTGGCCGAACGGGCAGGCGCGCGCGTGCTGCTGGACTCGCCCGTGGTGCGGGTCGAACGGGCCGGCGACCAGGCGGCCGCCGTGATGGTCGAACGGGCCGAGGGCACCGTCCGCCATCCCTGCGAACAGCTCATCTCCTCCATGCCGCTGCCCGAGCTGGTACTGGCCATGGACCCCCCACCGCCACCGCGGGTGGTGCAAGCGGCCAGGCAACTGTCCTACCGGGACTTCCTCACCGTGGCGCTGGTCGTGCCCGTCGAGGCCGGCTTCCCCGACAACTGGATCTACGTGCACACTCCCGGGGTGCGGGTCGGCCGCGTACAGAACTTCGGCTCCTGGTCCCCCCACCTGGTCAAGGACGGCTGCACCTGTCTGGGCATGGAGTACTTCGTCAACGAGGGCGACGAGCTCTGGTCCCTGCCCGACGACGAACTCGTCGGCCTCGCACGGCGTGAGCTGGCCGCCATCGGGCTGATCCCGGACGATCGTGTACGTGACGGGTACGTGGTGCGCGTTCCCAAGGCGTACCCCGTCTACGACAAGGGCTACCAGGACCGTGTCGCGGTCCTGCGTGACTGGCTCGCCCGGCATGTCCGCAACGTGCAGGCTGTCGGCCGCAACGGGATGCACAAGTACAACAACCAGGACCACTCCATGCTCACCGCCATGCTGGCGGTGGAGAACCTGGACGGCGCCGGCCGCGGCACAGCCACCGCACCGTCGCGACCGCGCCGATGGCTGTCAGCAGGAACAGTGCCCAGTAGTGCGTCAGGAGGAGCAGGCCGCCCGGTACAGCGGTCATCAGGGTGTTCAGCGGGC
>NZ_POTZ01000366.1 GCF_003236365.1 Streptomyces sp. NTH33
GCTACGTCCCCACTCGCGCCGGGATCGTCAACCTCTGGGACTACCGGGACGAGGAGTTCTCCTTCGCCGGCGGCTGGCTGGTGCTGCGCGGGCCCAACGGCTCCGGCAAGACCAAGGCCCTCGAAGTGCTCTTCCCGTTCGTCCTCGACGGCCGCATCGATCCCAAGCGGCTCAACCCGTTCGCGGCCGAGGACCGCACGATGAAGTCCAACCTGCTCTTCCGCGGGCAGGACAGCGCACTCGGCTACGTCTGGATCGAGTTCACCCACCGCGACAGTGGCGAGGCCGTCACCTGCGGCATCGGCCTGCACGCCCAGCGCCACCGCGACACCCCCGCCCGCTGGCACTTCGTCACCGACGGCCGCGTCGGCGAGGACTTCTCTCTTCTCACCGACGACGACCGGCCGATGACTAAGAAGCAGCTCGCCGCCGAGCTCGGCCACGAGCTGATCGCTTCCCCGACCGACTATCGCGCCGCCGTCGACCAGCGGCTGTTCGGCCTCGGCCGGGAGCGGTACGAGCAACTGCTCACCCTCATCCTCACGCTGCGCCGCCCGCAGCTCGCCAAGAACCTCGACCCGGCCAAGCTCTCCGACACCCTCACCGAGGGCCTGCGCCCGCTGGACGACGACCTCATCGCAGAAGCCGCCCGCTCCTTCGACGACATGGAGTCCGTGCAACGCACCCTGGAGGGACTCGCCGCCGCCGACGACGCCGCCCGGGCCTTCCTCGCCGGTTATTCCACCTACCTGCGCGTCCACGCCCGCGTGGCCGCCGACAAACTCACGTCCCGCCGCGCCGAGACCGCTGCCCGCACCGCCGCCCTGGACAACGTCGTGGCGGAGTTGGCGGCGTCCCGCGAGCAGCAGGCCGCCGCCGAGACCCGCGCCGAGACCGCCGACGCCGCGCTCACCGCCCTGCGCGCCCGCCTGGACCAGCTGCGTTCCTCCGCCGCGTACCAGGCCGTCGAGCAGCTCGCCGACCTCGAACGTCTGGTGCGTACCTGCGAGCACACCGCCCAGCAGGCAACCGCCGAACGCGAACGTCGCACCGCCGCCACCGGCCGAGCCCGCGCCGAAGCCGAACACGCGGCCCGGCTTGCCGCCGAACTCGAGGGCGCCGCCTCCCGGGGCGCCGCCGCCGTCGCCGACCACGCCCACATCGCGGGCATCGCCTGGACCCCGGCCGACGCCGAGCCCTCCCGGCTCGCCGAGCGGTCCGCCGCGCTCGCCACCGCCCGCCACGACGGCGTGAGGGCCCTACGCGCCGCCCAGCAGGACTGCCGCAGCGCCGAGCAGACCCGCGACCTCGCCCGCAGCGCCCTCGACCGCGCCGAGGAGGCGGTCAATGGCGCCGAAACCACCGAAGCCGACGCCGAGCGGGCGGTCGAGGCCGCCCGCGCACAGGCGCGAGAGGCGCTCGCCCAGTGGACACAGGCCCATGGCCCGCTCCTGCCCGAGGGTGCCACCGACCGCCTCGCCGAAGCCCTCGACCTCACCGGCGAAGGGGAGGCGGCCACCCTCGCCGATACCTACACCGAGGCCGTCGCCCCCGCCGTGCAGGAGCTGCGCGACGCCCTGGCCGCCCTACGTGGCCGGCGCACCGACCTCGAACGCCGTCGCGCCGAGACCAGGGCCGAACGCGACCGCATCGCCGCCGAACACGACGACGCCCCTCCCGCCGCCCGCGGCCGCACCGCCGACCGCACCCGTGGAGGCACGCCCACCCAGGCCCTCAAGGCACCGGGGGAGGGCGTACCGCTGTGGCAACTCGTCCACTTTGCCGAGCATCTGACGCAGGAGCAGCAGGCCGGTCTGGAAGCCGCGCTGGAGGCCTCCGGCCTCCTCGACGCCCTCGTCACCGCCGAGGACACCCCCGTGCCGGCCGGGCACAGCGACGGCTACCTGCACGCCCGCACACCCGTCGACGGCCCCAGCCTCGCCGACCTGCTGTGCCCGGAGGACGGCACGCCGATCCCCGCCGCGCGCGTCACCGCCGTCCTGCGCTCCGTCGCCATCACCCCCGGCCCCGGCTCGGGCACCGCGCAGATCACCCCGGACGGCCGGTACGTCGCGGGCGTCCTCGTCGGGGCGCACACCAAGGAGCACGCCGAGTACGTCGGCGCCACCGCCCGCGAGCGCCGCCGCGCCGCCCGTATCGCGGCCTGCGAGGCCCTGCTCGCCGAACTCGCGGCTGAGCTTGATGAGCTGGCACGTGCCCAGGCCCGTACCGATGCGTGGCTGGAGGCGTATGCCGCCGCGCGTGCCGCCCTGCCCCGCACCACCGGCATCACCGCGGCGCTGCGCGAACTCGACAAGGCCGCGGCGCGGCTGCGCGCCACCCGCGAGGCCGCCGACGTCGCCCAGGCCTCGTACGACGAGGCCGTGGCCGCCTGCTCGGTCGCCGAGCGCGCCGTGCGCCGCACCGCAGCCGAGCACGGCATCGCCCCCGATCGCGTCGACACCGTCGAGACCGCCACCCGCGCCTTCGAAACGGCCGTACGCGAACTCACCGCCCGCCGCCGCGAACACGCCCGGCAGTCGCAGGCCGCCGAAGCTGCCGCCGACCGGCTCAGCGCGGCAGCCGAGGACGAGGAAGTCGCCCTGGACGCCGAGCGCGCCGCGCGCCGCCGCCACGCCGAGGAGGCGGCGAAGCTCGACGCCCTCCAGGAGGCCGTCGGCGCGGAGGCGCAGGAGGTGATACGTCAGGTGCATCAGGCCGAGGACGCCCTCGACGGGGCGGTCCGGGAGGTCGAGACGGCCACCGCCGCCCTGCATTCCGCCATCGCCGCCACCGCCTCCGCCGAAGCCCGGCGTACTGCGGCGGCCGAGGTCCGCTCCGTCGCCGCCGCCGAGGAGAAGGAAACCGCCCGGGGCCTCGCCCCGTACGCGGCTCGTGAACTGCTCGACATCCTGCGCTGTCCGCCGGGCCTCTCCTGGCCCGCCCAGGAGACCGACTGGGCGGGCCAGGAGCTGCCCGCCGCGGCGGTAGCAGTCCACGAGGCGATCCAGGCCGCCACCCGCGACCTCGCCCCCACCGAGACCAGCGTCAAGCAGTCCGTCACCCGTCTCACCAAGGCACTCGACGACCTGCAGGCCCAACTCGCCGCCGCCGGACAGGACTATCGGCCTGAATGGGACGGCTCCGACGGTGTCATCGTGGTCCGTGTCGCCGACGAGGAAGGCCCGCTGCCCGTCGCCTCGTTCGCCGAGAAGATCGCCGAGCACCGCAGCGACCAGGCCGAACTGCTCAGCGACTCCGAGCAGCGCATCCTCGAGGACGCCCTCCTCACGCGGCTCGCCCAGCAGATCCACGACCGCACGGTCGACGCCCGCGACCTCATCCGGCGCATGAATACCGACATGCGCGAACGGAGGATGTCCTCCGGCACGACGGTCGGTGTGAGCTGGCTGCTCGCCGACGACCTCGACGACGAACAGCGTGCCGTGTGCACCCTCCTGGACGCGGACGCCGCCCGGCTCGGCCCCGAAGGGCTCGCCCGGGTCCGCGCCCACTTCGCCGCGCAGATCAAGAACGCCCGTGCCCGCCACCGCGATCTGCCCTACCGCGAACTGCTGGCCCAGGTCCTGGACTACCGCCGCTGGCGGCAGTTCGCCTTCCAGCTCGTACGTCCCGACAGAAGCGAGGAGCGGCTCACCCGCGCCCGGCACAGCCGCCTCTCGGGCGGCGAGCAGTCCGTCTCGCTGCACCTACCGCTGTTCGCCGCCGCGCACGCCATGCTCAACTCCGCACACCCGCACGCCCCGCGGCTGCTCGCCCTGGACGAGGCGTTCGCCGGCGTCGACGACACCGGCCGCGGCGAACTGATGTCGCTGGCCGCCCAGTTCGACCTCGACCTGTTCATGACCGGCTACGACCTGTGGGCCGCACACGCCTCCGTCCCCGCCGCCGCCCACTACGACCTCGCGCACTCGGCGATCGACCACACCGTCTCCGCCCTGCTGCTCCTCTGGGACGGCGAGAAGCTGCTCGCCGACGATATCGGTGACCTCACCGCGGCCCTCGGCTCACCCGGCACCCGCCGCGTCCCCGGGCCGAAGGAGGCCACCGTTGCCGACTGAGCAGCCCCGCTACGAGGAACTGCTCGGTGAGGGCTGGACCCGGCTGCTGGCCGCCGCCCGCCGCAAGCTGGAACGTACCTCGGGCGCGCTCGACGGCGAGATCGGCCTCTTGGCCCCCAGCGAGGCCGAGCGCCGCACCGTCATCGGCGTCACCGGCCGCTACCGTCCCGAGACCACCAAGCGCCTCGCCGTCCCTCTCACCGCCCTCGACGCCTACCTGTACCACCGCTACGGCACCGGCCTGCTCCAGACCCTCGGCCACCTGAACGGCCCCCTGCGCGACCGGCCCGCCGAACGCGCGGACGAGGACACCCGCCGCGAACAGGTCCTGGCCTCCGCCCGCTCCAGCCGCCTCGCTACCGAGAGCTGGTTCGCCACCTGGCTGGACCGCCTCGCCGCAGACGGCACCCTGACCCGTCTTCTGCGCCGCGGGGACGCGCCCCTGATCGACGCGGCGGTGCGCGTCCTGGAGAAACTCCCCGAAGACCCCTCCCGCATCCTGCCGCTTCCGGTCCTCGCCGAATGGGCTACCGGCGACACCAAATCCCTCGTCCCCGGCAGCCCGCTCGAACAGCTCGTCCTGCGCGCCCTCGCCCAGCGCACGGGCGACGACGTCCCTCGTGAGAGAGCCGGACGCCGCGCCCTGTGGGAGAGCGCGGGCGCCATCGCCGACGACCTCGCCAGCCAGGTCCTCGTCCTGGGCATCCGCCCCGAGGGCGACACGGTGGTCTGCGACTGGCTGCGCGATGCCGCCGACTTCGGCATCCCGTTCCGGCTCACCCTCCACCAGCTGGCGTCCGACCCCGTCGTTCCGGCCGCCGGTGACATCTTCGTGTGCGAGAACCCGGCCGTCCTGCGCGCGGCCGCCGCCGCACCCGAAGCCGGGAGCGCGGCCTTGGTCTGCACCGAGGGCGTACCGTCCGCCGCCTGCCACAAACTGCTCGCCAGCGCGGTACGCGCCGGAGCCCGGCTGTACTGGCGGGCCGACTTCGACTGGGCGGGCCTGCGCATCACCGCCACCGCCGTGGAACGCCACGGGGCCCGCCCCTGGCGCATGACCACCGCCGACTACCGGGAAGCCCTCGGCCAGGGCCAGTCCACACCTCTCGGAGGCCCGCCCGCGGCAAGCCCCTGGGACCCCGAACTGGCGGTGGCCATGGGGGAGTCGGGTCAAGCTGTCATGGAGGAGCGCCTGCTGCCCGCGCTCCTGGCCGACCTCACCCGCACCTGACGCCGACGGACCGCCGACCCTCTCGTTGCCACAAACCACATTCCCCGCAGGGGGGAGGTGGGCGGCCTGGCGCGATCGACGCTCGCTCCAGGACGCTTCTCGCGCCGAAGCCGATCAGCCCGGCAACGTGGTCGCCCATGCTGCTGCGACTGTGAAGATCAAGGGGTGCTACTCGAAGCCGTGGCCTGACCCGTGCTGCGACTGACCCGAGTGCGCCATCGGCCAGGTGGACAGCTCCCACGGCTGCATCCGTCTGAGCACGGCGGATGCCCCGTTGTGCTTCAAAACGGCTTCACCGGTTGCGAGCTGAGGTTTCGTTGGACCGTCAGCTTGCTCGGCGGTATTCGTTGATGAGTCCCGCCACGGCCTGTCGGCGTTTGATCCGGGCTGCAGGTAGGGGGATGACGTGCTTGTCGTCAAGGGGTGCGAACTGTGCGGGTGCCGATTAATCATCCGTCCTGGTCGCAGACGTGATCGGCAGTCAGGTCGCGTTGCCCGGGGATGAGTGGGGCGGTGCCCGTTCTGCCAGGATGGCGCGCGCGGCGCGGGGCAGTGCGGCGATCTCGCCGCGGGTGCGGCCGAGCTTGCCGCCGGTGGCGGTCAGTGGGTCCAGCGGCGGAACGCCGCGATCCACTCGGCTCCCTTGGGAGGCGGTGACGGCAGCGGCAGGTCCAGCAACCCGATCGCCTGCCGATGGGCGCCACGGCGGCACAGGGCCACCATTCCACTGCCGGGACGTAGGTCGAGGTCCTCGACCACAACGTCGACGCCCAGGACCTGGGTGGTGAAGGGCAGCACCGGATGATCGGTGAGGACGGCGTGGAAGCCGGCCAGTTCTTCGTCTTCACCGTATGCGTCGATGACTGCTTCCGCGATCATCGCGTCGAGCCGGTGGTCCGGCTCCCTGGCCATGGGCCACTCCTTCTGCCTGTGCCCCTGGAACTCGTGAGACAGTGAGACATCTGGGCCGGTCAGTTCTTCGCGGGGGTGCCGCAGCACTTCTTGTACTTGCGGCCCGAGTCGCACCAGCACGGCCCGTTGCGCGCGGGCGGCCACGGCAGCGTCTGGTCCGGGTGCGCCGCGGCGCGCCACTCGCCGTAGCTCTGCCGGGTCTTCTGGTCGGTCGAATCGCGGCCGGTGCGCTGGGCGTACGCCTGGAAGTCGGCCAGGGTGCCGGTGACCATGCGCACGTGGGCGGCGCCGGCCTCGTCGTAGCCGCGGGCCTCCCGCTGGATCCGCGCGGCATACGCGTCGTAGTCGCCGCCGTAGTGCGCGGTCGACTCCGGCCAGCGCGCCCGCACCGCAGCGAAGTCCTCCCGCGCCCAGCGCAGCACGATGGAGTCGAACGCCTCCCCGCCCTCCGGCACGTCCAGCCCCCGATGGCCGGGCAGGTCGCCCCACCGCTCCCGCACCAGCTCGCTGAGCGCCGCGAGGGAAGCGTCGGCCTCGGCCTCGGCGGCCAGATCGTCCTCATCCAGCTCGATGTCCAGCGCGTCGTGTAGGAAGCTGCGGCTGAGCGCCAGTCCACGCCGGTACTCGGCCGCCTCCGGTGACGCACCGGAGGCGGCCGCGCGGTCCAGGCCTGCCTCGCACCACTTAAGGGCCGACTCGTTCTCGCCGGCCTCGGTCAGCACCTCGACCATGTCATCGAAGATCCGCAGATCCGTGAATTTTGCAGGCCGGGCGTCGAGTTCGGCCCGCAGCGCGCGCTGTGCCTCCTCG
>NZ_POTZ01000367.1 GCF_003236365.1 Streptomyces sp. NTH33
ACAGGAGTGCGCGCGTGCCCACCCCCGCGCACTCCTGTCGCAGCCGCTTCCCGGCCCGTCGTCCCACGCCACGCACGCGTGCCCGCGCCGCGGGCGTGGGGCGCCGGCCTCGGCGACCCCGTCACGCCCGGGTGCGCCCCGCGCCCCGGCGCGCACCCGAGGGCTCGTTCGTCCCGCTTCCGGTCTCGCTCTCGGCGTACGGCCTCCGGGAACTTCGCCAGGGGTCCGCGCGCTTGCATACAGTGGCAGGACCGGCAGGAAACGGGCGGTTCACGAACCGCCATCGCGATCGAAGGGACGTACATGCCCATGGGTCACACGGCCACAGCCGAGGCAGGCTCCGGCGGCCTGACAGCGACCGAGCACCGTCTGGCCAACGGCCTGCGCGTGGTGCTCTCCGAGGACCACTTGACCCCGGTCGCGGCGGTGTGCCTCTGGTACGACGTCGGCTCGCGCCACGAGGTCAAGGGACGCACCGGCCTGGCTCACCTTTTCGAGCACCTGATGTTCCAGGGCTCCGCCCAGGTCAAGGGCAACGGTCACTTCGAGCTGGTCCAGGGCGCGGGCGGCTCGCTCAACGGCACCACCAGCTTCGAGCGCACCAACTACTTCGAGACCATGCCCGCCCACCAGCTGGAGCTCGCCCTCTGGCTGGAGGCCGACCGCATGGGCTCCCTGCTCGCGGCGCTGGACGACGAGTCCATGGAGAACCAGCGGGACGTCGTCAAGAACGAGCGCCGCCAGCGCTACGACAACGTCCCCTACGGCACCGCCTTCGAGAGGCTGACCGCCCTCGCCTACCCGGAGGGCCACCCGTACCACCACACGCCGATCGGGTCCATGGCGGACCTCGACGCGGCCACCCTGGAGGACGCCCGGCAGTTCTTCCGGACGTACTACGCGCCCAACAACGCCGTCCTGTCGGTCGTCGGCGACATCGACCCGCAGCAGACGCTCGCCTGGATCGAGAAGTACTTCGGCTCCATCCCGTCCCACGACGGCAAGTCCGAGCCCCGCGACGGCTCCCTGCCGGAGGTCATCGGTGAGCAGCTGCGCGAGGTCGTCGAGGAGGAGGTCCCGGCCCGCGCCCTGATGGCCGCCTACCGGCTCCCGCACGACGGCACGCGCGCGTGCGACGCGGCCGACCTCGCCCTCACCATCCTCGGCGGCGGCGAGTCCTCCCGCCTGTACAACCGGCTGGTGCGCCGCGACCGCACCGCCGTCGCCGCCGGCTTCGGCCTGCTGCGGCTGGCCGGCGCGCCCTCGATGGGCTGGCTGGACGTGAAGACCTCCGGCGACGTCGAGGTCCCCGTCATCGAGTCGGCCATCGACGAGGAGCTCGCCCGGTTCGCCGAACAGGGCCCGACGGCCGAGGAGATGGAGCGCGCCCAGGCCCAGCTGGAGCGCGAGTGGCTGGACCGGCTCGGCACGGTCGCGGGCCGCGCCGACGAACTGTGCCGGTACGCCGTCCTGTTCGGCGACCCGCAGCTCGCCCTGACCGCCGTCAAGCGCGTCCTGGAGGTGACCCCCGAGGAGGTCCAGGAGGTCGCCGAGGCCCGCCTGCGGCCCGACAACCGCGCGGTGCTCGTCTACGAGCCGACCACCGCCGACGCACAGGACGACGCCCAGGACGCGGACGCCGCGGCCACCGACGACACCGAGGAGGCGGCGAAGTGACCGAGCTCGCCACGATGGAGTTCCACCCCCGGCCCCAGGCGGGCGAGGCCAGGCCGTGGGCGTTCCCGGCGCCCGAGCGAGGCACGCTGGACAACGGCCTGACCGTCCTGCGCTGCCACCGTCCCGGGCAGCAGGTCGTCGCCGTCGAGGTGCTCCTCGACGCGCCTCTGGAGGCCGAGCCGGCCGGCCTGGACGGCGTCGCCACGATCATGGCCCGGGCCTTCTCCGAGGGCACCGACAAGCACTCCGCCGAGGAGTTCGCCGCCGAGCTGGAGCGCGCCGGCGCCACCCTGGACGCCCACGCCGACCACCCCGGCGTACGGCTGAGCCTGGAGGTCCCGGCCTCCCGCCTGGCCAAGGGGCTCGGCCTGCTGGCCGACGCCCTCAGGGCGCCCGCCTTCGCCGACTCCGAGGTCGAGCGGCTGGTGCGCAACCGGCTCGACGAGATCCCGCACGAGCTGGCCAACCCCGCCCGCCGCGCCGCCAAGGAGCTCTCCAAGGAGCTGTTCCCGGCCACTGCGCGCATGTCGCGCCCGCGCCAGGGCACCGAGGAGACGGTCCGCGCCATCGACTCGGCGGCCGTCCGCTCCTTCTACGACCGGCACGTGCGCCCCGCCACGGCCACCGTCGTGGTCGTCGGCGACCTCACCGGCACCGACCTGGACGAGCTGCTGGGCGAGACCCTGGGCGCCTGGACGGGGGCACCCGCCAAGCCGCGGCCCGTGCCGCCGGTGACCGCCGACGACACCGGGCGCGTGGTCGTCGTCGACCGGCCCGGCGCCGTCCAGACGCAGCTGCTCATCGGTCGTGTCGGCCCCGACCGGCACGACCGCGTGTGGCCCGCCCAGGTGCTCGGCACGTACTGCCTCGGCGGCACCCTCACCTCCCGCCTGGACCGCGTCCTGCGCGAGGAGAAGGGCTACACCTACGGTGTGCGGGCGTTCGGCCAGGTGCTGCGCTCCGCCCCCGACGGCTCGGGCGCCGCGATGCTCGCCATCAGCGGCTCGGTCGACACGCCGAACACCGGCCCGGCCCTGCAGGACCTCTTCACGGTGCTGCGCAGGCTCGCCGCCGAGGGCCTGACCGACGCCGAGCGGGACGTCGCCGTGCAGAACCTCGTCGGCGTGGCGCCGCTGAAGTACGAGACGGCGGCCGCCGTGGCGAGCACGCTGGCCGACCAGGTCGAGCAGCACCTGCCCGACGACTACCAGGCGACGCTCTATCAGCAGCTCGCCGCCACCGGCACGGTGGAGGCCACCGCGGCCGTCGTCAACGCCTTCCCGGTGGACCGGCTGGTGACCGTCCTCGTCGGTGACGCCGCGCAGATCAAGGAACCCGTCGAGGCTCTCGGCATCGGCCACGTCACCGTCGTGACGGCCGAGTAGCGGCACACGCGCGCGGGGCCCTGGTGACTGGTGTCACCAGGGCCCCGCGGTGTCTGAATTGAGACGGAGCCCTCCCTTCTGTCCTGTGGTCTGCGCTACAAAACCTCTGTTCCGTTTGGGAAGGAAAAGCGGCTCCGTCTAGCGTCGGTCCGACTGTTCGTCGGGCAGTAAGCCGCATCCGCGGCACCGGACAGCCATCGCCGAGTCCCCGTACGGCGCGAGCCAGGGGAGCCGGGGACCCGCCCTCCTGTCGCCGCCTTCGCGGCTGGAGGGGCCCAAGTCCCTGGGGTGAATCGGACACCCGCGCGCGGTGCGAGGGTGCCCGTAGGAGACCTTCCTGCTCCGAACCCGTCAGCTAACCCGGTAGGCGAGAGGGAAGGAAAGGACCAGCGTCTACATGGCGTTCACCCGCGCCACCGGGAAGCACCGCCGGCCCAGCCGGATGCACCGCACCACCGCCCGCACGGCGGGCGTCGCGGCCCTCACCGCCACCGGCGTCGTCGGCACCCTCGCCGCCTCCCCGGCCCTCGCCGCCGAGACTCCCGCCCCCGAGGACACCGGCCTGACCCCGGTCGTCACCATCGGCGCCGGCATCGCCGAGAAGATCGACGCCCAGGCCGTCGCCCAGAAGCAGGCCGCCGAGCGGAAGCTGGCCGAGGAGGCCGCCCGCAAGAAGGCCGCGGAGCGGGCGAAGGAGGAGCGCGAGGCCAAGGAGCGCGCCGCCCGCGAGGCCGAGCGCAGGCGTATGAACACCTTCGTGTCGCCGATCTCCGGCTCCTACGTCTCCACCGGCTACCGCAGCGGCGGCTCCCTGTGGTCCTCCGGTTCCCACACCGGCATCGACTTCCACGCCGCGAGCGGCACCACCGTCCACGCGGTCGGCGCCGGCACCGTCGTCCAGGCCGGCTGGGGCGGGGCGTACGGCAACCAGGTCGTGATCAGGATGGCCGACGGCATGTACACCCAGTACGGCCACCTGTCGTCCATCGGCGTCTCGGTGGGCCAGACGGTCGTCCCCGGCCAGCGGATCGGCCTGTCCGGCGCGACAGGCAACGTCACCGGAGCGCACCTGCACTTCGAGGCCCGCACGGCCCCGGACTACGGCTCCGACGTCGACCCCGTGAGCTACCTCCGCAGGCACGGCGTGAACCTCTGACGCACCGCGCCCGGGAAACACCGAAGCCGTGCCGCCCGGAGAGGGCGGCACGGCTTCAGTGCCCGATCATCGCCCGATCATCCGGACCGGCCGGAGCGGCAGGATCTGCCGGACCGGCAGAATCAGTCGGCCGACCGGATCAGTCGGCCGACCGGATCAGCGGGCCGACCGGCGGTCAGACCGTCTCGGGAAGCTCCTCGAGCCCCTCGGACACCAACTTGGCCAGCCGGTCCAGCGCGGCGTCCGCGCCCTCGGCGTCGGAGGCCAGGACGACCTCCTCGCCCCCCTCTGCACCGAGGCTGAGCACGGCCAGCATGGAGGCCGCGTTGACAGGCGTGCCGCCGGCCTTGGCGATCGTCACGGGGACGGCTGCGGCCGTGGCGGCCCGGACGAAGATGGAGGCGGGGCGGGCGTGAAGGCCCTCGGCCCAGCCGATGTTGACGCGGCGCTCAGCCATGTGATGCTGCCCTTCGAGCGATCAGAGTTGTCTAGACCAATTTTCCACACGTGACGAGACATCCCGGGGCGGTTCGCTGTTCCGCTCCGGGTGGCGTCGGACCGCGGCCTCGGTCCGACGCCCCGATGTGTGTCCTCCACAGACTGCCTCGCGCCGTTGTCGGACGCCAGCCGTACCCTGGGGCCCATGCAGAGCTCGCCGGACCGGCACGAGTACCCCGCCCACTGGGAGGCCGACGTAGTGCTGCGCGACGGCGGCACCGCGCGGATCCGCCCCATCACCGCCGATGACGCCGACCGCCTGGTCAGCTTCTACGAGAAGGTGTCGGACGAGTCCAAGTACTACCGTTTCTTCGCGCCCTACCCGCGCCTGTCCGCGAAGGACGTCCACCGCTTCACGCACCACGACTTCGTGGACCGGGTGGGACTCGCGGCCACGATCGGCGGCGAGTTCATCGCCACCGTGCGCTACGACCGCATCGACACCGACGGCATGCCCGCCTCGGCGCCCTCCGACGAGGCCGAGGTCGCCTTCCTGGTGCAGGACGCTCACCAGGGACGCGGGGTCGCCTCCGCGCTCCTGGAGCACGTCGCGGCCGTCGCCCTCGAGCGCGGCATCCGCCGGTTCAGCGCCGAGGTGCTGCCCGCCAACACCAAGATGATCAAGGTGTTCATGGATGCCGGGTACACCCAGAAGCGAAGCTTCGAGGACGGCGTCGTACGCCTGGAGTTCGACATCGAGCCGACCGACCGCTCGCTGGCCGTGCAGCGCGCACGGGAGCAGCGCGCCGAGGCGCGGTCGGTGCGGCGGCTGCTGGCGCCCGGCTCCGTCGCCGTCATCGGCGTGGGCCGCACGCGCGGGGGCGTGGGCCGCAGCATTCTCGACCACATCCGCGACGGCGGGTTCACCGGCCGGCTCCACGCCGTGAACCGGGCCTTCGGCGAGGACTGCAAGGAGATCGACGGCGTGCCCGCCCACCGCTCCGTGCGGGACATCGACGGGCCCGTGGACGTCGCCGTCGTCGCCGTGCCGGCCGACCACGTCCCCGAGGTCGTCACCGAGTGCGGCGAGCACGGCGTGCAGGGACTCGTCGTGATATCCGCCGGGTACGCGGAGAGTGGCCCCGAGGGACGCGAGCGCCAGCGCGCCCTCGTGCGGCACGCGCGCATGTACGGCATGCGCATCATCGGGCCGAACACCTTCGGGATCATCAACACCTCGCCGGACGTCCGGCTGAACGCCTCCCTGGCCCCCGAGATGCCGCGGCCCGGCCGGATCGGGCTGTTCTCGCAGTCCGGGGCGATCGGCATCGCACTGCTGTCCCGGCTGCACCGGCGCGGCGGCGGGGTCACGGGGATCACAGGCGTGTCGACCTTCGTGTCGGCGGGCAACCGGGCGGACGTCTCCGGCAACGACGTCATGCAGTTCTGGTACGACGACGCCGACACCGACGTCGCCCTGATGTACCTGGAGTCCGTCGGCAACCCGCGCAAGTTCACCCGCCTCGCCCGGCGCACGGCGGCGGTGAAGCCGCTGGTCGTGGTGCAGAGCGCGGGATCCGTCCCGCAGGGGCACGCGGTACGGGCGTCGCGACTGCCGCACGCGACGGTGTCCGCGCTGATGCGGCAGGTCGGCGTGATCCGCGTGGACACCATCACCGAACTGGTCGACACCGGCCTGCTGCTCGCCCGGCAGCCGCTGCCGCCCGGCCCGCGGGTGGCGATCCTCGGCAACTCCGAGTCGCTGGGCGTGCTCACCTACGACCGCTGCCTCGCCGAGGGACTGCGCCCGCAGCCGCCGCGGGACCTGACGACGGCGGCGTCGGCGGAGGACTTCCGGCTGGCACTGTCCCGCGCACTCGCCGACGAGACCACCGACGCCGTCGTCGTCACGGCGATACCAGCCGTGGGCGAGGGCGCCGCCGAGGACGCGGCCCTGGCCGCGGCCCTGCGCTCGGCCGCGGAGGCGGTACCCGGCAAGCCGGTCCTGGTCGTCCACGTCGAACTCGGCGGCCTGGCGGAGGCCCTGTCGGCCGCGGCCAGCACGGCACCGCAGCCCGGCCCGGGCTCGCAGACGGGCGCGACGCCGCTGCTGCCCTCCGCGGCACCCGGGCCCTCCGCGGCACCTGGGCCCTCCGCGGCACCTGGGCCCTCCGCGGCACCTGGGCCCTCCGCGGCACCTGGGCCCTCCGCGGCACCTGGGCCCTCCGCGGCACCCGGGCCCGTCACAGGACCCCCGGCCGATGGGAGCCCCGAGCCCGGCCCGGCACCGGAGGCGGGTACGGGACCCGGCCCCGCCCCCCGGCGGTCGCCTGCCGGCGGGACCCGCACCGGCTCCCGTCTCATCAC
>NZ_POTZ01000368.1 GCF_003236365.1 Streptomyces sp. NTH33
CCGGTGATGGGGGTGAGGCGTTGCTCCTCACGGCCCAGGCGGGGCAGGGAACCGAGCAGGCCGAGGGTGTAGGGCATGCGCGGGGTGTAGAAGATGTCCTCCACCGACCCGGTCTCGACGATCCGGCCCGCGTACATCACGGCGACCCGGTCGGTGTGGCCGGCGACCACGCCCAGGTCGTGGGTGATCAGGACGAGGGCGGCGCCGGTCTGGGCGCGGGCGGTCTGAAGTGCCTCGAGGATCTGTGCCTGCACGGTGACGTCCAGGGCGGTGGTCGGCTCGTCGGCGATGATCACGTCGGGGTCGTTCGCCATGGCGATGGCGATGACGACGCGCTGGCGCATGCCGCCGGACATCTCGTGCGGGTAGGTGTCGACGCGCCGCTCGGGGCTGGGGATGCCGACCGTGCCCAGCAGTTCGACGGCGCGGGCGCGGGCGGCGCGGGACGTCAGGTCCGGGTTGTGCCGCCGCAGGGTCTCGGTGATCTGGTAGCCGACGGGGTAGACCGGGTTCAGTGAGGTCATCGGATCCTGGAAGATCATGGCGATGCCGCTGCCGCGCAGGCCGGACAGCCGGGCGTCGGACAGCCCGAGCAGTTCGGTGCCCTCGAACCGCACCGACCCGCGCACCCGGGCGGTGGCGGGCAGCAGTCCCATCACGGCGAGCGCGGTGACCGACTTCCCGGATCCCGACTCGCCGACGATGCCCAGCGAGTCGCCGCGCTCGAGCCGGTAGCCGACGCCGCGCACGGCCCGGACGGTCCCGTCCTCCGTGGGGAACTCCACGCTCAGGTCGTCGACTTCGAGCACGGCGTCCGTGACCGGGACCTCGCGCACTCCATGGCTGGTGGTCGTCACTGTCGCACCCTTTGCTGCCGGGGGTCGAAGGCGTCGCGCAGCCCGTCGCCGATGAAGTTGATGGTCAGGGCGATGGCGATGATGAAGAAGCCGGGGATGTAGAAGAGCCAGGGCCGGGTGTCGACCGCCGTCTGCGCCTGGGAGACGAGCAGCCCGAGCGAGGTGTCGGGCGGCTGCACGCCGAAGCCCACGAAGGACAGGGCCGTCTCGGTGAGGATGCCGGTGGCCACCAGCACGGTCGCGTTGACGATGATCGGTCCGAGCGCGTTGGGCAGCAGGTGCCGGAAGATGATCCACGGGTCCGAGGCGCCGAGCGCCCGCGCCGCCTCCACGAACTCCTTCTCGCGCAGCGACAGCACCGTGGAGCGCACGACCCGGGAGACGTACGCCCAGGTCAGTCCGGCGATGACCACGGCGATCCAGTACCAGGAGCCGCCGCTGCGCGAGGAGATGACCAGCGCGATCGCGAACAGCGGGAGCGTCAGCACGAGATCGGCGATCCTCATCATGATCGCGTCGACGACGCCCCGGTAGAAACCCGCGACCGCGCCCCAGATCGCGCCGACGGCGGTGGAGCCGAGCGCGATCAGGATGGCGACCTTCAGGGAGGTCTGGGTGCCGCGCATGACCTGGGCGTAGGCGTCGTAGCCGGAGGCGTTGGTGCCGAAGGGGTGCTTCCAGGACGGCGCCTGGGAGTTGTCGGGGGTGTACTTCTGGTACGAGTAGTGCCACAGGTGCGGGCCGACGAACGCCCACAGCACGATCAGCACGAACACGACCAGGCTGACCATGGCGGCCCGGTGGCGCACGAAACGGCGCAGCACCAGCCGGGTCCGGCTGCGGTATCGGACGGTGAACTCGTGGTCGACGGGCGGCAGGTGGGTGCCGGCGGACCCGGGGGCCTCGGTGTCAGTCATAGCGGATCCTCGGGTCGAGTACGGCGTAGAGGAGATCGGCGACGAGGTTGAACCCGATGACGACGACGGCGGACAGCAGCAGCCACGCCATGGTCCGGTAGACGTCCACGGTCTGCGCCGACTGGACGAGCATCTCGCCCATGCCGTGCCACTGGAAGATCGTCTCCGTGATGACGGCGCCGCCCAGGACGATCGCGACGTCCAGCGCGGTGACGGTGGTGAGCGGGACGAGGGCGGTGCGCAGGGCGTGCCGCACCAGGACCTTGCCGCGCCTGAGGCCCTTGGCCCGGGCCAGCCGTACGTAGTCGCTGTTCAGCACCTCGAGCAGGGAGGCGCGGGTGTAGCGGGTCCAGGAGGCGAAGGAGACCAGGGCGAGTGTGATGGTGGGCAGGACGAGATGGCCGACGTGGTCGGTGAACCGGTTCCAGGGGGTGCCGACGTCGAGATACGGCGACTTCTCGCCGATGGTGCCGAGGAACTGGCTGCCGGTCTGTTCGTTGAACCAGATTCCGGCCTGCTTGAGCAGGACGGCGAACCAGAACACCGGCATGGCGAGGAACAGGAAACCGAAGAAGGTGATGGCGTAGTCGGTGGCACTGTACTGGCGGATCGCGCTGAACACCCCGAAGATCACGGCCATGATCAGCGCGATGACGAGGGAGGCGGCGACCAGGGTGACGGTGACCCGGAAGCGGGTGAACAGGTCGTGCCCGATGTCCAGGTTGGCCTGTACGGACGGTCCCCAGTCGCCGTGCAGCACTCCGGTGATCCAGTTCCAGTAGCGCTCGGCCGCGGGCTGGTCGGCGTGGATGTGCCGGGCGAACGCGTCGACGGCGGCCTGGCTGGGGGCGGGCTGCCGTGAGGTGGCGAAGTTGGCGACCGGGTCGCCGGAGTTGACGACGACCAGGAAGACGATGAACGTGGAGGCGATCAGGACCGGGACGGAGACGAGGATGCGGCGCACGGTGTAGGCGAGCATGCGGCCTTCTCTTCAGCAGGGACCGGTCCCGGCCCCGGGGTCGCCGGGGCCGGGCAGGTGAACGAGGATGCCGCCGGGCCTACTTCTTCAGGCCCCATTCGGCGGTGTTGTACGGCGGGCCCACGTTGGTGGCGTTGTCCCGCATGTTCACGAACCGCTTCTGCACCGCGAGGAACGTCGGCTTCTGGTAGAGCGGCAGCACGTAGGCGTCGTCCACCACGATCTTGTCGGCCTGGTTGAGCAGCGAGGCGGCCTTGGCCTGGTCGGTCTCGCCGACGGCCTGGGTGATCAGCCGGTCGACCCTCTTGTCGCTGTAGCCGCCGTAGTTGCCGCCGCCGCCCGTCACCCAGTTCTGCTGGGCGTTGGCACTGGGGAACGGGGAGCCGACCCAGGCGAAGACGATGATGTCGTACTGGTGCCCCACCAGGACGGTGCCGAGGTCGGCCGCGCCGATCGGCTTGATGGTGACCTTGATGCCGAGGCTCGCCAGGTTGCTCTGCAGGATCTGGCACTCGCTCTGCCGGATCTGGTTGCCGGTGGTGTAACGGCAGTTGAAGGGGCCGACGGCCTTGCCGTCCGGCGTCTTCAGGGCCGTACCGACTCCGGTGAACTTCGCGTCGATGAGGTACTTCTTCGCCTTCCCGAGATCACCCGTCCCCTGTCCCGTACCGGTGACGAGATCCTGGTAACCGGCCTGGCCGGGAACGTAGTTGTGGCTGCCGAGCTGCTTGGTCTTCGGGTCGAACTGGCCGACCGTCTTGGAGACGATGTCCTTGATGTCGATCGCGGTGAACATCGCCTGGCGCAGTGCCTTGTACTTGCCGAGCACCGGGTTGTGCAGGTTGAGGTCGAAGTGCTCCCAGATCAGGCCGTTGCCGATGGTGTAGGTGACGTTCGGGATGGCCTTGATCTGGTTGACCAGGTCGACCTCGGGCTGCGGGTAGATGGCCTGGACCTCGTTGTTGCGCAGGGCGGTGGGCTCCTGCGTGGCGTCCGTGATGACCTTGAAGATCAGCCGGTCCAGGGACGGCTTGGTCTTCCCCCACCACTTGGGGTCGGGCACGAAGGTGGCGTGGTCGTTGTCCGTCCAGTCCTGCATCCTGTACGGGCCGGCGGTCGCGTACTTGGACGGCGGGGTCTTCTGGAAGTACTGCCAGCCCTCCGTCATCTGCGCGGCCGTCATGTGCGCGGCGTCGCCCGCCTTGGCGCCGGAGAGCTTCTCGGCGACGTGCGCCGGATAGAGCGGGTAGCCGGCGCCGAAGAGCTGTTTCCAGTCGGAGAAGGGTTTGGCCATCACCACCGTGACGGTCCTGCCGTCGTCGGAGCCGGTGACGGACTTGATCCTGTCGTAGCCCGCCGTGCTCTGCGGCAGGCAGCCCTTGGTCTGGCTTTCGTCGCTCGCGGGCGGCGGCGGGCAGTCCTTGCCGTTGTTGGTGCGCCAGTAGTAGAGGAAGTCGTCGGCGGTGATGGGAATGCCGTCGTTCCAGGACGCCTTGGGATTGATCTTGTAGACGAGGGTCTGCGGGCTGGTGCTCGTCTGGGTCGCGGAGGTGACCAGGTCGGTGTTGAGGGCGACGGAGAAGTCGGGCTGGGGGACGAAGACCTGGGGCAGGACGACGCCCAGCGCCTCACCGTTCTCGAAGGTGTTGCCGTTGGCGTCCTGGACGTTCCACTGCTGGATGTTCTTCTCCAGCGTGTAGGTGAACGTTCCTCCTGGCTTGGTGGCGCCGGAGTTGCAGGTGTTGGCCTTGCCCTGGGTTGCGCAGGACGCGAGCCCGGCGGAGTCGTTCTTGCCGGAGTCGCCGCCTCCACCGCTGTTGCATGCGGCCAGGACCAGGGTGAGCCCGGCGGCGAGCGTGAGTCCCCTGGTGAGAGCCGATCGTTGCACGCGCATGTCCCTCCTTCGACAGGCGGAAGACCCGGCCGTGTCACGCCGGCCGGCGGCCGCGGGAGAACTGAGCTGCGTACCCGACGGTAGGACGCTCCTGTACTTTCTTCGGTCCCGTGTTCATACCGGGACGGCGACAATTCCCTCTGGTTTTCCCCTCGGAACCCCCCACACCGGGCAAAGTCACCTGGTGGCGCGGCCGGGAGGAGAGGTTTTCGGCCGACATCGCGGAAAACGAGGGGAGTTGCAGGAGACCCCCGAGGGGCTCACGAACGGCCGTCAGCCGACCGGGATGCCCGCCTCCAGGTACACCGCCGCTCCGCGCTCACGCGCCCGCAGCGCCCGGCGCAGCCGTTCGTAGCGCACGGGCGGCAGCAGACCGGCGGCCTCCCGCTCGGTGACGAAGCGGCAGTCGCGCAGCTCGGGGCCGGGCAGCAGCAGGCGCTCGGCCGCCGCGGAGTCCAGCCGGCCGCCGTCGAAGAGGAAGCGCAGACCGCCGAAACCGGGGGGCGCGGGCGGCTCCCAGTCGACGACGAGCAGGCGGGGCACGTCGTCCAGCCGTACCCCGGTCTCCTCGGCGACCTCGCGCATTCCCGCGCGGGCCGGGGCCTCGCCGGGTTCGACGACGCCGCCGGGGAACTCCCAGCCGGGCTTGTAGGTGGGATCGACGAGCAGCACGCGGTCCCGCTCGTCGAAGAGGAGCACCCCGGAGGCGACCGTCTCGCCGGTGGGTTCCGGGGTCTGCACGATGTCGCAGACGGGCACGGCACCGCTGCTGACGGCCTCGACGATCCGGGCGGCCGTCTCGTACGGGGTGAGGGCACCGGTGTCGACGGGGTGGGCGTCGGCGGTGAGCCAGGAGGCGAGGGCGGCGCGGTAGGGCTCGATGTGGTCGTGGGACCACTGCCGTACGCGCATCTCGCCGTCGGGCAGGTCGGGCGGGACCTCGCGGCGGGCTATCCGCTCCCGCAGGATCGTTTCGGCCGGGGCGAGGAGGATGTGCCGGACGGTGATGCGGCGGGCGGCGAGGCCGCCGAAGATCTCGTCACGGTACTCCTGGCGCAGCAGGGTCATGGGGACCACGAGGGTTCCGCCCAGCTCGGCGAGCATCGCGGCGGCCGTGTCGATCACCATGCGCCGCCAGATCGGCAGGTCCTGGTAGTCGCCGACCTCGGCGAGGTGTTCGGGCGGCAGCAGATACGTGAGCGCGCTGCCGATGACCTCGGGGTCGAAGAGCGTGCTGTTCGGGATCAGCTCGATCAGTTCCCGTGCGGTGGTGGTCTTACCCGCACCGAAAGCGCCGTTGATCCAGACGATCACGGGTCCCCCTCTTCTGTTGGCCCCCTGTGGCTTGCCCGCTCCACCCTGCCACGGAAACCCGCCCCAGTTGAGGGCGCCCACAGGACGGCGCCGGTGCCCCGGCCGGGGCACCGGCGCCGCGTCCGGCCGGCTCAGCGGCGGTGCCGCGGGGCCTCGTCGTCCGTGAGGAGGCCGTCCTGTCCGAGGACCTGGTCGACGGCGCCCACGGCGTCCTTCACGCCCGGTTCACCGAGCCGGCCGTGCTCGGCGGCGTGCGAGGGAGTGACGGCGGCCACGACGAACCCGGTGGCCAGGGAGGCGAGGGCGAGCATGCTGCGCTTCTTCATGCCCCGTCCAACTGCCGCGACCGCCCGGAGGTCACGCCGTGGACCGCCGGACGTCGCCCCCGTTGATTCCAGGGTCGGCCCGGCGATGAAGTGGCGCCGCAGGAGCAGGAGGACCACCTTTCGCCGGCTGTCACAGGGTGCCGGGGTCGCCCAGCGGGTCGTCGTGCTCGTCCGGCCGCTCCTGCCCCGGGAAGAGCACCAGTGAGGCGGCGACCAGCCCCGGTGCCGCACTGAGCGGGCCCGGCCCCAACGCCCACCAGGCAACGATGAGCAAGGGCGGCGCAAGGGTGACCAGCGCTGCCGCGACGCGCTGGACGACCTCGGCCGACCAGGCCGTCCGCAGAAGGCCGGGGTTTCTCCGCCGCCACTGGAGGACCGCGCTCATCATGACGAGAGACGTCAGCACGAGACAGGTTGGCAGGCCGGTGCGCGGGAGGCTCTCCCACTCCACCCCGCCACTCGGTCCGAGCTTCAATGCGCCCTGGGCGAGCAGCCCGGCACCGATCAGAGCGAAGACTCCGCCGAGCATCCGGACGAACGCCATGCCGCGAGGCGATTTCGGTCGCCACGGCCGACCGTTGACTCGCATTCTCCGCAGTGCGGCACCGCGATAATCGGCAGCCGTCCCCCCGCCGAACACGATGGCCACGACACCTCACACCATCATGAAGGGAGCCATGGCGTTTCCGCCCCCGCTCACGCTCTGCTGCGCCCTCACC
>NZ_POTZ01000369.1 GCF_003236365.1 Streptomyces sp. NTH33
TACCTCACCCCTGCCGCCGCACCAGCCGCAGCAGCTCCGCGTTGTGCCCCCGCCGCGCCCACGCGATCACCGCGAGCGGCACGATCAGGAGGAGGGGGGTCGCCGCGTACTGCCCGTCGAAGACGGTGAGCTGCACGATGAACGCTCCCACCATCAGCGCGCCCAGTCCCATCGCCGCCACCGACTGCAGCACCGGGATCAGCAGCGCCACGGCACCGGCCAGCTCCAGCAGACCGATGCTGTACATCCCCGCGCTCCCCCAGCCGAGTCTGTCGAACGACTCGGCCGCCGACGGATGCGCGATGAGCTTGGGCAGCGCGCTGGCGAACGCGTAGAACAGCGCGAGCAGCACCTGTACGGTGCGCAGCGCGACCCTGGCGACACGGCGGCCACGAGCGGGCACTGCCCCGGCGGTAGCGGGCATGGGAGCCTCCTCTGAGAAGCAGGTCAGGTCGTCGAGCTTTCACAGAGGTAGACCGCCTCACGCCCCGGAACTCATCGCCCTCACCCACATTCCGTCCTCCGTCAGATACTGGTCCGCCCTCAGGCCCGCCTCCGCCAGCGCCTCCTCGAACTGCTCGGTCGTCAGCGGCCGGGAACGGAACGTCTGGGTCCAGGTCGCGTCCGGGAACACGTACTCCGCGTGCACCGAGTTCACCCCGTCACCGACCGGCTCCGCCGACACGATCCGCACGGTGCAGCCGGCGGGGTCCACCCTCCCCCCGCCTTCGGCCGGGGGGACCCCCATCTCGCTTCGCTCGCGCGGCACATTGATGTGGTAGTCGCCGCCCTCCCTCTGGATCAGTACGCAGCCGTCCTGGGCGACGTGCCGTGCGCAGGTGCGCAGCAGCCCTCTCCGCATCTCGACATCGCCCGCGTGCACGAGGAAGGACGCGAGCAGCACGACGTCGAAGGTCTCCCCCAGCTCCAGGTCCTCGATCGGGCTGCATATGGTCCGTGCCCCGCGCACCCGCCGCAGCATCTCCGGGGACTCGTCCACCGCCGTGACGGTGAAGCCGCGCTCCAGCAGCGGGTGGGTCACGCGGCCCACACCGCAGCCCAGCTCCAGGATGTGCGCGCCGGCGGGTACGGCCGCGGCGATGATGTCCGGCTCGGTCCCGGCCGGCAGCCGCTCGTACAGCTCCACCGCGCAGCCGTCCGGCGTGATCGCCCCCGGACCCGTCCCCTGATGGCCCTCACGCATTCTCCGCTCCATGCCCGGACAACGGCCCGCCTCCGCACGGCCGTTCCCCTCCGGGCGCGGTTCACCCGATCGAGTGAGGCCGGTACGGCTTTGGTGAGGATCCCGGGCACGGAGTACGTTGCAAGGAGGAGTGGTGATCGGCTATGCGTACGGGTAGTGAACCCACCACCGCGCGCAGTGCCCTGCGGGCGCGGTTCTGGCTGAGTGTGTGGGGACTGGTCTGGGCGACCTTCGGAACGGTCGTGTTCGTGCTGGTGGGACAGCCCGGGTGGGCGGCGGCCTGTGGGGTGCTGTGGCTGGTGATCGCCGTCGACCTGGCGGTGATCGTGCGGCACATACGGCAGGGGCCGCACTATCAGCCGGGACGGGACGTTCCGCCGTACTGGCCGCCGGAGTAGGCGCCGGACGCCGGAGCAGGCGCCGGCCGCGTCAGGTGTCGAAGCGGGCCCGCTGCAGGTACTCCGGGTTCGGGTCCAGCGCCGCCGCCAGCCGGAAGTGGCGTCTGGCCAGGTCGGGGCGGCTCTGCCGTTCGTAGGTGCGGGCGAGCGCGAAGTGGGCGTAGGCGTTGTCCGGCTCGCGCTCCAGCACGATCGTGAACTCCAGCTCGGCCGACCGCAGCTGCGCGGCGGCGAAGAAGGCGCGGGCGCGCAGCAGCCGGGCCGCCGTGTTCTCAGGGTGCGCGGCTATGACCCCGTCGAGCAGCTTCACCGCGCCCCTCGGGTCCCGCGCGGCCAGCAGCTGCTCGGCGGCGCGGTAGTCGATGACATGCGTCTCGGGAGTACGTTCGGGCACGGCTGGATCCTTCCCTCCGCCAGGATCTTCAATGCCTCGGCCCGGCGGTCGTGTTCCTGCGCTCCTACTTCCGTCCGGACGCGTGCGCTCTGCGGGTCAGGTCCGTCCAGACCTCCCGTACCCGCTCCTCCAGCCGCTCCAGCGGTACGTCGTTGTCGATCACGATGTCCGCGATCTCCAGGCGCTTCTCGCGCGTCGCCTGCGCGGCCATGCGGGCACGTGCGTCCCCCTCGGTCATCCCGCGCAGTCGTACGAGGCGGTCCCGCTGGGTCTCCGGACTCGCGTCGACCACGACGACCACGTCGTACAGCGGGGCCAGGCCGTTCTCCGTCAGGAGCGGGACGTCGTGGACCACCACCGCGTCCTCGGCCGCGGCCTCCTGAAGTTCGCGGGAGCGGGCGCCCACCAGGGGATGCACGATCGAGTTCAGGACGGCCAGCTTCTCCGGGTCCGCGAAGACGATCGCGCCCAGGCGGGGCCGGTCCAGGCTCCCGTCCTCGGCCAGGACGTCCCGGCCGAAGGCCTCCACCACCGCCTGGAGTCCGGGCGTGCCCGGAGCGACCACCTCGCGCGCGATGCGGTCGGCGTCGATCAGCACGGCCCCGCACTCCACGAGCAGCCGCGACACCTCGCTCTTACCGGCTCCGATACCCCCGGTCAGGCCCACGGACAGCATGACCGGAAGCGTATCCGATCAGGCCTCTCCCTCCCGCTCCGCCAGGAAGCGTTCGAACTGCCGGCCGATCTCGTCCGCCGACGGGATGTCGACGGGCTCGGCGAGCATGTTGCCCCGGGTCTGCGCGCCCGCGGCGGCGTCGTACTGGTGCTCGAGCCCCTGGACGAGAGCCGTGATCTCCTCGTCGCCCTCGCGGATCTGCCGCTCGATCTCGGTCTGCGTACGGTGCGCGTCGTTGCGCAGGGAGTGGGCCACGGTCGGCAGGACCAGGCCGGTCGCCGAGGTGATGGCCTCCAGGACCGTCAGTGCCGCGTCCGGGTACGGGGAGCGGGCGATGTAGTGCGGCACGTGCGCGGCCACGCCCAGCACGTCGTGGCCGGCCTGCATCAGGCGGTACTCCAGCAGCGCCTCCGCACTGCCCGGCACCTGCGCCTCCTCGAAGGGGCTGTGGTGACCCGGTACGAGGTCACTGCGGTTGCCGTGCGGGGTCAGGCCCACCGGGCGGGTGTGCGGGACGCCCATGGGGATGCCGTGGAAGTTCACCGACAGACGTACGCCGAGCCGCTCCACCATCTGCCGTACGGCCGCCGCGAAGCGCTCCCACTCCACATCGGGCTCGGGTCCGGACAGCAGTAGGAACGGCGCGCCCGTCGTGTCCTGGACCAGGCGCAGCTCGATGCCGGGCACCTCGTACTCGGTCCAGCGGTCGCGCTGGAACGTCAGCGGCGGGCGGCGGGCCCGGTAGTCCACGAGCCGGTCGTGGTCGAACCGCGCCACGACCTGGTGGGGCAGCGAGTCCAGCAGCTGCTCGACGATCTGGTCGCCGGTCTGCCCCGCGTCGATGTATCCGTCGAAGTGGTAGAGCATGACAAGACCGGCCGACTCCTGGGCCAGCGCCATGTCGACGACTGCCAGACCCTTCGGCTCCCATGCGTACAAACCCTGCGGATCAAGCACTGTGTGATCGTCCCTCCTCGTATCCGTAGGTTTACAACGAGGAACGGCACTTCAGCATTCCCGGTTCTTCAGGGGTGCTGGGCTGTATCGACATGCGGCTCCTCCCCCAAGCTCTTGACGAGCAGGGGGACCCCCATCGTGGGCGCGACCAGCCTCGACGGACCGAAACTCGAAAGACGGCCTATACCACCCCAGACAAACCCGAGGGGCCGCACCTGTTCAGGTGCGGCCCCTCGAAACTACTGGCTAGGCCCAGCGGCCAGCGGTCAGCTCTGGCCTCCGGCCAGCTTCTCGCGCAGCGCGGCCAGCGCCTCGTCCGAAGCGAGCGCGCCGGAGCTGTCGCCGCCCTCGGAGGAGTACGAACCGCCGGACGCGGCCGGAGCGGCACCCTCGCCACCCTCGGCAGCGGCCTGGGCGTCCGCCTCGCGGGACTTGACGACCTGCGCCTGGTGCTGCTCGAAGCGGGACTGCGCCTCGGCGTACTGGCGCTCCCACTCCTCGCGCTGCTTCTCGTAGCCCGGCAGCCAGTCGTTGGTCTCCGGGTCGAAGCCCTCGGGGTAGATGTAGTTGCCCTGGTCGTCGTAGGACGCGGCCATGCCGTACAGGGTCGGGTCGAACTCGACCGCCATCGGGTCGGCGCCGAAGGACTCGTTGGCCTGCTTGAGGGACAGCGAGATCCGACGACGCTCCAGGTCGATGTCGATGACCTTGACGAAGATCTCGTCGTTGACCTGGACGACCTGCTCCGGGATCTCCACGTGGCGCTCGGCCAGCTCGGAGATGTGGACCAGACCCTCGATGCCCTCGTCCACGCGGACGAACGCACCGAACGGAACCAGCTTCGTGACCTTGCCGGGCACGACCTGGCCGATCTGGTGGGTGCGGGCGAACTGCTGCCACGGGTCTTCCTGGGTCGCCTTCAGCGACAGGGAGACGCGCTCGCGGTCCATGTCGACGTCGAGGACCTCGACGGTGACCTCCTGGCCCACCTCGACGACCTCGGACGGGTGGTCGATGTGCTTCCAGGACAGCTCGGAGACGTGGACCAGACCGTCGACGCCACCCAGGTCCACGAAGGCACCGAAGTTGACGATCGAGGAGACCACGCCGGAACGGACCTGACCCTTCTGCAGGGTCGTGAGGAACGTCTGGCGGACCTCGGACTGGGTCTGCTCCAGCCAGGCACGGCGGGAGAGGACCACGTTGTTGCGGTTCTTGTCCAGCTCGATGATCTTGGCCTCGAGCTCCTTGCCGACGTACGGCTGGAGGTCGCGGACACGGCGCATCTCGACCAGGGAGGCCGGCAGGAAGCCGCGGAGGCCGATGTCGAGGATGAGACCACCCTTGACGACCTCGATGACGGTACCGGTGACGATGCCGTCCTCTTCCTTGATCTTCTCGATGGTGCCCCAGGCACGCTCGTACTGGGCGCGCTTCTTCGAGAGGATCAGGCGGCCTTCCTTGTCCTCCTTCTGGAGGACCAGGGCCTCGATCTCGTCGCCGACGGCAACGACCTCGTTCGGGTCGACATCGTGCTTGATCGAGAGCTCGCGGCTCGGGATGACACCTTCGGTCTTGTAACCGATGTCGAGCAGGACCTCGTCCCGGTCGACCTTCACGATGACGCCGTCGACGATGTCGCCGTCGTTGAAGTACTTGATCGTCTCGTCGATCGCTGCGAGGAACGCTTCCTCGTTACCGATGTCGTTGACCGCTACCTGCGGGGTGGTGGCGGTGGTCTCGGTGCTGCTCGTCATGTGGGAAAGGGCTCCGGTACGGACATTGAAGTCGTAGGCACTGCTTACGCCGGGAGCCCGTTTCGCTCTGTAGAAGCCGGACAGCCAAGGAAGCGCCACACAAGACCACTGATGACCACTGGTGACGCCTCGACAACCGAGGGGACATACAACAGATGCGAGCGCAGCCTGCTCCGTCTGAGGTGCGCAGGCCCGCAGCGCAACTTGTAGCATACGGGGGCAGCCGGGCAGGGTCAATGCGCGAAGCCGCACACCCGGGGCAGATCCCCTCATTCCCGGCAGAAAACCCGTCCTGGCGTCTCGCGGGGCGCGTGGCTCGCGCGTGAGCTGACGGAAGAGTACGACGAGGGAGCCGATCATCCAAGTGCCCGAATCCTCCAAGGCGGTTGAAGCGTCCGAACCGGAGGCCACCCGCCGTGAGGCCGGTGCCGCGGAGAGTTCCCGGGCCAACCGGGGCTGGTGGGACCGCAACGCGGACGAGTACCAGGTCGAACACGGTTCGTTCCTCGGCGACGACCGCTTCGTGTGGGGCCCGGAGGGCCTGGACGAGGTGGAGGCGGAGCTGCTCGGCGATCCGGACGAGCTGAAGGGCAAGGACGTCCTGGAGATCGGCGCCGGCGCGGCGCAGTGCTCGCGCTGGCTGGCCGGGCAGGGGGCGCGCCCGGTCGCCCTGGACCTGTCCCACCGCCAGCTCCAGCACGCGCTGCGGATCGGCGGCACGTTCCCCCTGGTGTGCGCCGACGCGGCCGCGCTGCCCTTCGCGGACGGCTCCTTCGACCTGGCCTGCTCGGCGTACGGGGCGCTGCCGTTCGTCGCCGACCCGCGCGCGGTGCTGCGGGAGGTGCGGCGGGTGCTGCGGCCGGGCGGGCGGTTCGTGTTCTCGGTGACGCACCCGATCCGCTGGGCGTTCCCGGACGAGCCCGGTCCGGAGGGGCTGTCGGTGTCCGCGTCCTACTTCGACCGCACACCGTACGTGGAGCAGGACGAGGACGGCCGCGCGGTGTACGTCGAGCACCACCGGACCCTCGGCGACCGGGTACGGGACGTGGCGGCCTCCGGTTTCCGCCTGGTGGACCTGGTCGAGCCGGAGTGGCCGGCCTGGAACACCTCCGAGTGGGGCGGCTGGTCGCCGCTGCGCGGGAACCTGATCCCGGGAACGGCGATCTTCGTCTGCGTACGGGACTGACCCCGTGATCCGTCACCGAGAGCTGGACGCGCTGCCGGTGCGCGGGGCGCTGCCCGCCCTGCACGACGCGCTGGACGGTCACGGGACCGCCGTTCTGGTGGCGCCGCCCGGTACCGGCAAGACCACGCTGGTGCCGCTCGCGCTGGCCGGGCTGCTGGGCGGGGGTCCGGCGCGGCGCGTCGTCGTGGCCGAGCCGCGGCGGATCGCGGCGCGGGCGGCGGCCCGGCGGATGGCGTGGCTGCTGGGCGAGAAGGCCGGCGGGAGCGTCGGCTTCACGGTGCGCGGGGAGCGGGTCGTCGGGCCGCACGCGCGCGGTGCTGCGGGAGGTGCGGCGGGTGCTGCGGCCGGGCGGGCGGTTCGTGTTCTCGGTGACGCACCCGATCCGCTGGGCGTTCCCGGACGAGCCCGGTCCGGAGGGGCTGTCGGTGTCCGC
>NZ_POTZ01000036.1 GCF_003236365.1 Streptomyces sp. NTH33
CACCCGTTCCCTGGTCACACCATCGGCCAACAGGTCTCCGAGCTCTTCCGCGATGATGAAGCCGTTGCGCTGATACAGCGCGATGGCCGACTCGTTGCCCGGGATCACCGCGAGTTTCAGCGTCGTAGCACCCGACTGCAGGGCCCACCTTTCGACTGCCGCTATCAACCGGTCTCCGACGCCGCGACCCCGCGCCTGGGGACTGACCCACACCGACCTCAGTTCGCATGCGCCGCTGTCCCCAGGAAGGCCGCTGGCCACCGCGACCGTTCGACCACCCAGCAACGCAACGATGTTGTAGGCGTCGGGCATCTCCAAGCGCTCACGCCACCGTTCCTCTCCGCCGCTGTGCCAGTCCGCAAGCCGAGCCTTGAATGCCTGCGGTGCCTCGCCCAGCGCAGCAAGGCGAACCTCCCGCCACAACGGCCAGTCGCTTTTCGTGAGAACGCGCAGGTGCACCATCCCAAGGAGTCTGCCGCGACGCCCGCAGAGGAGTCCACGACATCAACCTCGACGCAGTGGCGATCCGGCAAGTCGGGATACCAGACACCACACCGACTCTGCAGTCAACCCCCGAAGAACTTCCGAGGGCGACCACTTAGCCACCGACACAGGAAGCCCGCACGTTTACGCGTGGGTGGAGTCACGCAGTCCATGAAGCAGATGGGCGTGGTCCTGGCGACCGCGGTCCTCATCGACGCCACCGTCATCCGCGGCGTGCTGCTGCCCGCGGTGATGTCCCTGCTGGGCGAACGCAACTGGTACCTGCCCAAGTGGCTGCACCGTCTGCCGGACCTCACCCACGACGAGGCCCCCGCGGCAGTGGCCACCGCGCCCGCGCCGCGGGAGGGCGAGCGGGTGGGGGTGTGACCCCCCCTGTGGAACGGGCGGGGCCCGGCGGCTTGTACGAGCCGCCGGGCCCCGCCCCTGTCACCGGCGACCGGCGGGCAGTTCGGCCTCGATGAGATCGGCCGCTCGCCGCGTCCCGCCCTCCTGGGCCATCTCGGCCTGGACGGCTTTCAGTCGCCGCGCGACGTCGGGGTCGTCGACCAGGGCGAGGGCGGCGGCGCGCAGGGTCTCGGCGGTCGCCTCCTCCATGGGGACGTGGCGGGCGACGCCGAGGCCCTGGAGCATGTCCGCGTTGCCGAACTGGTCGACGGCCTGCGGCACGGCGATCATCGGTGTGGCGGTGGCCAGGCCCTCCTGGCTGCCGCCGGCCCCGGCGTGCGTGACGAACAGGTCGGCCTCGCGCAGGATCGCCAACTGCGGCACCCAGGACCGCACTTCGACGTTGGCGGGTACGTCGCCGAGCTCGGCGGGGGTCACGTGCCGGCCGGCCTGGAGCACCAGGTGCCAGCCCGGCAGTCCGGCGAAGGCCCGGACGCACTCCCGGTAGAAGGCGGGCTGCTTGGTGAAGGCCGAGCCGAGCGAGACGAGCACCACCTTCTCGGCTCCGGCGGGCCGCTGCCAGTCGCCCTGGGCCGAGCGGTCGCCCTGGCAGGCGCCGACGAAGGTGTGGACCTTCTCGTCGACCCGGTCGGCGTGCGGCTGCAGCGCCCGCGGGATCAGGACGAGCGAGCGGTCGGGGCGGCCGGCGAAGGAGTCCGGGTGCCGGGTGATCCCGTTCTCCCTCAGCCAGGTCTCGAAGCGGGCGTAGTAGGCCCGGCCCCGCTCGGTCTGCCGGGGCTCCGCCCACATCGGTTCGGCGACCTCCTCCTCGTAGCCCTCCCAGGCCACGAGGTTCGGCGACAAAGAGACCGCCGGCACGCCCCAGCGGTGGGCGAGGACGCGGGCCGGGTAGGAGGTGATGTCGTACAGGACCAGGTCGGGCTCATCGTCCGCGTAGGCCTCGATCAGCTGGGGCAGGGCCTGGATCGCGTCGTTCAGGAACGGCTCGACGTTGTCGAGCAGCGTGGTCCCCCAGGCGGACGGGTCGTCGTCGGGCGAGGGCAGCGTGGAATGCCAGGGCTTCACCTCGGCACCGGTCTCGGCGACCTTGTCCGCGAACACCGGCGGGATGGCGTACGTGACCCGGTGCCCGCGCGCGACGAGTTCCCGGATCACCTCCAGGCTGGGGTTCACGTGGCCGTGGGCGGCGATGGAGAACATGGCGATGTGGGAGCCGGTTGTCATGGCCTCCACCATGAACGAGACGGTGCGCCGCGTTCAAACGCTTTACGGCGCCGGGACACGGACCGCCCGGTTCGCGGCACCGGGCACCGGCGCCGACCTGTGCGGATGCGAGACTGACCGTCGGACGTCGGGGGGTTCGAGCACGCATACGGATATGAATCACGAACATGGAGACGGACGATGGACGAGGCTCGGGCGCGGGACGTACTGGCCGCGGCGGGAGTGCTGCCCGGTTCGGGGCGGGACGCACGGCTGCTCGCCCTGGGGGAGAACGCGGTGTTCGCCGTCGGGGACCTCGTCGTGAAGGTGGGCAGTGACGCCGAGCTGCTGGAGCGGGCGCGGCGGGAGTTGCGCATCGCGGTGTGGCTGGCAGAGGCCGGGGTGCCCGCTGTGCGGGCCGCCGAGGCCGAGGCGGTGCTCGTCGAGGGGCATCCGGTGACCGTGTGGCATCGGCTGCCCGAGCCGGTGCGGCCCGCCGAACCGCGGGACCTGGCCGGGCTGCTGCGCCTCGTCCACGCGCTGCCCGCTCCCGGCTTCGAGCTGCCGCCGCGCGAGCTGCTGGGCGGTGTGGAGCGCTGGCTGCGGCTCGCGGGGGACGCCGTCGATCCGGCCGACGCGGCGTTCCTGCGCGAGCGCCGCGACGGCTTCGCGGCGGCCGCCGCCGCGCTCACCCCCCATCTGCCGCCGGGCCCGATCCACGGCGACGCGCTGACGCGCAACGTGCACGTCGGTCCGGACGGGCCCGTCCTGGTCGACCTGGAGACCTTCTCCGCCGACCTGCGCGAGCACGACCTGGTGGTCATGGCCCTGTCCCGGGACCGCTACGGCCTGCCCGCCGAGGCGTACGACTCCTTCGCCGACACCTACGGCTGGGACGTACGGGAGTGGGAGGGCTGCCCGGTGCTGCGCGGCGCCCGCGAGACGGCCAGCTGCGCCTGGGTCGCCCAGCACGCCCAGGACAACCCCCAGGCCCTGGCCGAGTTCAAGCGCCGGGTGGCGTCCCTGCGCGACGGGGACCCCACGGTGCGCTGGTACCCGTTCTGATCTCACTCGCCAGCACACGGTGCGTGTGCTGTGCGGCACCCTTCCACCTGCTTTCGCTGGTCAGCATGGTTCTTGGGTTCCGCTGGCATCCGTGGTCGTGCGGGGAAATCCGTGGGTGCTGCCGTCGCTCCTGCCGTCAGGGGCCGGGCGGCCGGCACTGGTGCCGTTTCCCGCCCCGCCGGTCACCACCGAAGGTATCGGGCCACGGTGTGAACCCTGGGGTCTCAGCCAGTGCCGCAGGTCCGGGCGGCGGCGCCCGCGCGGCGGCGGGCCTGCGGCGTGCGTCATGGGTACCTCACCCTTCCTGGCTCCCCCGGGCAGGTCGCTCAGGAGCGCGCCCTTGGCGCGGTGCTTGCCGGTACCGCTGCCCCGCTTCGCGGGCGGCGTGCACTCCCTTGAGGATCACTGCCGAGACCCGAAGAGCCGCGCGGGCAGTGGGTGACTGCTGCGATCAGCGGCCATGGGGGACGACAGGCCAGGCCGGCTCGACCGTCGCCTCGGGGTTCGAGGTGCGTCGGAGGTATCTCTGCAGCGATGCCGCCTGCTCGGCTGCCGTACGAACCTGGAGGTCGTGGAGATCCACCGGTGCCAACCCCCTTATGGCCGAGTGCTTCTCCCCCATGCGCCGGGCGGTACGGGCCGCAGCCACTGCGTCCGCGACCGCGTTGTGCGCATCGTCGAGCTGTACGCCGTAGTGCTCACAGAGCGCCCGGAGGTTCCGCTTCCCCTTTCTGTAGCGATCCACGTACTTGTCCAGGACCAAGGGGTCGATGATGGGCGATATCCCGCCACGCAACCGCTCGACCAGCGGCTCTATCCCGTGTCGGCGACATTCGCGGTCCAGCAGCGAGAGGTCGTACCGCGCGTTCATCACCACCAGCGGGGTGCCCGAGTTCAGCACTTCACTGACCGCGGACGTGATCTCCTCGATCGCGGAGGCGGCCGGTTCCCCGTGCAGGCGGGCGTGTTCCGTGGAGATGCCGTGGATCGCCGTCGCCTCCTCGGAGATGGTCACTCCTGGATCGAGCAGCCAGGTGCGGGCTTCGGGAAGCCGCTCGGCCGGGTCAACGGTCACAACCGCCGCGGTGACGATCCGGTCGGTCTCGATATCGGTCCCGGTGGTCTCCAGGTCGAAGCCGATCAGCGGCTCCTGGTGCCAGCTCATGGCGGCCCCCTCCTCGGTGGTGCTTTCCCCCAGTGGTCTCCACGATCGCATGCGCCACTGACAATCCGAGGATCGCGTTCCGCTTTCCGCCCGGAGGACCGGGAGGCCCCGAAGGCCGAAGGCGGTTCAGGACACCGGGCGCGAATCCGCCCACATCAGCCCGAACTCCTCGCGATAGGCGGAGAAGAGCCCGCCTTCGTCGGTCTCGTCCGACTTGACCACCTTGTTGCCGTTGCGCAGGACGAACACCGGCGTCTCCATGCCCCGGGCGCGCCGCAGGTAGGACTGCACGACCGCGATGCCGTCGGAGCCGTCGCCGTCCACCAGGTAGGCGGTGGCGCGGGGCGTCTCGTCGTAGACCTGGATCCCGAAGGCGCCCGGGTCGCGCAGCCGGGAGCGCACCCGCCGCATGTGCAGGATGTTCATCTCCACCGAGCGGCTCAGCTCGCCGCGCTTGAGCCCGAGTTCGCGCTCGCGCCGCTTCACGGCGCTGGAGGCCGGGTTCAGGAACAGCAGCCGCACCCGGGAGCCGGACTCGGCGAGCCGGACCAGGCGGCGGCCGGAGAAGTTCTGCACGAGCAGGTTCAGCCCGATGCCGATGGCGTCCAGGCGGCGGGCGCCGCCGAAGATGTCCTCGGCCGGGAACTGGCGCAGCAGCCGCACCCGGTCCGGATGCACCGCGACCACGTCCGCGTACCGGTCGCCGACCAGGTCCTCCACCGCGTCCACCGGCAGCCGCCGCGCGGAGGGCACGTCGCCGCCCGTGCCGAGGATCTCCAGGAGCCGCGCGGAGGCGCGCTCGGCCTGGGCCAGCACGGCCTCGGACAGGGCCCGGTTGCGGGAGACGACGTTGCGGGTCACCTCCAGCTCGTCCAGGGCGAGTTCGACGTCCCGGCGCTCGTCGATGTACGGCTCGAAGCACGGCCAGTGCTGCACCATCAGCTCGCGCAGCTGCGGCAGGGTGAGGAAGCTGATCACGTTGTCGTCGGCCGGGTCGAGCAAGTAGCCCTTGCGGCGGCTGACTTCGCGTACCGCGACCGCCCGCTGCGCCCACTCCTGGCCGGCCGGTCCGGCCGCGGCCACCACCCAGTCGTCGCCGTGGACGGGTTCGTAGACGGGCCGCAGGACGGCGGCCACGACGGCGCGCAGCCGCTGCTCGACGAGGTTCAGCCATATGTAGGCCCGGCCGGCCCGCTGGGCGCGTGTACGCACCTCGCGCCAGGCGCCGGCGTCCCAGTCCAGCTCCGGACCGATGGCACCCACGTCCATCGGCCGGGCCAGGGACACCGCGCCGGGCGGGACGTCTGTGGAGTCCCCCTCATGACCTCCGTCACCAGGGGGCAGCTCCAGGCCTCCCGAGCCCACCCGCGCACCGCCTTCCACTCCCCCGGGCACTCCCTGCCCCAACGATCAAGGAAGGGTACTCCGGGTGCGGCGCGCGGTGCAGCCGGATGGACAGCTCCTTTCCCAACTTCCCCACCGTGTGCGCTTGTTCCGACCGTCCGCAGTCGGTGGAGTGAGCGGATTCATAGCCTTGACGTTGACGGGCGGCGCACACCTGTGCGTAGATCTTCCTCCCTTTTCCCCTTCCCCCCTTTCCCCTGAGCCACGGGAGTACCCGAATGCCCCACCCGCACGAGCGAGCCAGGTCATAGGTGGGTGTCTCACTTTTGGGGAGACTCGGGGCCAAGGGACCACCAGTGGCGCCGCACACCTGAAAGAGTCGTATCCATGCAGGTCTGGCCTGGAGAGGCGTATCCACTCGGTGCCACGTACGACGGCGCCGGCACCAATTTCGCGGTCTTCACGGAGGCCGCGGACCGAGTAGAGCTGTGTCTGCTGCACGACGACGGCTCGGAGACCGCGGTGGAGCTGCGGGAGAGCGACGCGTTCGTCCGGCACGCGTACGTGCCCGGTGTCATGCCGGGGCAGCGGTACGGGTTCCGGGTGCACGGTCCCTACGCCCCGGAGCGCGGGCTGCTCTGCAACTCCGCGAAGCTGCTGCTCGATCCGTACGCACGTGCGATCAGCGGCTCGGTCCATTGGGGGGAGGAGGTGTACGGCTACCACTTCGACGACCCCGGCCGGCGCAACGACCTGGACTCGGCGCCGCACACCATGACCTCGGTCGTGGTGAACCCGTACTTCGACTGGGGCGACGACCGGCCGCCCCGGCGCGGCTACCACGAGACGGTGATCTACGAGGCCCACGTCAAGGGCCTCACCATGCGGCACCCGGGGCTGCCCGAGGAGCTGCGCGGCACCTACGCGGCGCTCGCCCACCCGGCGATCATCGAACACCTGACCGAGTTGGGTGTCACCGCGCTGGAGCTGATGCCCGTACACCAGTTCGTGAACGATCACCGCCTGGTGGACATGGGCCTGAACAACTACTGGGGCTACAACACGATCGGCTTCTTCGCCCCGCACAACGCCTACGCCTCCTGGGGCGACCGCGGCCAGCAGGTGCTGGAGTTCAAGTCGGCGGTCCGCGCGTTGCACGAGGCCGGGATCGAGGTCATCCTCGACGTGGTCTACAACCACACCGCCGAGGGCAACCACCTCGGGCCGACGCTGTCCTTCAAGGGCATCGACAACCCCCGCTACTACCGGCTCACCGACGACCCGCGTTACTACATGGACACCACGGGCACCGGGAACTCCCTGCTCATGCGGTCCCCGCACGTGCTTCAACTGATCATGGACTCGCTGCGGTACTGGGTCACCGAGATGCACGTCGACGGCTTCCGCTTCGACCTGGCGGCGACCCTGGCCCGGCAGTTCCACGAGGTGGACCGGCTGTCGTCGTTCTTCGACCTGGTGCAGCAGGACCCGGTGGTCTCCCAGGTGAAGCTGATCGCCGAACCCTGGGACGTGGGCGAGGGCGGCTACCAGGTGGGGAACTTCCCGCCGCTGTGGACCGAGTGGAACGGCAAGTACCGCGACACCGTCCGGGACCTGTGGCGGGGCGAGCCGCGGGCGCTCGCGGAGTTCGCCTCCCGGCTGACCGGCTCCTCCGACCTCTACCAGTACGACGGCCGCCGCCCGCTGGCCTCGATCAACTTCGTCACCTGCCACGACGGCTTCACCCTGCACGACCTGGTGTCGTACAACGAGAAGCACAACGAGGCCAACGGCGAGGACAACCGGGACGGCGAGAGCCACAACCGGTCCTGGAACTGCGGAGTGGAGGGCGAGGCCGACGACCCCGACGTGCTCGAACTGCGGGCCCGGCAGATGCGCAACTTCGTCGCGACGCTGATGCTGTCCCAGGGCGTGCCCATGATCAGCCACGGCGACGAGTTCGCCCGCACCCAGCGGGGCAACAACAACGCCTACTGCCAGGACAACGAGCTCGCCTGGGTGCGCTGGCCGGAGTCCGGCGAGCCGGAGCCGGGCGGCGGGCTGCCGGACTTCGTACGGGCGATGGCGGCGCTGCGCCGGGACCACCCGGTGTTCCGCCGACGCCGCTTCTTCCACGGGCGGCCGGTGGAGGGCACCCACGACGAGCTGTCCGACATCGCCTGGTTCACCCCCGAGGGACGGGAGATGACCCAGCAGGACTGGAACTCGGCGCAGGCCTCCGCGCTGACCGTGTTCCTCAACGGCAACGCGATCTCGGAGCCCGGCACGCGCGGGGAGCGGATCACCGACGACTCCTTCCTGCTGATGTTCAACGCCGCGCCGAAGCCGCTCGAGTTCGTCGTGCCGGTCGACCACGGGCGGCAGTGGCAGGTGGTGGTCGACACGGCCCGCACGGATCCGGTCCCGCCCGGCACCGGCCCGAAGGCGCGGGCCGGGGACCGGCTGACGCTGAAGGACCGCAGCCTGACCGTGCTCCAGCGGCCGGCCTAGGAGCCGGTGCCCCGTTCGGGCGAGGGCACGCCTCGGGCGGGCGCCCGCCCGGGTGGGGCATGGACAGACCCGTCCGGATGGGGCGCGGGCACACGGCGGACGGGTGGGGCGTGGACACGGGGCGGACGGATGACACGAAAGGCCGCCGGGCGGGTACGTAACTTTCCATGACCTCCGAGCGCCCCGCACCCGTCCGCCCCGTGCCCACGGCCACCTACCGGCTCCAGCTCCAGCCCGGGTTCCCGTTCGCGGCCGCCGCGCGGGCCGTGCCGTACCTGGCGTCGCTCGGCGTCTCCCACCTGCACCTGTCCCCCGTCCTCCAGGCCGTGCCGGGCTCCCTGCACGGCTACGACGTCGTGGACCACGCGCGCGTGCGTGACGAGCTCGGCGGCGAGGAGGGCCTGCGGGCGCTGTCGCGCACCGCGCGGGAGCACGGGCTCGGCCTGGTCGTGGACATCGTGCCCAACCACATGGCCATGGCGCCGCGGCACAACCGCGCCCTGTGGGAGGTGCTGCGGGAGGGGCCGGCGTCACCGTACGCGCGCTGGTTCGACATCGACTGGGAGGCCCAGGGCGGCAAGGTGCTGCTGCCGGTGCTCGGCGGGCCGGTCGGCAGGGAGATCGGCGAGCTGAAGGCGGACGGCGACGTCCTGCGCTACTACGACCACGCCTTCCCGCTGCGCGAGGGCACCGGGAGGCTGCCCCTGCCTCAGCTGCTGGACGCGCAGTGGTACCGGCCGGTGTGGTGGCGGCTGGCCCGTACGGAACTGAACTACCGGCGGTTCTTCAGCATCTCCGAGCTGATCGGGGTACGGGTGGAGGACCCGGAGGTGTTCGAGGCGACCCACGCCAAGATCCTGCGGCTGCTGCGCGAGGGCGTGATCGACGGGCTGCGCATCGACCACCCCGACGGGCTCGCCGACCCGGACGGCTATCTCGAACAGTTGCACGAGGCGACGGGCGGGTGCTGGACGGTGGTGGAGAAGATCCTCTCCGACGGCGAGCACCTGCCGGCGGCCTGGCCGGTCGCCGGCACCACCGGCTACGACGCCCTGCGGCACGTCGACGGCCTGTTCACCGACCCGGCGGGGGCGGACGAACTGCTCGACCGGTACCGGCGGTACGCCGCCCCGCAGCCCGACCGCGGCGGCGACTGGGAGGCGACGGTGCGGCGGGCGGCCCACCAGGTGATCACGCACGAGCTGGCCGCCGAGACCGATCGGCTGACCCGGGTGACGAGCCGGGTGTGCACCACCTCGCCCGACCCGCCGCGCAGCATCGAGCCGATCGACTGCACGCGGTGCAGCGACGGCTGCAGGCGGGTCGTCCAGCCGACCACCGCGTCCTTGTCGACGTACACCGGCTGCTCCGGCGTGACCGGTATGACCAGCGGGCTGCCCTCGCACACCAGGCCCAGGCGTCCCTGACCGGTGAACACACTGTTGAACAGCCCGCCGCCGACGATTCCCGCCCCCTTGACCGTCGTGATCCGGTACGACAGCGTCGCGTCGAAGCACAGGACGTTGCGGCCGTTGACGGTGAACTCGTCACCGGGCTCGACCTCGACGACGAAACAGTTCTGCGCCTCCTGCGCGAACCAGGCCTCGCCCCGCCCGCGCACCGTCATCAGCGGCAGTCCCTCCCCGGTGACCGCACGCTTGAGCATGCCGCCCACGCCCTGGCCCTTGCGCTCGAACCGCAGGTCGCCGCGGAAGGCCACCATCGAGCCCTGACGGGCGAACATCTCGCCGTCCACCGTGTACTTCAGGCACTTGGCGTTCTCGACCGACATGCCCGGCGCGGTCGAGGGCCGTACCACGTGCTCACTGGAGAAGAGGTCACCTTTCATGCGGGCATCCTGGCCCGGAAGCGCCGGTTCCGCCAAGATCCAGGATCACTGAGCGAAGTCGTCCTCCCCGGCCGGGTACGGCAGCACGGCCGCGCCCTGCGCCTTCGCCTGCTTGCCGCAGAACGCCGGCTCCAGTGTGCTCAGCATCGTCAGGTGAACCCTGCCGTTGTTGGAGGCGTTGGCGAGCGCGGTGAGGCTGCGCCTGCCGTCCTCGCTGGTGAACGCGTAGGTGTAGTAGCCCTGTACGGCGCCCGTGTGCCCGTACACCGACACCCCGCACGACAGGTCGCGGCGGCGCAGCCCGAGCCCGTACGCCTGGCCGGTGCCCGCCGGGATCCACCGCCGCATCTCCGCCAGCCGGGCGGCGGGCAGCAGCCGCCCGCCCAGCAGCGCCGAGAGGAAGGTGTTCAGATCGCGCGTGCTGGAGATGAGCGCGCCCGCGCTCTGCGCCCAGGACACCGTCTGCTCGGTGGCGTCCACCAGCGGGGCCCTGGCCTCGTCCGGGGTGAGATAGCCGCGCGTGTGCCGGCCGGGGATCTTCATGCCGGGGTGGACGTAGAAGGTGTCGCCCAGCCGCAGCGGCTTGATGATCCGGTTCTCGTACTCGGTCCGCACCGGGTGGCCGGTCAGCTTCTCGATGAGCAGGCCGGCCACCACGTAGTTGGTGTTGGAGTAGGCGTAGCCGGCACCGGGCGCCTGGGTGAGCGGGCGCCGCAGCGACAGGCCGAGCAGCTCGCGGTAGGTGAACACCCTGGTGCGTACGGCCTCGAAGCCGGGCACCGTCCGGGCGAACAGGTCGGAGGTGTAGTCGTACAGGCCGCTGCTGTGGCTGAGCAGGTGCCGCACCGTGATCCGGGCGTCCGGCAGCAGCCCCGGCAGGTAGTGGCCGACCGGGTCGTCGAGCCGCACCCGGCCCTCGGCCGCCAGTTGCAGCAGCACGACCGCGGAGAAGGTCTTGGTGACGCTGCCGATGCGGAACCGGTCGTCGGTGTTCACCGGCTCCTTCGTCCCGCGGTCGGCGATCCCTTCCGTGGCCTTGTACACCGTGGCGTGGTCGTCGGGGGAGAGGCGGTGGTCGTCGATCCGTGCCATCGCGCCCGGCGCGCCCTGGGCGAGCGCCGTGCGCAGCCGGCCGCCGAGCGCCGCCGGATCCGGCGCGGGAAGGACGGCGGAGGACGCCCCGGCGTCCGCCCGGCCCTCCGCCGCGTGCACCGGCCCCGTGAGCAGGGCCAGCGCCAGCGGGCCGAGCACCGCACTCCGGCGCACCGTCCGTGAGGCCATACGCTCCCTCTCCCGTCTCCGTCCACGCGGTGATCCGTGCGGGACCGACCGCATCCGGGCGGGGCAAGCATCTCCCATCACGTCAGCTCTCCACCGGCGACACACAGTTGGTCACTCGCCGATCACCGAGTGGGGTGGATTGCACAGAGTGGGGTGGATTGGCAGACGGACACCCTGGACTGCATGGCGCGCTCATGACAATTCGAGTGCCGAGTGCGCACCATGACGGGCTGGGCGGGACGGCTCAGCGCAGCATGTCCGCCCAGTCGGCGGGGACGCGGCCCGCCGGGCCGGGCGCCGGCTGGTCCGCCGGGTGGCTCGCCGGGGGTGCGAGCTCGGGGCCGGTCTCGTACAGCTCGTCCGTGTCGTAGTTCCAGAACCAGCCCTCGCCCGGCTCGTAGCTGCGGATCACCGGGTGCCCGGTGGCCCGGTGGTGGGCGGTGGCGTGCTTGCCGGGGGAGTCGTCGCAGCAGCCGATGTGGCCGCACTGCGCGCACCGCCGCAGATGGAACCACCAGCCGCCGTCGGCGTCGCACTCGACGCAGCCGGTGCCGCTCGGCGGGACGCGGGGGTCGATTCCGGTGTCACTGGTCATGCCGGCTCCCGGGAAGTCGTACGGTCCTCGGACGCGAGCGCCGTGCCGTCGGGTCCGGCGGCGGTCAGGGGCAGCAGCATCCGCCGCGCGCCCGGATACACGTCCAGGGCCTGTTCGAGGAACTCGATGCCGTTCATCCGCGGCATGCGGTAGTCGGCCAGGATGACGGCCACGAGGTCACCGCGCAGCTTCAGCTCGCGCAGCGTGTCCAGCGCGGACTCGCCGGACTCCGCGCGCACGATCCGGTACGAGGCGCCGTAGCGCCGCCTGAGGTCCCGGGCGACGGCGCGGGAGACCCCCGGGTCGTCGTCCACGGTCATGATTACACCTGCGGTAGGTGAGGAAGGGGACATGCCGGGGCCCTAGCGGGACAGGGAGGGGCAAGGCCATGGCGACGCGCACCGGGCGGGAGTACCTGCGGGTATCCAAGGGGAAGGGCAAGACCGCCCGCAGCATCAGCGACCAGCACAGGGACAACCTCGCGGCCGAGAAGGACCACGGGCCATGGGGGTGGGGCGAGCCGTACAAGGACACCGGCTCCGCCTCCAAGTTCGCCACCAAGGCCCGCGACGACTTTGAGCGGCTGCCGGCCGACCTGACGTCCGGCGCGTTCGGCGAGCCGGACGACGTCCTCGTGCTGTGGGAGATCAGCCGACTCGCCCGCGAGACCGGTCGGGGCGTGGCCCTGATCGACGCGGCGGAGGCGGGCGGCTACCGCATTCACGTGACCAGCCTGGACCGCACCTTCACCCCGCGCAACTACGGCGACCGGCACAGCCTGATCAGCGGCACCAACGACGCGGAGAAGGAGGCTCGCCTCCTGTCGGTGCGTACGCTCAGGGGAGTGAACTCCGCAGTCGACGAGGGCCGCCCGCACGGCAAGATCCCCTTCGGATACCGGCGCACCTACGAGTTGATCGACGGCCGCCCGCGCCCGGTATCGCAGGAAGCCGTCCCCGACGAGGGTCCGCTGGTGGAGCTGTTCGAGCGCGTGGCGGGCTGGAACGGCCGGAAGCGGGAGTCCGTCCGGGCCGTGGCCCTGGACTGGGAGCGACGCGGCATCCGCAGCCGGGAGACCGGCGTGGTGCTCTCCCGGCAGTACCTGGTCCAGATGCTGAGGCGCAAGGCGTACATCGGCATCCGCGTGCACGGCGGCACCGAGCGGCCGGGCAACTGGAAGGCCCTCGTCGAGCCGGAGCTGTTCGAGGCCGTGCAGCGGGTCCTCACCGACCCCACCCGCAAGACCCACACCGGCACGCAGATCAAGCACGTGCTCACCGGCGTGCTGCGCTGCGATACCTGCGGCGGGACGGTATCCGTGAAGCCAGGCGGCCGGGCGTATGACGGCCGCCTGGTGTACCGGTGCTTCCGCTACGACCACTTCACGATCGACAAGGCAGAGGTCGACCGGCTGCTGATCGGTGACCTGGACGCCGACCCGCCCCAGCTCGGCGTCATCCTCGCGTACCTGTCCGCGCCGCACCGGCACGCGGCCCTGAGCCGCCGCCCCGAGCCCGGCTCGGACGAGGAGGCCAAGCGGGCCGAACTGGCCACTCTCAAGGACGAGTTGGAGGAGCTGGAGGCCGCGCCCCGGCCCAAGACGGCTCGGGCCCGGCTCCAGCGCACCGCCGACATGGAGGAGCTGGAGACGGACATCGCCCGCCTGGAGTCCGAGTTGGCCAAGCTCACCGAGCCCGACCCGCTGGCGGACATCCTGCCGTCCGACCCCGAGGCCGACCTGGTGCAGTGGTGGACGGCGGCCGACATCACCACCCGGCGCGCGGTCGCGGCCCTGCTGCTGTCGCCCGAGGTGCTGGGCGCGGTGCGCATCAAGCGGGTGGCCGACAGTGCCTCGCCCGACGTCACCGACCGGATCAGGTGGGTGGACGCCGACGGGGCCGCGACGTGACCTCACCGAGCCCCTGAGTGGCCGTCTCCCGGCCGTTCAGCGCCCCACTGGCACGGCCACCGGCCCGCGCTCCCCGGCCCCTCACGGCACGACGGAGCCCCCGTCACGCGACGGGGGCTCCGTGCTGTCTACCGCTTGAGCTGGGCCAGGAAGTCGTCGACAAACTTCTCCACTTCCGCACGGCTGCTCACTTCCTCCACGTTCAGGCGGTCGACGTACTTGACCCCGGCGTGCAGGAAGAGACGACTGCGGCTGTGGTCATAACCGGCGTGGCCTTTGTGCTGTGGGCCGTCGATCTCGATCACACCGGCGTACCCGCGATAGGTGATCAGCAGGTCGGGCTCGAAGGTCCAGCCGCGTACCCGCATCCCGCCGAGGGGCATGATCCCGATCGTCTCGCTGTCCGGCAGGGACTCCTGCCGCTGCTTGAGCACCTGGTAGACGCGCTGCTCCCACTCATTGGTGAAGCGAAGCTGGTCTTCCACCGGATGACTGGGTTCGAGCTGCTGCCGTCGTCCCTGATTGCTGGGCTTGGGGCCGTCGGCGGTCTTGATCTGCCTGCGCCAGTCCGGGCCGAGGCGAGGAATCGACGGCCGGGCGACAAGCTCATCAACGGACTTGCCTGACCCCCACATCACGTCTCGCATCACCTCAGCGATGCTGTCCAACTCCCGCTTGTTGTACGTGGGGTACAGGCTCGGCTCCACCACAAGCACGATCCGGTAGCCCTCGTGGTCGAACTCGGTGTTCCAGAGCCGAACCTCAACCGACGACACGTCGGCGATCATCCGCGCTGTGTCGGTCTTCCCTAGGTGATACGCGAGTACAGCGCTCGTGCCGAGCAGCCACTCACTCACGAGGGGAGCGTTCTGCGGAGCGTCGAGGGCCAGGGACATGTCGGGCGACGCCAGCTCATCACTCATGGATGGGATTGTCGCACTTGCCACCGACAGTGGGACCGGGTCAAGTCTCCGAGCCGGCAATGGGGTTATGGGCTCCAGCCCGATACGCGAAGGAGTCCCGGCCGACCGGCCGGGACTCCGTTGGCGGGCTCCGCTCAGAAGCGGGAGTGCAGCCAGATCAGGAGCATGCTGGCTCCCGTGGTGCTCGCTCCGTATGCCGCGCCGTACATGGCGCGCAGGACGAGGGCGCGCCGGTAGCGCTTCACCCACTCGACGGCGCGACGAACGCGCGCCCACCCGTGCAGGTCAGCCCTCAACTGGTTATGGTGCATGAGTGTCCTTCCGCTTTTGCGTTGGTAGGGGCACACGCAGGGAGCTCGCTTCCCGCCCTCGGTTTCCTAGGCCAACTGGGCGGTGACCGGGCTCCTTTGCATGTGATGAGCAGTCTAGAGAACCAACATCGGAGCGCGATTCGGCCGACTGTAAATGGGGTGCTCGCTTACTCGGGCGTATCTCGGCGTTCCTCAGGCGCTGCGCAGCCATGTGCCCTCGATCACATGTCCGTCCGGGGTCGCCGTTCTAGACGTGCCGAAGTGGGCGAAGGTTTCGCTCGGCGAGGCACCAACATAGGCGGTGACCTGGCGTCCGGCCATGTGGTGTAACCATCCAACCACTAGATGTGGGGGCTGGCTCATAGATGAGTCCCAGGCGGCATCTAGGCGTACCCTCCAGCCGCTTCCTGCGAGTCGACCGCACCGACTGACCCCGCACACGACTGAGCCCCCGTCGCCTGACGGGGGATCAGTGCTGTTCGGGCTACTCGTCGGGGGTGTTCAGGGCCCGGTGGATCAGCACCCGGGCGAGGATGCGCAGCGGCACCGGGTCCGGCTCAACGAGGTCGGCGTGCGCCCGGTGCGCCCACACCTCCCAGCCGGGTCCGCTGTTGGCCTCCTGGTGCCCGAGGTACACCGCGTCGTCCGAGTCCGTGATCGGCTCGTCGCAGTGACGGCAGTAGTGCAGCCGGGAGGTCATGACTCCCCCCGGTGGCGGGGGCACCGGCACGGAGGCCAGGCGCTGGTCAGCAGCGGCTGGGGGCTGGGCTCCACGTTCACGGTTCCTGTGTCGGCGGTGACGCGCCCGTCGTCGGTCACCCGGTACACCCGCAGCGTCAGCCAGGGGCTGGGTTCCGCCCCACCCAGGGGCGGAGGTAGCTTCGACATGTCGACTCCCTCGTAGTCGGCCGTGCCCCGGGAGGTCTCACCACCTCGCCGGGGTTCTTCCGTCGCTCAACGTACTAAGCCATGTAGAGCTATGTATAGCTCTCTGAAGATTCGTGCAGCTCAATAGCGCTTTACGTTGTCAGGGTGAGTGATCGCCGCGAGGTACCGGAGTTCAACCCCCAGGGGCCGCAGCTCATCTATGTCGCCCTCGCCGACCACATCGAGGCGCGGATCAGGACCGGGGAGCTTCAGTCTGGCGCACGCCTGCCCGCAGAGCGCGACCTCGCCCAGGAATACGGCGTCGCCTACCTCACCGTCCGGCGCGCTGCCCAGGTGCTGCGGGAGCGCGGCCTCATCGTGACGGTGCACGGCCGGGGCACGTTCGTCGCGGACCCGCTGCCGCTGGAAGACGACGGGGAGCCCGAGCCCCCGGCCGACGAGGGCTGACACCGGCTGACGTGTCAGCCCGGTCGTCAGCCGCATGATCGCCGGGAGAGCCCTAGGTGGGAGGCCGTTTCAGCGGCTGACTAACACCCTCTGAATGCCCCCCACGCCCCACTGACGACCGGCTGACAGCCCGACCGGCCGGGGTGACAGTCCGGGCTGACACTCGCATCAGGCCACCGGACAACTCGTCCTGGACCGTGAGCCGTTGTCCCGCCGTCCTGTCCGGCCCTGTCTTGCTGTCCGGGACACCTCGTCCTGGCTGTCCGGGTGTCCGAGACAAGGTGGGACACGGTGTCCCGGACATGTCCCCGGGGTGAGGACTACGCTGCACGGCCATGAAGTCCGACATCGTGGAGATCGAGCGGTGGAAGACGCCGCAGCCCCAGCGTGATGACACCCTGTGCAGCGCACACGGAAAGAAGTGGTGCACCCGGGACCTCGTCGCCGACGTGTACCTGAAGAACGACGGCAGTGATCGTATCCACTGGACGGTGTGCCAGCACTGGCTCGACAACGAGCCGGACGTCGCGAAGCACGAGACGCCGGACCGCTAGCTGCGGCCGTGAGTCTTGCGCTCCAGCTCGTTCAGGCGGCTGAGTGCTTCCTTCACGCGCTCCAGGCCGTCCCCGGCGACCTGCCGCTGCGCCGCCCTGGCCTGTTCAGCTCGCAGATCGTAGGCGCGCCGATCAGCGATGTCCGGCGTGTAGGACCCGAACGGTACGCCATGCCTGGTGGTCTCACTCCAGGAATCAGCCACGGCCATCAATGCGGCTTTCAGCGCCTTGTCGGTGCGCCGCTCAGCCAGGTCGCGCAGTCGTTGACCCGCCACTTTCCGGTCAGGGTGGTTGGAGAACCACACCTTGTGCTGCGGCTTCTCACCGAGCAGCTCGAACCATCCTCGGAACTCCGTCAGCAGCTCACGCAGCTCGTCGTCGGCGGGCCCGAGGGGCGACCCTGTGACGGCGCACCCACACCTTCCGGGCCCCGGTCCCGAGTGTCCACACGAACGCGAGCCAGCCGGGCAGGAACTTGGGCCAGTCGGCCCACCAGGACGAAGCAGCCAGTGTCATGCGGGGATTGTGAGCACGGTGCCCCGCTCCCGAGGGCTGTTTAGGTAAATCAGCCGGCAAGGGGTCCCCGCTGGTCAGGTGGGCCAGTAGCGGCCCTTGTCGTCGACCCGGATGTCGCAGCTCTCGCGCGTGGCCCGCAGCGCGACGGCGAACATGCTCCGATCGGCCGCCGACAGCAGCGCCGTCAGCTCCGCCGCCGTCCGGCAGGGGTGCCGCTGCACGAGGGCCCGCGGCCTGCGGCGGTGGTGCGGGCCGACCGCTTCCGCGCCGCTCACGACAGGCCCGCCCGGACGAGGTGATCGGCCACCTGCTCCCGGACGTCCTTCGGCAGCTCACGGACCATCCTCCCCGAGTGTCCTCGCCTCGGCCCACGACCACTGTCGCAGGACGATGTCCATGGCGGCGACGGCGTGCCGCGCCCGGGCTTCGGCGGCGGCGAGCTGTTCGCGGGTCGCGTCCATGGAGGAGGCCGCCGACGTCGTGGAGGCCGTCCTCGCCGCCGTGGACGCCGTCACGGCCGCCCTGCCGGACGTGGACGGCACCTACCGCGCGAAGCTCAAGCAGTACGCGCTGGAGGTCGCAGGCCGCACGCTCAAGGCACACGAAAGCGGGGACCTTGGCCCCGAGCCCGAGGCGCCCCGGCCGCAGCTCGCCCTGCCGCCCGGCCCGTCGGCCGCGTCGCCGTCGGCCGCCCCTGCTCCTCCGCTGCGGGGCGAGCCGGACAGCGTGGACGCGGTGCTGGCACAACTGGCGAAGTTCGAGGACGAGTTCGGACCCCTGGGAGACGACGATGACGACTGACCGGTGCAAGGAGATCAAGAGGCGGCTGCGGAGGCTCCGCCCGGGCATCCGCGCTGGGCAGCCGGGCGCGTCCGAGGAGGCGCAGCGCCTCATGGGCGAATACGCACGGCTGGAGGGGCACCAGCCCGCCCCGGCGGCCGACCGGCCGGAGCCCGCCGACGAGCCGACAGGCGGCCTGACCGAGGCGGAGCGGGAGGCGGTCAAGACGTGGCCGCCGGAGCTGCGGGCCCGGCTGCACCGCTCCGCCATGAGCCGGGTCATCGACCGCCCGGCCGTCGACGACCCGGGCGGCTGGGGCGTCAAGAACGATCTCCGCCGGAGCCGGTGAGCTGGGCCTTCGACCACCTCCGCCGATCTGAAGGCCCTACGGCCCGTCTGCCTGGCTTTCCAAGCTGGGTGGGCGGGCCGTGATCATGCCCGATTAGCGAGAGTAAATCGGCGTGACCTGGGGCGACGCGCCAGCGAATCGAAGGCCATAGGCGACAACTTGTCGGCGGTCATGATGACGGTCCGCGTCGGCTCCGCGGCCTGTGCCATGTCTGCCACCCCGCGTGGTGGTCGGGTCGGCGGCCCGGTGCGCTCCCGTCGTCACCGCGCCGGCTTCCGCCCATCGTATGTTCGATCGTCCCGCTCCGCTCGGGTGCGCGGCTCTGCCCGGGTATGCGGCGGACGGCCGTCCCGCCCGGCTGCTTCCGCGATCACCCGGTGGGGGAGACTGGGCCGAGGACGGCTCACCACACAGGGAGGCAGACGGCATGACGCGGCCGATCACGGCAGGGGTGGACGGATCGGAGGAGAGCCTCGCCGCGCTGGCGTGGGCGGGACGGGAGGCCGAGCGCCGGGGGCTGCCGCTGCGCCTGGTGCACGCCTGGCGCTTCGAGGCGCACGACGCCTTCGACGTGGGCGACCGGAACACGCAGCGGCAGTGGGTGCGCGACGGCCTCGCCGAGGCCGCCCGGACGGTCGCCGAGCGCCATCCGGACCTGACGGTGACCACCGACGTCGTGGAGGACGGCGCCGTGGACGCGCTGCTCGCCGCGGCGGCGCAGTCGGAGATGCTGGTGCTCGGCTCGCGCGGCCAGGGCGCCCTCGTCGGGTTCCTGCTCGGTTCCGTCGGCCAGCAGGTGATCATCGAGTCCGTACGGCCCGTCGTGCTGGTGCGCGCCGGGGACGAGCCTTCCCCCAAGCTCTTCGAGCAGGGGGGACCCCCAGCCGAGGCCGCGGGCCACGAGATCGTCGTCGGCCAGCACGGCGCCCCGGAGGACAGTGCCGGCGCCCTGCGGTTCGCGTTCGAGACCGCCGCCGCCCGCGGCGCCACCGTCCGGGCGGTACGGGCCTGGACGCTGCCGCCGGTGTTCGCCTACAGCCCCGGCTCGCTCAAGCTGCTCGACGAGGCCGGCGGGCTGGAGCCGTACGAGCGCAAGGCACTGGCCGCGGCGCTCCAGCCGTGGCGGGAGCGCTTCCCGGACGTCCCCGTCGTCGAGCACGTGGAGATGGGCAGCGCCGGCCAGGTGCTGCTGGCGGCGGCCGAGCGGCCCCAGCTGATGGTCGTGGGCCGACGCGCCCGCCGTACGGCGGTGGGCGCGCGGATCGGCTCCGTCGCGCACGGGATGCTGCACCACGCCGGCTGCCCGGTGGCCGTCGTCCCGCACACCTGAGTCACCGCGGCGCCGGGGGCTCCGGCGCCCAGGCGTGTCGACCCGCGTGAACAACCCGACCACGCGGGTCAATACGGCTGGGGCGAACCCTGACGCGCGCGTTCCCGGGCCCGGCGCGCGGCCTGCTTCAGCGGGCCGCGGTGCACGGGGCCGTGTCCGGGCAGCGTCACGTCCGCGTCCAGCTTCTCCAGCACGTCCAACGAGGCCAGCGCCCGGGCGCGTTCGTGGTGGAACATGTCGGGCAGCAGCTGCGGGCCCCGGACGCGCGAGGTGGGGTGGCCGCTGACCAGGGCGTCGCCGGAGACGACCACGCCGGTGTCCGGGAGGTGGAAGACGGCGTGGCCCCGCGTGTGGCCGGGCGTGTGCACGGGCACGGGCCGCCCCGGCAGGTCCAGCGGGCCCGCCGCCGGGAACGGCCGGGGCTCGGCGACCGGGACGTGCGCGGTGCCGCCGGCGCGGAGCGCGTGCACCGCCCAGGGCAGCACGCCCGGCCGCCAGCCGTTGCGCAGCACCCGCCCGACGCTGACCTGGTGCAGGAACTCCCGCCGGGCGTGCGGCACTTCGGCCTCGTGCAGATGCACCGGGGTGCCGTGGGCGGCGCGCAGGTACTCGGCCGAGCCCAGGTGGTCGGTGTGCGCGTGGGTGATCAGCACGGCCACCACCGCCTCGGGTGAACTGCCCACCGCGGCCAGCGAGCCGAGCAGCAGCTGCCGGTCGCCCGGATAGCCGGTGTCGATCAGTGTGGCGGCGTCGCCCTCGGTCAGGATCACCCAGTTGGTGTTGCTGCCGTGCACCAGGTAGGTGCCGTCGGCGACCTGTCGCACATCCGCACTCATCGGTCTCCTCGCCTCCCGGTTGGCTGCCCGACGGGGACAGCCAACCAGATCCGCCCTCCGCACCGGATCACCGTTCGCACGCCGCCACTCTCCTGCCTGCGGGCGGAAAGGGCGACAGGAGGCTCCCGGTCCCCCGGCCGGGGCCCTTCGGCCCGTGTCCTCGCCGGCCCGGTGGCCGAGCCTGAAGGTGCCCGTGTGGGGGCCCTTGAGGGAGTGGGAGGATGCCATGCACGGCTCTCCGTACACCGTGAGCGACGTCATGACCCGCACTGTCGTCGCCCTGACCGGCGAGGCGACGTTCAAGGACATCGTGCGGACCATGGAACAGTGGGGCGTCAGCGCGATGCCCGTACTGGACGGCGCGGGCCACGTGATCGGCGTCGTCTCCGAGGACGACCTGCTGCGCAAGGAGGAGGCCCGCGACACCGACCTGGACCGGGGCGGGCGGCCGCTCCGCTGGGCCGAACTGGCCAAGGCCGGCGCGGTGACCGCCGAGGAGCTGATGAGCACCCCGGCCGTGACCGTCCGCGCCGACGCCACCGTCGCCCGGGCCGCGCGCGTCATGGCCCGCCGCGGAGTCAAGCGGCTGCCCGTCGTCGGCGCCGACGGCGTGCTCACGGGCATCGTCAGCCGTGCCGATCTGCTCAGGGTGTTCCTCCGCGGCGACGAGGACATCGCCGAGGAGGTCCGCCGCGAGGTCGTCGACGAGCGGTTCCCGGTCCCGCTCGAGTCGGTGCGGGTGCGGGTGCGGGTGCGGGACGGGGTGGTCACCCTCACCGGCAGCGCCCTGGACACCACCCTGGTGCCGCTCGCCGAGCGTCTGGTGCGCTCCGTGGAGGGCGTGGTGGACGTGCGCTGCGCGCTCACAGGACCGTGCCGCCGTTCCGGCCCGGAACCGGACCCCGCCGACGGCGGGACGCCGCGGCACGCGGCGGAAGCCGGGAACACGCCGTGACGCCGCACCGGACGCGCGTCCGCTCCGGCGCGTGAACCGGGTCCGGCCCGGCCGCCCCCTTCTCGGAACGGGTCGGCGGCCTGCCGGGCGGAGCCGCGGCTGGGGGAGAGCGAACCTCGGCCGCAGGCCGGCGTCGGACGTCTTCTCGTGCGGGCGCGGCACTTCCGCGTGGTGCGCGGTCGCCGGGGCGCCCCGGGCACGGCGGACCGAGGTCCACGAGGACGCCGGACGCCCGCGAGCCGGGTTCTGCCTCGGCCGGGAAGGGCGCGTGTACGGGGCCGTACCGCCGGCACGGGTGACGGCGTCCCGCGGCCGGCTCACTCCCGTGGCCGCCGGCGCGGCGAGGCCGCCCAGCGCCGTCGTACCGCTTCCTCGTGCTCCGCTTCCTCCAGCGCCAGTTCGACGGCGGCCAGTTCGCGTCTCAGCCGGAGGGTCCAGTGCCGGCGCAGGGCGCGGACCCGCTGGCGGGTGGTCTCCGCCTCGGCCGCGATCAGCTCGGCCGCGGCGTCGCGGCGCACGGGCGCCGGCAGGGGGCGCCGGTGCACGAACCGTTCGCGGGCCGTCAGCAGGGCGGCGCGTCCCTGCGCCCAGCGGCGCGTGGACGGTACGGCCGCGGCGGTCCGCCGGGCGGCCGCCATCCGCATGCCGGTGATCAGCGCCCACGGTGTCTCCGCGCCGGGGTCGCCCCAGGGCGAGGCGGCGAGCGCGGCGCGCAGTTCGGCGGGCGTCGCGGCGCGTTCGAGGGAACGCCAGGCGGTCTCCAGGGCACCGAGCCGGTACGGCTGCCACGCCGCGGCCTCCGGGTCCGTACCGGGACCACCCCGTACCGGCAGCCGGGACGCGACGTCGGCGATCTCGAACCCCGAGGCGAGCGGCCGGAGCAGGCGGGCGCCGCCCCGGGGCAGCCAGCCCGCCAGCACGCGCAGGTGCCACAGCAGCGTGGCGGTGACCGAACGCTGTGCCCCGGGCAGGGTGGCCGTCGCCCGCGCGTACCTGCCGTACGGTGTCCCGGCCAGGTGGTGCAGCGCGTCGTCGAGCGTGGTGCTCGCCGCGATCTCGCGGGCCCCGGCGCGTCCCGGGCAGCGGGCGGCCAGGGCACGGGCCCGGACCACTGCCGCGACCCATCCGGCACTCACGGTGCCCCCTCCGGCCGGTCCGTGACCCGCAGGGCGTCGACCACGGCCCGGTCGAGCAGGGCGGGCATGCGCTCCCGGGCCCGCTCGTACACCCGTGCGGCGGCGCAGTCCCCGGCCGAGAGGATGTCCCGTCCCTCCCGCTGCGCGGCACGGAGCACCGGCACCGCGGCCTCCTGCCGCACCCGCGGCGCCTGAGCCTGTGCCGCCGTCACGATCGCGGCCGCCTGCCGGACGGCGTCCTGCCTGATGACCTCCGCCTCGCGGTCCGCCGCCGCGCGGATCCGGGCCGCCTCCCGCTGGACGTCCGCCAGGCGGGCGAGAGGCGGTTCCAGTTCCGCGGCGCGCTCCGCCGCCCGGTCGGCGGGGACTCCGGTGACGGTCGCTCCCGGCGTGCCGGTGGGACGGAACCGGGCGAGGAAGTCCCGCAGACTCATCACGAGCGTCCTCCCGCTGGTCCGGCTGCCCCTTCCCCAGTCTCACCGCTTCCCCGCGAGCGCGCACCGGATGGGGCCATGGCGCTGCTCCACCAGGGCCATTCGGCTCTTGGCCCGGGGACGCGGAGCGCGAGACTGGGAGGGGACAACCCGAGGAGTCCGGAGGTTGCCATGAACCAGCACGAGAACCACTCGGCGGGCACCGAGGCCCGCCGCACCGTGCCGTCGCACGCCTGGAGTCCCCGTGAGGAGGCGAGGCAGGAACAACTCCTGCGGTATCTGGGCGCTGTCGCCGCGGTGGCGGCCAAGCACACGGCGGCCGAGCACGTGGCGGCCGGGCACGCGCAGGCTCCGGCCCCTCGGATCCAGCAGGAGCAGGCCCGGCAGGAGACCGGCGGGCCCCTCGGGCAACAGCCGTCGCAGCCCGAGGCCGGGCCCGGGGCCCTGCTGGTGCGGGACGTGATGGACGTGCCCGCCGTGTCCGTGCGGGACGACCTGCCGTGCCGGGACATCGCCCGCCTACTGGAGCGGGAGCACCTCGGGGCGGTTCCCGTGGTCGACGCCGACGACCGGGTGGTCGGAGTGGTGTCCGAGTCCGATCTGCTGGCGAAGGTCGCCTTCGAGGCGTCCGGCCGCCGGCCCGGCCACATCGGCAGGCTGCGGGGGCACAGGCTCCACGAGAAGGCCCGGGCCGAGGCGGCGGCCGACCTGATGACCAGCCCCGCGATCACCGTGCTGCCGGGTGCGACCGTCGCGGAGGCGGCCTGGCTCGCGGCGCTGTCGCGGCTGAAGCGGATCCCGGTCACCGACCACGGCGGCCGTCTGGTCGGCGTGGTGCGCCGCAACGCGCTGCTGCAGTCCCTGATCAGGGACGACGAGGAAATCCGGAAGGAGATCGAGGCGAAGATGCACGCCTTCTGCTCCCCGGCCGAACGCGGCACCGTCACCGTCACGGTGCGCGACGGGGTGGTGGACCTGACGGGCCGGATGTCGCAGGCCGCGGCGGCCAGGCTGGTGGCCGAGGCCGAGGACATCGACGACGTGGTCGAGGTGAGCAACCACCTCACCGTCGTCTGACGCCGGGACCCTCCGCCCGGCCGCCCGGCGAGCGGGCGCCGGCGGACCGCCCCGCTCTCCTTCGGTCACGAAGGAGAGATCATGAGCACGGACACCGACGTGAACACCCCGGCGCCCCCCCCCGCACCCGAGGAGAGGGTGATGGGCAAGGACGGGATGGCCGCCCTGGTGGACGTCCTGACCGGACGCGGGTACACCGTGATCGGCCCCACCGTGCGGGACGGCGCGATCGTCCTGGCGGAGCTGGAGTCGGCCGACCAGCTCCCCTACGGATGGGGTGTGGAGCTCCGGGCCGGACAGTACCGGCTGCGCCGGCGGCCGGGCTTGGGCCGTTCGGCCCCGGACGCCGCCGGACGGGCGGGTCAGTGTGCCGCGTCCTGGTCCTGCCGTACGACCACCACCGGGCAGGCCGCGTGCTGGGCGCAGCGCTGGCTGACCGAGCCCAGCATCGCCCGGGCGAAGCCGCCGCGGCCACGGCTGCCGACGACGAGGACCTCCGCTCCTTGCGAGGCGCGGACCAGCACTTCCGACGGATCGCCCTCGGCGAGGTGCTCCCGCATACCGGCTGGACGCTCGTCCGTGAAAACGGCGCGCAGTTCCTCCGCGAAGCGCTCCCGGGCCTGCTCCAGATCGAACTCCGGGTCGATCGCCGGCCCGGTCCAGCCGATGTCCGACGGCGTGTCCCAGGCGTACACCGCCTCCACGACACCGCCCACCAGCTGCGCGTACCGCACCGCCCAGCGCAGCGCGGCATACGACGACGGCGAACCGTCCACACCCACGACGACCCGCGGCCGCGGCTCAAAGGTCTGCATGGTCACCTCACTCGAGCTCCGCTGTCCCTACGTCCACACACGTCCACGCTGCCCGGCCGGGGGGGACCGTGCCAGCCGGAGCGTGCCGACCGTGCCGACGCCCCGGCGTCACCGGCCGGCGCCTCGTCACGGGACACACGCCAGGGCCGACCGGTCCGGTACGGCACGCCCGGGAGCGGGAGATAGGCGGGGACGGTGCTCCTCCGGGCCCCGCGGCGCGGCGCCGGGCGACCGCGGCTGCACGGCGGCAGCCGGCCCCACCCCCGAACAGCTGCCGGCCGAGCGCTTCGCCCGGGGAAACACCGCGTACCGCACCGCCGGCGCTCGTGCCGACGGCGCGGTCCGTGAGGGGACGGCCCTCAGGCCCGCACGGGGCCGGCCGTCCCGGCGATGTCGTCGGCGGCCACGTCGTGCAGCCGGCCGGCGAGGTCCTCCAGGGCCCGGCTCGCGGCCAGCTCGTCGCCGATCTCCGGAATCGGCCGGTCGACCGGGTTGCGCCGTGCCACGCCCCGGCCGGTGACGGCCGAGGTGTCGCGGGTGGTGAGCACGGCACGTGCGCGTGTCTCGTCGCCGTCCTCGGTGATGTCGATCTGCACGGTCCAGCGCTTGGCTTCCATCGCGACCACTTCCGTACGGAGGTCTCCCCGCTCCTTCCCACGATGCGCGGCGACCGCGGTGCGCCACCAGAGCCGAACGGCCCTGCCGGGCTCTCCGGAGGCGGCCTCAGGGAGCCAGCGAGAAGTAGTTCTCCTCCTCCTGGGTGAAGTGCAGCCGCAGCACGGTGTGCAGACCGTACAGGCAGGCGCGCAGGTCCTCGAGCTGCTCGGGGGCGAGCGCGCCCTGCGCGTCGGCGAGTGCGAGGTGGGTGGCCACCCGCCGGGCGAGCCGTTCGATCTCGGCGTGGGCACGGCTCATGGTCGCGGTCGCCTCGGGGCCGCCGAGGGTGGCTTCCAGGGCCGGGTAGAGCTCGTGCTCCTCGGCGTACTCGTGCGGCAGCAGCCGCTCGGTGAGCAGCCGGTGCACCTCGCGCACGGACTCCAGTGCCGGTGCCGGTGCGCCGGTGCCGCCCGCGGCGGTGTCGGAGAAGAGCCGGGCCGCGGCGTCGCGTACGGCCTGCAGCACGTCCTGCAGGTCGTCGTGCTCGGCGGCGAAGCGGTGGATCAGGGCCTCGGTGGCGGGTTCGAGGGCCGGCCGGGCCGCCCGGTCCACGCGCAGGGCGCGCAGCGCGTTGAGGATGACCGCCACGTCGATGCCCTCCTGCAGCAGGGCGCCCACGGCCGGCGGCAGCAGTCCCACGGCGGCCACGCCCATGGCCGCCAGGGACAGCAGCATGCCGCCGAGCGCGCTCTGCACGGCGATGCGGCGCGCCCGCACGGCGATCGCCGTGGCGTCGGCGAGCCGGTCCACGCGATCGGTGGTGAGGACGATGTCGGCGGCCTCGGAGGACGCGGTGGAGCCCCGTGCCCCCATCGCCACCCCGACGTCCGCGGCGGCGAGCGCGGGCGCGTCGTTCACGCCGTCGCCGACCATCACCGTGACCGCGCGCCCGCGTTCCGCGCGGACGGCGGCCACCTTGTCGGCCGGGGCCAGTTCGGCGCGCACCTCGTCGAGTCCGAGGACGGCGGCGATCTCCCGTGCGGGTTCGGGCCGGTCGCCGGTGAGCATCACGATCCGCCCGATGCCGGCCGTACGCAGCCGGCGCAGCGTCCGGGGCGCGTCGTGGCGCAGCGGGTCGCGCAGCAGAACCGCTCCGACGGGTACGCCGTCGACGGTGAGCCAGGCGACGGCGGCGCCGTCCAGCAGTGCCCGGTTCTCCGTCGCCCGGGCCCACTGAGGGACCGGTGTGCCCGGCTCCAGCCGGCCGACGGCCGTCCTGCGGCCCTCGACGATGCCGTACGCCCCCCGGCCGGCCTCCTCCGACACGTCCGTGGCCACCGACGGCTCCAGACCGCGCTCGCGGGCCGCGTCGACGATGGCGTGCGCCAGGACATGCGGCGAGTACTGGTCGACCGTGGCCGCCAGCCGCAGCACCTCGGCGGGCTTGAAGCCGGGGGCCGCGGTCACGTCCAGGACGCGCGGACGGCCGCCGGTGAGGGTGCCGGTTTTGTCCAGCAGCAGCGTCCGGGCCCGCCCGAGGAGCTCCAACGCGCCCCCGTCACGGACCACCACGCCCAGCCGGGACGCCCGGGACAGCCCGGAGACGATCGCCACCGGGGCGGCGAGCAGCAGCGGGCAGGGCGTGGCGACCACCAGCACCGCCACCGCCCGCACCGCCGAGCCGCTGAGCAGCCAGGCCAGCCCCGCGACCGCCACCGACAGCGGCAGGAACCAGGCCGCGTAGCGGTCGGCCAGGCGGACCACCGGGGCCGACTGGGCGCCCGCCTGCCGGGCCAGCCGCACGATCTCGGCGTAGGTGCTGTCCCGCTCGGTCGCGGTCGCCCGCAGTTCGAAGGCACCGCCCGCGTTGACCACGCCGCTGCGCACCGTCTGGCCGGGCACCCGCTCCACGGGCGCAGACTCGCCGGTGAGCACCGACTCGTCGAGCACGGCGGTGGCGTCCACCACCTGGCCGTCGACCGGGACGACCTCGCCGGCGCCGACGACGAGCAGGTCGCCGACGGCGACCTCGGCGAGGGGGACCCGGTGGACCTCGGTGCCGGTGCGCCGACGGGCGGTGCGGGGAGCGTGGGCGAGCAGCGCGCGCAGGTCGTGGGAAGCCCGCCGCTGGGCGGCGGCCTCCAGCGTGCGGCCGGTGGCCAGCATCAGGCCGATCAGCGCCCCGGCGAGGTACTCGCCGACCGCCAGGGTGCCGCCGAGCGCCAGGACCGCGATCAGGTCCACGCCGACCTGCCCGTGCCGCAGCGCGACCAGCACCCACCCCACCGCGGGGCCGACGGCGGCGATCGTGCCGAGCGCCCAGCACAGGTCGGCCGCGGCGGGCCGGCCGAGCAGCCACAGGACGACCCCGGCCACCAGGGCCGAGGCCGTGACGGCCAGCAGCACGGGTTCCAGCCGGGACGGCTTCGCCGGTGCCGCGGCCGGCGCGGGCACCGGGTCCGCGGGGGAGGTGCGGTCGGCGCGGTCAGCGCCGTTGACACGGTGCATGGCAGTCCTTACGGAGACCTCCGCGCGCGTGTGTCGCGCGGCGCGGCGGCGGGGACCGCCGCAACGTGCGGGAGGGCGGGCCGCACGGGCCTCCCCCTTTCTGCCCAGGGTCCGGCACTCCGTCCGGCGGATCCAGGGGCCGGACGGACCACTCCCCGCC
>NZ_POTZ01000370.1 GCF_003236365.1 Streptomyces sp. NTH33
TTCGTCGGCAGCGTCAGTTGTGTATAAGAGACAGATCCCGCCCAGCCGTTTCGCCACCGAGACCAGCGGGCGTACGGCCGCGAGTGCGTTCAGCAGCGGCGCGGTGCGCGTACGAGCCGCCCAGCGCAGCCACACCGGAAGCCACCCCATGGAGTAGTGGGCGGCCGGGCGGCGCCGCCCGGCGTAGTGGTGGTGCAGGAACTCCGCCTTGTACGTGGCCATGTCGACCTCGACCGGGCAGTCGGACCGGCAGCCCTTGCACGACAGGCACAGGTCGAGCGCGTCCCGGACCTCCGCCGACCGCCAGCCGTCGGTCACCAGCTCGCCTGCGAGCATCTCGTGCAGCAGCCGGGCACGCCCGCGCGTGGAGTGCCGCTCCTCGCCCGTGACCCGGAAGGAGGGGCACATCACCGCCGGGCCCGACACCACCGTCGTACGGCACTTGGCGACACCCACGCACCGGCGCACCGCCGCCGAGAAGTCGCCGCCGTCGCCCGTGTAGCCGAAGGCCACGTCGACCGGGCGGCGCGGCAGCACGGAGAACCGGAGGCCGGCGTCCAGCGGGGCCGGGCGGACCAGCATCCCGGGGTTGAGCAGGTCGTCCGGGTCCCAGACACCCTTGGCCCGCTCGAACAGGGCCACCGTCTCCGCGCCGTACATCCTCGGCAGCAACTCGGCCCGCGCCTGCCCGTCCCCGTGCTCGCCGGACAGCGAACCGCCGTGCGCCACCACCAGTTCGGCCAGGTCCTCCGAGAACCGCCGGAAGCGGCCGATCCCCGCCTCCGTCAGCAGGTCGAAGTCGATGCGGACGTGGATGCAGCCGTCCCCGAAGTGCCCGTACGGCGTGCCGCGCAGCCCGTGGGCGGCCAGCAGCGCCCGGAACTCGCGCAGGTACGGACCCAGCCGGGCCGGCGGCACCGCGCAGTCCTCCCACCCCGGCCACGCCTCGGTGCCGTCGGGCATCCGGGTCGCCGTACCGCTCGCGTCCTCCCTGATCCGCCACAGCGCACGCTGTGCGGACGGGTCGGTGACGACGAGCGCGTCCACGACGTCGGCCGCGCGCACGACCGCCTCCGCACGCGCGCGTGCCTCCCGCTCCGTCTCCCCGCCCGTCTCCACGAACAGCCAGGCACCGCCCCGGGGCAGCCCGGCAGCCGCAGCCGGCACCAGGTCCCGCGCCATCCCCTCCACGGTCAGCGGCCGGTACGGCAACAGCCCTGCCGCCGCTTCGGCCGCGGCGCCCTCGTCGGCGTAGCCGAGTACGGCCAGGGCCCGCGCGCGGGGTGCCTCCACCAGCCGTACGACCGCCTCGGTCAGCACGCCCAGGGTGCCCTCCGAGCCACAGAAGGACCGCGCCACGTCCGCGCCCTTCTCCGGCAGCAGGGCGTCCAGCGCGTACCCGGAGATACGGCGGGGCAGCTCCGGAAACCCGGTGCGCAGCCGGGCGAGCTCGCCGTCCACCAGCTCCCGCAGCCCGTCCGGCGCCCCGGCCCATCCCTGTCCGAGCCGCAGCCGCCGCCCGCGCGCGGTGACCACCGACAGCTCCCGCACACTGTCCGCGGTCGTCCCCCAGGCCACCGAGTGGGAGCCGCACGCGTTGTTGCCGATCATCCCGCCGAGCGTGCACCGGCTGTGCGTGGAGGGATCGGGCCCGAAGCGCAGCCCGTGCGGCGCGGCGGCCTCCTGCAGCCGGTCCAGGACCAGCCCCGGCTGGACGACGGCCGTACGCGCCCCGGCGTCGATCTCCAGCAGCCGGTTCATGTGCCGGGTGAAGTCCAGCACCACGCCCGTCCCGGTCGCCTGCCCCGCGATCGACGTCCCACCGCCCCTCGCCACCACCGGCACGCCGTGCGCCCGGCAGACCTCCAGCACCGCCGCCACGTCGTCGGCGTCCCGCGGGGCCACCACGCCCAGCGGGACCCGCCGGTAGTTGGACGCGTCCATGGTGACCAGCGCCCGCGCGGTGACATCGAAGGCCACGTCGCCGCGCACGGCCCGGCGCAGCTCCGCCCGGAGATCCAGGAGATCGGTCATTCGTCCAGCATGCACAAGGGCGTTCTGGACGGCCGTCTCATCCGACGGAATGCGTTTCACCCGGATTTCCCGAGCCGCTACGCTCGCGTCCGTGGCTGAGATCCAGATTCCCTCTGACATCAAGCCCGCGGACGGTCGTTTCGGCGCGGGTCCCTCCAAGGTGCGGACGGAGGCGCTGGACGCCCTCGCCGCCACCGGCACGTCCCTCATGGGCACCTCCCACCGCCAGGCCCCGGTCAAGAACCTGGTCGGCAAGGTACGCGAGGGCATCAGCGAACTGTTCCAGCTCCCCGACGGCTACGAGGTCGTGCTCGGCAACGGCGGCTCCACCGCCTTCTGGGACATCGCGACCCACGGTCTGATCGAGAACAAGTCGCAGCACCTCACCTTCGGCGAGTTCTCCTCGAAGTTCGCCAAGGCCGCCAAGCTCGCGCCGTGGCTGGCCGACCCCACCGTCGTCTCCTCCGACCCCGGCACGCACCCGGTGGCCGAGGCCGAGGCGGGCGTCGACGTCTACGCCTTCACCCACAACGAGACCTCGACCGGCGTGGCCATGCCCATCAAGCGGGTCGAGGGGGCCGACGAGGGTGCCCTGGTCCTGGTCGACGCCACCTCCGGCGCCGGCGGCCTGCCGGTCGACATCGCCGAGACCGACGTCTACTACTTCGCCCCGCAGAAGTCCTTCGCCGCCGACGGCGGCCTGTGGATCGCCGTGTTCTCCCCGGCCGCCGTCGAGCGCGCCGAGCGGATCCACGCGGGCGGCCGCCACATCCCGGAGTTCTTCTCGCTCCCCACCGCGATCGACAACTCCCGCAAGAACCAGACGTACAACACCCCGGCGCTGGCCACCCTCTTCCTGCTGAACCAGCAGCTGGAGTGGATCAACGACCAGGGCGGCCTGGACTGGGCGGTCCGCCGCACCGCCACCTCCGCGCGCACCCTGTACGGCTGGGCGGAGGACGTCAAGTTCGCGACCCCGTTCGTCACCGACCCGGCCAAGCGCTCCCAGGTCATCGGCACGATCGACTTCGCCGACGAGATCGACGCCGCCGCCGTCGCCAAGGTCCTGCGCGCCAACGGCATCGTCGACACCGAGCCCTACCGCAAGCTCGGCCGCAACCAGCTCCGCGTCGCGATGTTCCCGGCGATCGACCCGGCGGACGTCGAGGCGCTGACGAAGTGCGTCGACTACGTGATCGAGAAGCTGTAACCGCTCCTCGTACGACACCGAAGGGCGCCCGGCGGATGCCGCCGGGCGCCCTTCGCGCGTTCCGCTGCGACAGGCCGACGGCGACTCGGGGCGGCCCTACGTGCTCAGACCCTGCCGCTCCGGCGGACCCGGGCGGTCACCCGCCGGGCGTCGGCGCCGAAGACGGCCGACTCCGCGAAGGTGCCCCGGACTCGCTCGTTGGTAGAGGGCCATCGCTTCGGCGTCGTCCAGCCACCGCTCGGTGTGCCGGTCCTCGACGACGACCAGGCGGTCGTCCAGCACGCGGAAGGCGTCGACCGGTGACAGGCGCAGCGTGGCGTCCAGAGGCACGATCCCCGTCGGACGGTGTTCAGGCCCACCACGCCCAGGAGCCGGTCCGGTTGGGCCGCCGGTACGTCCGGCGGGCACACCGGGCCGACAGAGCCCCCTCCCACATGAGCAGGTGCAGTTGTTCTCCCGACCGGTACAGCCACTCCGCCGTCACATCCGGGCACGCACCGCGCCTTCCGCCAACCTGGCGAACCCGTGCGGTCACAGCACCAGCCGCGCCCGGACACGCCGAGCGCGGCCGTGCCTCCGGCCACCGCGACCCGGAGTTCTTATCGCCGCCCACGTGATCGGCCACTCCCGCAAGAACCGGACGTACAACACCCGGGGCTGTCCGCCGGGCGACCGCGATCAGGTCGGTCCTCGTGGTCAGGGCCTCGGTCCGGCGCCGGTGGCCACAGTCCACGCACGGCAGTGCCTGCCCTACCGCTTCGGCGCAGCCGCGGTCGCACGTTCGGATGGCGTCCCGCCAGGTGGCGCAGGGCATCAAGGTGCCGGAACCCGCGGGTGTGGGACGGCCGGCTCCGCCGGATCGAGCGTCCGACCCGCCTCAGCCGGGTACTTCGCGGGCTGCTGCTTACCTGGAGATCGCCACGGACCTCGGACCGGAACGCGAAGGGCTTGACCGCCTGCACCCCTTCGTGGGGCACGCCCCCCCGACGCCCGGCCAGGAGACACCTACCCCTCTGAAAAGTGTGAGCACCTCGGCCTCCAGTGCTCACACGCCGCTCATTTGAGTGTGTGAGGGACATTCACCTGCCGGGTGCTCACCTTTTCAGCAGCATGGGTGCCATGAACCCCCTCCCGGGAGATCGCGTCCCGCCGGGTGGCGTAGCCGGTCAAGTACGCGGAACGCGCAGGTCACCGCCGCATCCACGCGGTTCAGGGGCCGCCCATGGCGCTGACGGCAGGTCAGCCGTGCGTGATACGGAGCCGTTCCATTGCCTCATGGGGTGGCCGGCGTGCGGCTTACCGGAACGCTTCGAGCAAGGTCGCTTGCACCACGGGGCGGGGCACGATCGAACGCACAGGGCGGCCACCGCTGAGTGAGACAGTCGGCAATGATCGGTGCATGAACGAGATCGTGCTGATGTCGGATCCGAAGATCGCGGCAATCCCGGTGGCCGACTGCGGCGAACCACTCGTTGACGTCCGGCTCCGGGAATGCCTCGCCGTCGACTCTCGCAGGGCCGATCGGTCAGGGGCGTTCGCGCATCTGCGAGAAGGGGTCCTGACCCGCCTTCTCAAGGCTCAGAAGCTGCTTCCGGACGGCATCCGTCTGTTGTTCGTCGAGGGATACCGGTCGCCCGCGCTGCAGCGCCACTACTTCGAGCAGTACGCCGCCGAACTGCGAGCCGGCAACCCGGACTGGTCGCCCGCGCAGGTTCGCGAGGCCGCGAGCCGGTACGTGTCCCCGCCGGAGATCGCGCCCCACAGCGCCGGTGCCGCGACGGACCTCACTCTGGTCTCCGCCAACGGGCGGGAGCTCGACATGGGGACCCGGATGAACGCCAGCCCGGAAGAGAGCGACGGTGCCTGCTGCACGAACGCCGGCAACGTCGGCTCCGAAGCGCGGGCCAACCGGCGGATGCTCGGTGCCGCACTCACCGCTGTGGGCCTGGTGAACTACCCCACCGAGTGGTGGCACTGGTCCTACGGCGACCGTTACTGGGCTTTTTCCACCGGAGCCGGCAGCGCGATCTACGGGCCGCGGGAACTCGGATGAGCTGCGGGAGGCAGGCGTGCAGTGCGAGGATGATCTCCATGTCGTCTTCGGTCATACAGCTCGCGCTGCACCGGGACAGAACGTGACGAGATCACCGGCGGTGCCGTCGACTTCTTCGGAGTGGCCGCGGCCGGCCTGACCTGGCTCGACAAGGAGGTGCACTTCGGCGTCAGGCAGCAGGGCCGTCTCGTGGCGCACGCCGGATGGGTGCAGGTGCCGCTCTCAGCGGGTGCTGTCCGTCTGCGGGTGGCCGGCCTCGGTGGCGTGGCCGTGGCACCCGCCCTGAGAGGCCGGGGACTGGCACGCCTGGTAGTGACGGCGGCCATGAAGCACGCACGCGGCCTGGGCATGGAGCACGGCTTGCTGTTCTGCCGGCCGGATCTGGTCCCGCTGTACGAGCGGCTGGGACGGCGGGTTCTGCACGACGACGTTCTGGTCGAGCAGCCCGACGGCCCCGTCCGCATGCCGCTGCGGACCATGTGGGCGCCGCTGGCCGAGGGTGCGGAGTGGCTGGCCGGGCAGGCACGCCTCCTCTCGCTCCCCATGTGATGCCTGCCGCCGTGAGGGTGCGCTCATGCGGGCGACCACAGGCCTGAACCGATCGGCGGCGGTTCTCGGCACAAGTTTGAAGCGTCGATGGGTTCTGCCGTCTTCTCGGCCCCGTGTCGGTGCCTCGCGCTTTCCCGGCCCCGGGGCGTAGCGGTACCGGGGCGGACGTCCCAGGGCGCTCGGCCGTCGAAGTGCGCGAGCGCCCTCGTGTGTCATCGGGTGCAGGACATCGGGGTCGACACCGGTGGCGAGGGAGACGCTGATGGCTTCCTGGCCTCGGAGGAGCGTCGCCCGGCGGGCGGGGACGCCGAGACGGCAGTCGTCCGCCTTCACCCGTCGTGCCGGGCCGAGGGCCGGCGGCGCATCGGCCAGCGGTGTCCGCAAACGGTGAGCGAGCGCTTCGCGCCCGGAGTCCAGGGCTTCTCCCCGGCAGTGGCGGGAGGGCGGTCGGCAGGGACCGCAACCCGCTCCCGCGGCCGACTCTCCGGGGCGGCTGGTCAACCGTCCTGCGGACAGCGCCCGTCGGACTCCGTCGGTCGCCCTTTCTCCTGCCAGGAGACATGTGCGTACGTCCGTACGCTCCCTACTGTACGATCGTACGCATGCCGAAGGGCCACTTCGCCGACGACCCGCGCACCCACCTGGAGCGCATGCTCGCGGGCGACCTGTACATCGCCGACGACCCGGAGATCGCCCGGCGGCAGCAGCGCGCGATGCGGCTGGCCGCCCGCTACCAGGCCGCCTACGTCGAGGACGCCGGCAGCGCCGGGCCGCTCCTGGCCGAGCTGCTCGGCGCGGTGGGCGAGGGCGTCGACGTGCGGCCGCCGCTGTACGTCGACTACGGCAGCAACATCACCATCGGCGCCCGCACGTTCGTCAACTACAACCTGACGGCACTGGACGTCGCGCGGATCAGCATCGGCGAGGACTGCCAGATCGGCCCGAACGTCCAGCTCCTCACCCCCACGCACCCCGTGGAGCCGCAGCCCCGGCGCGACAAGCTGGAGGCCGCGCTGCCCATCACCATCGGCGACAACGTCTGGCTCGGCGGCGGAGTCATCGTGTGCCCCGGGGTGACCATCGGCGACAACTCCGTCATCGGCGCCGGCGCGGTGGTCACCAGGGACGTGCCCGCGAACGTCGTCGCGGTCGGCAAC
>NZ_POTZ01000371.1 GCF_003236365.1 Streptomyces sp. NTH33
CTGGGCCTCCACGGTCGACGAGCGGCTGGAGATCGACGCCGTCGGCGTCGTCCACGTCACCGCCGACGGCCTGCTGATCACCTATCCGCATCCGGTGCCCGGCGTTCCCACCAGGCCGGAGACGGGCACGCGCTGCACCCCTCCCTGTGGGACGGCGCCCTCCAGGTCTGCCTGTCGCTCTGCGCGGACCTCGCCCCGGGCGTCGCCGTGGTCCCTACGGCCGTCGAGCGCATCGACCTGCCCGGCGAGCCCGGTGAACCCGCCACCCGCATCTGGTCCCACGCCGTGCGCCGCGCCGAAGGCGTCTTCGACATCGAGATCTTCGACGCCGGGCACCGGCCCCTGCTCGTCATGGAAGGACTCACCCTCACCCCGCTCCCGGGCGCCGGCGGTGGCACGGAGGCCGACGCCGAACGCCTCCACCGCATCGAGTGGACCGATCTCACGGCCCCCCGCCCGGCCCCCGGACAGCCGGGCCACTGGCTGGTCACCGGCACCGGTCCCGAGGACGGCCCGCAGGACGCCGCACCCACCGGCCCGGCCTCCTTCCCCGCCCTGCTCGCCGGCGCACTGGGCGCCGCCGGGGCCCGGGTGACCCGCACCGCCGGGGCCGTCCTGCCCGATGACGGGGACCTCCCCGGACACGTCGCCTTCGTCGCCCCGGACGCGACGGACGGCGAGGACGCGCAGCGCCGGGGGCTCGCCCGCCTCACCGCCCTGGCCCGGGCCTGCTCCGACCTGCCCGTGCCGCCCCGGCTGACCGTCGTCACCAACCGCGCCCAGGCCATCGGCCCCGACGACGTGCCCGACCCCGGAGCCGCCCTCTACTGGGGCTTCACCCGGGTGCTGCGGCGCGAACACCCCGAACTGCTCGCCCGCGTCGTCGACGTGGACCCGGCCGACGAGCCGGCCGACTGGGCTGCCGAACTCGTCGAGGACACCGCGGAGGACCAGGTCGCACTGCGCGCCGGCCGTCGGCTCGCTGCCCGGCTGACCCGGGGAGCCCCGGACGGGGAGAGCGGCGCACTGCCCGCGCCCCGCTCCGGGCGCCAGCCCTTCCGCGCCGGGGCCCGCCGTCCCGGCGCCAAGGAACCCGTCGAGTTCCTGCCGCTCGCCCGCCGTGCGCCCGGACCTGGCGAGATCGAGGTCGAGGTCCTCGCCGTCGCCCTCGACCACGGCGACGCCCTGCGCGTCTTCGGCCCCCCGGCGGGCGTCGCCGGAGTGCTGCCGCTCGGCTCCGGGTGCGCGGGTCTGGTCACCGCCGCCGGCCCCGACGTCACCGCGTTCACCCTCGGCGACCGGGTGGCGGCGTGCGCCGCCGGCACCTTCGCCAGCCATGTCACCGTACGCGCCGAGCACGCGGTGGCGGTCCCGGACGCCCTCGGCGACGCCGAGGCGGCCGCCCTGCCGCTGCCGATGGGCGCGGCCTGGTACGCGCTGTCCGACCTGGGGCGCCTGGAACCGGGGGAGACCGTGCTGATCGACCTGCCGCCCCAGGTCGCCGTGCGCGCCGCGGTCGAGCAGGTCGCCCGGGTGCTGGGCGCCCGGATCGTCACCACATCGGCCGCCCCCAACCAGGACGCCTCCGACCTCGTCGTCGACCCCGCCGATCCTGCCTGGACCGACGCGGTACGCGCCGCCACCGGCGGCCGGGGCGTCGACCTGATCCTCGCCTCCCCGGTCGGACAGCCCGGCGACGGGCGGCTGGACGCCGTTGCCGACGGTGGTCGGTACATCACCTTCGGCGGCACCGGCGGCCGCGCGCTCGGCGCCGAGGCGTACAGCCGGGGCATCGCCCTGTCGGCCGTCCACCTCCCCGCCCTGCTCGGTCCCCGCTCCCGCCGCTTCGCCGCGGCCCTGACCGCCGCCTGGCGCCTGCTCACCGACGGCAAGCTGGAGCCCCTGCCTGTGCGCACCCGGCCCATGGCCGACGCCGTCGCGGCACTGCGCGACAGCGCGGAGGCCGCCGCGGGCGGCGTCCGCACGGTGCTGGTCGACGCGCCCGGCGTCACCGAGGTGACGGCGCTGCCGCTGTCCGGCGGACGCTTCCGCCCGGACGGCACCTATCTGCTCACCGGCGGCCTCGGCGCCCTCGGGCTGAGCCTCGCCGAGTACCTGGCGGCGCACGGCGCGGGCTGCCTGGTCCTGCTCGGCAGGTCCGCGCCGGGACCGGACGCCGCCGCCCGCGTCGAGGCCCTGCGGGCCGCCGGGACACGGGTCACCACCGAGCGGTGCGACGTCGCCGACCCGGACGCGGTGCGCGCCGTGCTGGCCCGCGTCCGCGAGGACCTGCCACCGCTGCGCGGCGTGGTGCACGCCGCCGGCCTGCTGGAGGACGCCACCGTCCGGAACCTGACGGAGGACCAGGTGCACCGGGTGCTCGCCCCCAAGACCGCCGGCGCCCGCAACCTCGACGAGGCCACCGCCGGCGACCCGCTCGACCTCTTCGTGCTCTTCTCCTCCGCCGCCGCGCTCGTCGGCAACGCCGGCCAGGCCGCGTACGCGGCGGCCAACTCCTACCTGGACGCCCTCGCCGAGGCACGCCGCCGCCGCGGCCGCCCCGCTCTCAGCGTCCAGTGGGGTCCCTTCACCGGGACCGGTCTCGCCGCGAGCGAGGAGCAGCGCGGCGCACGGCTGGAGGAGCGCGGCATGGGCGGCTTCCCGCCCGAGGAGGCATGGCCGGCCCTCGTGCGCATGCTGGAGCGGGACGAGCCGGTGATCGGCTACGTGCCCATCGCCCTGCGTCGCTGGTTCGACGCCTACCCCGACACCGCCGCGCTCGGCAGCTGGGAACGGCTGCACAGCGCCGCGCGCGACGACAGCGCGTCCGCCGGCGGCGGGGACTTCCTGGCCCGGCTGCTCGCGACGCCGGCCGGCGACCGTCCGGCGGTCGCCGAGGAGGAGGTCCGCCGGCTCGCCGGACGGGTGCTGCGCCTGGGCGCCGAAGGCGTCGGCAGCGAGGTGCCCTTCAAGGAACTCGGCCTGGACTCCCTCATGGGCCTGGAACTGCGCAACCGGCTGGAGGCCTCCTTCGGACTCCGCCTGTCGCCCACGCTCCTGTGGTCCTACGGCACCGCGGCGGCCCTCGCCGCCGCGCTGTGCGAGCGCCTGCCCGACCCGGCGGCCGCCGGCTGACCCCGCCTGTGCCCGGCCCCCAGCCAGTCACCCACGACGTCCCGTCGTACGACCGCGAGGAATACCGACACATGGAAGAGACCGCTGCAACCGCCGGAACCGGGCAGACACCGCTCACCCGGGCGCTCGCCACGATCCGCACGCTGCGCCGGCGCATCGAGGAACAGGAGAGGAGCGGGCCCGTCGCCGTCATCGGCGTCGGCCTGCGGCTGCCCGGCGGCATCGACGGGCCCGACGGGTACTGGGACGCGCTGACGGCCGGACGGGACCTGGTGCGCCCCGTGCCGGCCCACCGCAAGGAGCCGTTCGCCGCGGAGTGGGATACCTTGCCCCAGCGCGGCGGGTTCCTCGACGAGGTGCTCGGCTTCGACGCCGCCTTCTTCGGCATCAGCCCCCGTGAGGCGCGCCACCTCGACCCCCAGCAGCGGCTGCTGCTGGAGGTCGCCTGGGAGGCCATGGAGAACGCCGGCCTGCCCGCCGGGAAGCTGTCCGGCACCCAGACCGGCATGTACCTCGGCATCATGTGGCAGGACTACCGCGACTGGCTCGCCGGACAGCCCGACGCCTACTGGACCACTGGCAACGGGCACAACTTCGCCGCCGGCCGCATCGCCCACGCGCTCGGTCTCAACGGGCCCACGATGGCCGTCGACACGGCCTGTTCCTCCTCGCTGGTCGCCGTCCACCTCGCGGCGCAGGCCCTGCGGCGCGGCGACTGTGAGGTGGCGTTCGCCGCGGGCACCAACCTCATCCTGTCCCCCCGCTCCATGCGCCTGGTGCAGGAGACCCGCTCCCTGGCGCCGGACGGCCTGTGCAAGGCGTTCGACGCCCGCGCCAACGGCTTCGTCCGCGGTGAGGGCTGCGGCGTCGTCGTCCTCAAGCGCCTCGACCACGCGCTGCGCGACGGCGACCGGGTGCACGGCGTCATCCACGGTACCGCCGTCAACCAGGACGGCCGCTCGGGCGGCTTCACCGCCCCGAATGTGCTCTCCCAGGTGGCCCTGATCGAGAAGGCGCTCGCGGATGCCGGCCTGGAGCCCGCCGACATCGGGTACCTCGAGGCGCACGGCACCGGGACCTCGCTCGGCGACCCCATCGAGATGGAGGCGCTGGCCACCGCACTGGGCCGGGTCAACGGCGGCGCCCCGCTCACCGTCGGAGCCGCGAAGAGCAACTTCGGCCACCTGGAGGCCACCGCCGGCGTCGCGGGACTGGTCAAGGCCATGCTCTGCATACGCCACCGCCAGGCGCCCCCGATCGTCCACTTCCGCACGCTCAACCCCCGGATCGACCTCTCCGGCACCGCCATCACCGTGCCGGACACCCTGACCGACCTGCCCGAGGACGCCGGGCGCTACGCGGGTGTCAGCTCGTTCGGTATGAGCGGCACCAACGCGCATGTCGTCCTCGGTCCGCCCGGCGACCGGGCGGACCGTCAATCCGCGCCCGCCGTGGCCGGGTTCGAGATCTCCGCGAAGACCCCCAAGGCCCTGCGCGCCCTCGCGGGGCGCTACGCGGAGCACCTGGCCGGGTACGGCCCCGAGTCCTACGCCGCCTTCGCCTACTCGGCGGGGGAGGGCCGCACCGTCCACGAGTACCGCGCGCGGATCGCCTGCACCGGCCCCGAGGAGGCGGCGCGCGCCCTGCGCGCCCTCGCGGACGGCGGGAGCCGCCCCGACGTGACCATCCTCCAGGGACAGCCAGCGGACGACGAAGGGCAGTTCGCCGCCCTGCCCCGGGACGTCATCGACCTCCCGACCTACCCCTGGGAACGCGTCCGCTTCGCCCCCGAGCAACTGCCCGTCCCGACCCCGGCACCCGCCGGGCCGGTGTCCGCAGTGGCCGCGGCCGGTGCCGACGCCGCGTCCGCGGCGGGTTCGACGGGCACGTCCGGCGTCCCGGTCGGCGCCGCTGCCGGCACCGCGCCCGTGACCGCCGTCGCCCCCGTGCCCGGTGCCGGCGGTGGCGGTCTGCCGGTCGCGCACCTCACCCGGTGGGTACCGGCGCCGCAGGCCGCCGTGGAGCCCGTGCCGGGCTCCGGCGCCGAGCTCGTCCTCGCGGGCGACGACCCCGAGCTCCTCGCGGAGCTCCTCCGCGAGGCGGCCGCCCGGGGGACGCGGGGGACCCTGCTCACCCCCGTGCCCCTCGGCCCGGCCGACGGCTGGACCACCGCCCGACTGCCCGAAGACCCCGACGCCTGGCGGCGTTTCTGGGCGGACCGTACCGGCGCCGTGCCCATCGCCCTCGTCCTCGCCCTGCGGGGCGCCCCGCTGCCTCAGGATCCGTCCGCACCCGACGCCGGCCGGCTCGTCGCCGACGGAGCGGCGCTCGCCGCCGCCGTGACCGCGGCCGTCGCGAGCGCGGCGGACCACTGCCGCACCTACGCCGTCACCCGCGCCGCCGTGCGCACCGCCGACGGCGAGCACGCGGCCGCCACCGCACACGGCCTGCTGCACGGACTCGCCCCGGTGCTCGGGCTCGAACTCGGTTCCGCCTGGGGCGGCGTCGTCGACCTGCCCGTCGAGCCCGGACCGGGCGACACCGGCGCGCTGCTCGGCTTCGTCACGTCCCAGACGGCGGCCTCCGGGACCGAGGACGTCGCGGCCGTGCGCGACGGGCGGATCCTGGTCCCGCGGCTGACCGAGGCCGCGGGCGAGCCCGCGGAGCTCCCCGTCCGCGCCGACGCCACCTACCTCGTCACAGGCGGCCTCGGCGCGGTCGGCCGGGAACTCGTCGCCGACCTGGTGCGGCGCGGAGCACGCAACCTGCTGCTCGTCGGCCGCCGCGCCGAGGAGGAACTCGCCCCCGAGTCGGCGGAGTTCCTCGCCGCACTGCGCCGGGACACCGATCGTGCCGTCTACCGCGGCGGCGGTTGCGACACCCCCGCGGCCCTGGAGCGCGCCCGCGAGGCGCTCGACGGCATGCCGCCCGTGCGCGGCGTGCTGCACGCGGCGGGCACCGTCTCCTACATCCCGGCCGCCCGCACCGGCGTCGAGGAGTTCGCGGACGCACTCGGCGGCAAGGCCGCGGGCGCCTGGTGGCTCCATCTGGCGAGCCGGGACTGGCCGCTGGACTTCTTCGTCCTCGTCTCCTCGGTCTCCGCGGTGTGGGGCACCCAGGACTGTGCGGCCTACTCCGCGGCCAACGGCGCCCTCGACCTGCTGGCCGGGCACCGGGTCTCCCTCGGGCTGCCCGCGGTGAGCATCGCGTACGGACCCTGGGCTCTCGGCGACGAGGGCATGGCCGACGCCGGACTGCGCGGCCGCGCCGCCCGGATGGGCATCGGCACCCTCGACGCGGCCACGGGCCGGGCGGCCCTGACCGTCCGGGCCCCGGGCGCCGACGGCCGGGTCGTGGCCTGCCCGCTCGACCTGACACGGCTGCGCCAGGTGATGACCGGGCTCCGGCCGCGTGGGCTGTTCGCCCCCGACGCGGCCCCGGCCGACGCCACCGCCGGGCAGGACGGCGCGGGGCCGACCACGACCGGCGGCCCGTTCGCCGGGCTGACCCCGGCCGAGCGGCCGGCCGCCGCCCGCACCCGGGTCCGCGAGCTGCTCGCCGACCAGCTCGGCCACGCCGACGCCTCCGCCGTCCGGGACGACGTCGGCTTCTTCGACCTCGGCCTGGACTCGATCATGGCCGTCGACCTGACCGTGCGGCTCTCCGCGGCATTCGGCACGACCGTGCAGGTGCCCGACGTCTTCGACCACCCCACGGTCACCGAACTTGCCGCTTTCCTGCTCGCCGCGCCCGCCGCGCCCGCCGCGCTCGCCGCGGACGGACCCGACGCAGTCGACGCCTACTACAGCACCGGCAC
>NZ_POTZ01000372.1 GCF_003236365.1 Streptomyces sp. NTH33
CGTGCGGTGCTGGTCATGGAGAGCGACGGGGTGGCCCCGGACCCGGGCTCCGGGCCCACCCCGTCGTTCTCCATGACCAGCACCGCACGGGAGCCGATCCGGAGGGAGAGGGTGCACTGCCTGGCGTTCGCGTGGCGGAGCACGTTGGTCGTGCCCTCCCGGACCACCCAGCCCAGGGCGGACTGGACCGGCTCGGGCAGTGTGCGCACTCCCCGGTCCTCGATACGGCAGTCGATGCCCGCGGCCAGCAGCACGCCTCGGGTCCCGGCGAGCTCCGTGTGCAGATCGGCCCGGCGGTAGCCGCGCACCACGTCCCGCACCTCACGCTGCGATGCGCGCGCGATCCGCTGCACCTCGACCATCTGGTCCACGGCAGCCGGTGAACCGCGCTGCGAAAGCTGCACCGCCAGCTCGCTCTTGAGCGCGATCACCGAAAGGTTGCGGCCGAGCACATCGTGGAGATCGCGGCCGAAGCGCAGCCGTTCCTCCGCGACCGCCAGCCGCGCCTGGGTCTCCCGGGCGGCGTCGAGCTCCCAGACCGCGGCCAGCAGCCAGGCGGAGAAGCGGGCCGTGAAGGCCAGCGAGAACCCCGCGACCAGCACGGTGGCGGTGAGGACGGTCGCCTGCCACAACGACGCCCCCGTCCCGACGGCCGGCGGCCCGACCAGCAGGCACGCGCCCACCACCAGTCCGCTGACGCGGAGCGCCGGACGGAGGTTGAGCGCGAGCGGCATCAGACCGACCGTCAGCGGCCCCAGCACCACCAGCGCGCTCGCCTCCTGACCGGGGAGTGCGCCGACCTCCCGCAGCGCCGGCGCGACGACGCTCGGCAGGACCGAAAGCACCGCGACGGCCGCCAGCAGCCCGGTCGGGCGCTCCCGGCGGTCCAGCGCCCAGTCCAGGGCACGGGAACACGCCAGACCGACGACCCCGGCGTGGACCGTGACCAACAGGGCCGAGCCCGCACGGACCGGAGCCGGCGCGTCGGCGAACGCGGCGCGCCCGCCGATGCCGACGGTCTCCGCCAACGCGAAGACGTAGAAGGTCCACCGGGTGTACAGCTCAATGCGCGCGGGATCGCTTCTCCGGTCCCACCAGGCGGTCAGTGCCCGCGGTGACACCACCACTCCTCCCCCATCTCCCTGCCGGCTCGCACAGGCCGTCCGGTCATCCGTCAACGTCGCGGTTCCCAACGGAACCACCGCTGCACGGCGAACACCAGCAGCACCGTCCAGACCACCGCCACCGCAAGTGCCCGCACCGTCCCGGACGCGTCCAGGCTGCCGAGCCAGCCACCCCGGACCACGTCCACCACCGGGGAGAGCGGCAGCAGCCTCAGGCCGCTCTCCACGGCATCCGGAAAGATCTCCAAGGGTACGAACAGGCCCGAGGCGCCCAACGACACCATCATCAGCGGCAGCGCCGTGATCTGTGCGCTCTCCACCGTCCTGGTCACGATCGCGGTGGCGGCGGCGAACGTCACCATCATGACCACCCCGAGCACCAGCCCCGCCAGCAGCAGAAGCGGCCGTTTCGGCAGTCCCACGTCCATCAGCAGCGCTCCCGCCGCGACCAGCACCACGCACTGGACCAGTGCCACGACCACCACCGGCAGCGCCGTGCCGGTCAGGATCTCCCAGTCCGCCGCCTCCCCGGTGCGCAGCCGCTTGAGCACCAGTTCCTCGCGCCGGGTGACGTACGCGGGGACCAGGTTCGCGTAGACGACCATGAGCAGCACGGTGGCGATACCGCCGGTCATCAGCACGCCCGTGAAGTGCAGGCCGGTTCCCGCGAGGTCGATGTCCTTCATCGTGGCCCGCATGAACACGACCATGCCCACCGGCAGCAGCGCCGCGGTGAACACCGCCGTACGGTTGCGCAGCAGAAGCGTCAGCTCGGCCCGTCCGAGCGCCCGCATCCGTCCAAAAGCCGCCGAGTTCATACGACACCCGCCTCCACCGTCTCGGGTCGCGGCTCCGGTGACCGGCTGATCTCCAGGAACGCCTCTTCCAGTGAGGCCGCCCGGGCGTCCAGCCCGGCCAGCTCCAGGTCCTGCTCCCGCGCCCAGAGCAGCAGCTCGATCAGGGAGTCCTGCAGCCGCTCGGTGCGGATCTCCACCCTGCGTCCGGTCACCACGGGGGCCAGCGGCAGCCGCCGCGGGTCGAGTCCGTCCGGCAGGTCGAAGCGGATACGGGACGGCCGGGCGGCGGTCACCTCGGCAGGTGTGCCCGAGACGACGATCCGCCCCTCCCGCATGATCGCCAGCCGGTCGGCGAGCTCCCCGGCCTCCTCCAGGTAGTGCGTGGTCAGCACCACCGTCGTGCCCCGGTCCTGCAGTTCGCGCACCAACCGCCAGGTGTCGCGCCGGCCCTCGGCGTCCATCCCCGTGGTGGGCTCGTCGAGGAAGAGCACGTCCGGCCGTCCGAGGAGCGCCAGCGCCAGATCGAGCCGCCGCCGCTCACCGCCGGACAGCTGCTTGACCCGCACCCCGGCGCGCCGGGTCAGCGACACCAGTTCGAGCGCCTCCTCGGCCGGCCGCGCACGGCTCGTGCACCCGGCCCACATCCGCAGCGTCTCGGTGACCGTCAGCTCGGAGGGGAAACCGCCCTCCTGCAGCATGATCCCGATGCGCGGCCGGACGGCGGCCCGCTCGCCGTAGGGATCGCGGCCGAACAGCCGGACCTTCCCCCCGCTCGGCCGGGCGAGTCCCTCGAGCAGCTCGACCGTCGAGGTCTTGCCGGCCCCGTTCGTCCCCAACAGGGCGAAGAGCTCGCCGCGTGCCACCGAGAAGGAGATGCCGCGAACGGCCTCGAAGCCACCGGCGTAGCTGCGCCGCACGCCGGTGGCCTCGATCACGTTCTCGTCGATTTCCATGGACCAAAGCGTTCCGTGCGCCGGTGGCGCCCGACAGTGCGGGCTGTCACCACTGCTCGTGACAAGTGTCATCGGTGCTCGGCACGCTCGCCCTCGCTGGCCCGCGGACACGGTTCGAGGGGGCCCGGTCCACAGACCGGGCCCCCTCGGCTTCCCCTCCGGTATCAGAACCCCCGCGATCCCCCCAGATCTCCCCCTCCAAGAGTCCTGACGTCAGCTACGACACTCGGGGTACGGGAAGGGTTGCACTGCTCGGCAGGATTTTTTCCCGGATCACCTGCTCGCCGGATCACGTGCTCACCGGATCACCTGTTCACCCGATCACGTGCTCCACGAACCGGGCCGCCGTCTCCGCCAGCACCTCCTTCCCCTCCCTCGCCCACAACTCCTCGTTGAACAACTCCACTTCGATCGCGCCGGTGTATCCCGCCGCCTCCACGTACCCCTTCCACTCCCGCATGTCGATCGCGCCGTCGCCGATCTGACCGCGGCCGTTGAGGACCCCCTCGGGCAGCGGGGTGGTCCAGTCGGCGAGCTGGAAGGTGTGGATGCGGCCGGCCGCGCCCGCGCGGGCGATCTGCTCGGGGGCGCGGTCGTCCCACCAGATGTGGTACGTGTCCACCGTCACGCCGACCTGGTGGGCCGGGAAGCGTTCGGCGAGGTCCAGGGCCTGGGCGAGGGTGGAGACCACGCAGCGGTCGGCGGCGTACATGGGGTGCAGCGGCTCGATGGCGAGCCTCACGCCGTGGGTCTGAGCGTACGGGCCCAGTTCGGCGAGGGCGTCGGCGATGCGTTCCCGGGCGCCGTGCAGGTCCTTCGAGCCGGGCGGGAGGCCGCCCGAGACCAGGACGAGGGTGCCGGTGCCGAGCGTGGCGGCCTCGTCGACCGCGCGGCGGTTGTCGGTCAGGGCGGCCGCCCGCTCGGCCGGGTCGGTGGCCGTGAGGAAGCCGCCCCGGCACAGGGTCGTCACCGTCAGGCCCGCGTCGCGGACGAGTTTCGCCGCCGCCTCCACGCCGTACGCCTGGACCGGCTCGCGCCACAGGCCCACGCCCGGTACGCCCGACTCGGCGCAGGCTGCCACCAGTTCGGGCAGGGACAGCTGCTTCACCGTCATCTGGTTGATGGAGAAGCGTTCGAGACCGGTGCTCATCGGTTCACCCCGTACAGCGACAGCAGGTTCCTCATCCGCTCCTCGGCGAGCTTCGGATCCGGGAACAGGCCCAGGCCGTCGGCGAGTTCGTAGGCGCGGGCCAGGTGCGGCAGGGAGCGGGCCGACTGCAGGCCGCCGACCATCGTGAAGTGCGACTGGTGGCCGGCCAGCCAGGCCAGGAACACCACACCGGTCTTGTAGAAGCGGGTGGGTGCCTGGAACAGGTGCCGGGACAGCCCGACCGTCGGGTCGAGGAGGGCGCGGAAGCCCTTGACGTCCCCGGTGTCCAGGACCCGTACGGCCTCGGCGGCCAGCGGGCCCAGCGGGTCGAAGATGCCGAGCAGCGCGTGGCTGTGGCCCTGCTCGTCGCCGGCGATCAGCTCGGGGTAGTGGAAGTCGTCGCCGGTGTAGCAGCGCACGCCCCGCGGCAGGCGGCGGCGCAGGTCGATCTCGCGCTGGGCGTCCAGCAGGGAGATCTTCACGCCGTCGACCTTGTCGGGGTGGGCGGCGATGACCTCCAGGAAGGTGTCGGTGGCCGCGTCCAGGTCGGCGGAGCCCCAGTAGCCCTCCAGCGCCGGGTCGAACATGGGGCCGAGCCAGTGCAGGATCACCGGGTCGGCGGCCTGGCGGAGCAGGTGGCCGTAGACCTCCAGGTAGTCCTCGGGGCCGCGCGCGGTGGCCGCGAGGGCGCGCGAGGCCATCAGGATCGCCTGCGCGCCGGACTCCTCGACCACGGCGAGCTGTTTCTCGTACGCCGCCCGGATCCCGTCGAGCGACCCGCCGTCGATCCGGTCGGTGCTCCGGCCGGTGATCTGGTCGGTGCCGACGCCGCAGGCGATACGGCCGCCCACGGCCCGCGCCTCCGCCGCCGACCGGCGGATCAGCTCGGCCGCGCCCGCCCAGTCCAGGCCCATGCCGCGCTGCGCGGTGTCCATGGCCTCGGCCACGCCCAGCCCGTGGGCCCACAGGTGGCGGCGGAAGGCGAGGGTGGCGTCCCAGTCGACGGCGGCCGGCGAGTCGGGGGAGGTGTCCGCGAACGGGTCGGCGACGACGTGCGCCGCCGAGAAGACCGTGCGGGAGGTGAGGGGGGTGCCCGGAGTGGGGGCGAAGGGCTCGGTGCGGGGCTCGTAGGCCCTGAGGCCGCCCTGGGAGTCCGGCAGGTGGAGGGTCACAGCGCGATCTCCGGTACGTCGAGGCGGCGGCCCTCGGCCGAGGACTTCAGGCCCAGCTCGGCGAGCTGGACGCCGCGGGCGCCGGCCAGCAGGTCCCAGTGGTAGGGGGCGTCGGCGTAGACGTGCTTGAGGAACAGCTCCCACTGGGCCTTGAAGCCGTTGTCGAACTCGGCGTTGTCGGGCACCTCCTGCCACTGGTCGCGGAAGACCTCGGTGACGGGGATGTCCGGGTTCCACACCGGCTTGGGGGTGGCGCTGCGGTGCTGGACACGGCAGTTGCGCAGGCCGGCGACGGCGGAGCCCTCGGTGCCGTCCACCTGGAACTCGACCAGTTCGTCGCGGTTGACGCGGACCGCCCAGGAGGAGTTGATCTGGGCGATCGCGCCGCCCTCGAGCTCGAAGACGCCGTAGGCGGCGTCGTCGGCGGTGGCGTCGTAGGGCTTGCCGTGCTCGTCCCAGCGCTGGGGGATGTGGGTGGCGGTGAGCGCCTGGACGGACTTCACCCGGCCGAACAGCTCGTGCAGCACGTACTCCCAGTGCGGGAACATGTCGACGACGATGCCGCCGCCGTCCTCGGCGCGGTAGTTCCAGGAGGGGCGCTGGGCCTCCTGCCAGTCGCCCTCGAAGACCCAGTAGCCGAACTCGCCGCGCACGGACAGGATCCGGCCGAAGAAGCCTCCGTCGATCAGCCGCTTCAGCTTCATCAGGCCCGGCAGGAAGAGCTTGTCCTGCACGACGCCGTGCTTGACGCCGGCGGCGTGCGCCAGGCGTGCCAGCTTCAGGGCGCCGTCGAGACCGGTGGCGGTGGGCTTCTCGGTGTAGATGTGCTTGCCCGCGGAGATCGCTTTCTCGATCGCCTCCTCGCGGGCCGAGGTGACCTGGGCGTCGAAGTAGACGTCGACGGACGGGTCGGCGAGGACCGCGTCCAGGTCCGTGGAGACGTGCTCCAGGCCGTGCTTCTCGGCGAGCGCCTTCAGGGCGTGCTCGCGGCGGCCGACCAGGACGGGTTCCGGCCACAGCACGGTGCCGTCGCCGAGGTCGAGTCCGCCCTGCTCGCGCAGGGCGAGGATCGAGCGGACGAGGTGCTGGCGGTATCCCATGCGCCCGGTCACGCCGTTCATGGCGATCCGCACCGTCTTGCGTGTCACGTCAGTCCCCTTCGTACGAACGTACGCGGTCCACGCGCCGCGTACGCCCCAGCGGTGACACTGGTGAGCGATACAGCAAGCGCTTTCTATGTACAGAGAAGCTAGCCTCTGAACAGCGGTCCGGACAAGAGCGTGTCCAGGGACGTGTTGTTCGAGGGGACGAACAAGGGGGCCCAGTGGCCGTAAGGTCTGCACGACACGCCGTGTCCGACGGTGGCCCCGCGGGCTGTGGACAGGGGCGTACGAGCACGTACGACGACGACATGCGCGACCAAAGGACGACGAGATGACGGTGACCCTGGCGGACGTGGCGGCCCGCGCCCAGGTCTCGCCCGCGACGGTGTCGCGCGTGCTGAACGGGAACTACCCGGTCGCCGCCTCCACCCGGGAGCGGGTGCTGAAGGCGGTCGACGAGCTGGACTACGTCCTCAACGGCCCGGCGAGCGCGCTCGCCGCGGCCACCTCCGACCTGGTCGGCATCCTGGTCAACGACATAGCCGACCCCTTCTTCGGGATCATGGCGAGCGCGATCCAGTCGGAGATCGGCGGTCCGGGGGGCCGGGC
>NZ_POTZ01000373.1 GCF_003236365.1 Streptomyces sp. NTH33
GCGTACACCGGGGCGGCGGCGCCGTCGGGGCCCCAGCCGCCGTGGGGCAGGGCGACGAGGGTGCCGCACACGGCGAGGGCCGCGACGCCGGCGAGCGCGGCCCTGCTGTGCTGCCTGCGCCGCATCAGGTCGGTGGGGCGGGCCTGCAGCGAGCAGGGGTCGAACTCGGGGGACTCCAGCAGCGCGTAGTGGCCGGGCACATGGTCGGCCTGGCGCAGCGCGGCGCCGGGGTCGGTCACGCCCGCGGCCGTCAACAGTTCGTGCACCACGGGGTCCGGGAGCCGTTCCAGGCCGCGCAGCGCATAGGCGGCGCGGGCCGGCCCGGACAGGGACGCCAGCCGCTGGTCCAGGGCGAGTTCGTCGGCGCCGCCCGAGCGCGGGAACAGCCGCAGACCCCACACCGTGGGCAGCAGCGGCGGCAGTTGGGCGCGTTTGGGCCACACCGTACGCCTCAGCGGCCGGCCCGCCTCCAGCGCCGTACGCAGCACCTGGAGCCGTACGAAGGCGTACCCCGGGTCGGTCTCGCGGCCGCCCGGGTGGACCGGGGCCCCGGACGCCGACCGCCCGCGCGGCAGCGCCCGCTGCACGAGCGCGTGCGCGCTCAGCACCCGCCGCTGCCGCCCGAGCCCCGGCGGCAGCACCAGGTACGCGAGCCGGACCAGCCGCGGGTAGTGCTCGACGAGCGCGGCCTCGGCCCGCTCGACGTCGACGACCGGCCCGGAGGAGGACGAGTGGTGCGGGGCGACATCCTGTGACTGCACGCCCAGCCAAACGAGCGGGACGCCCGTTGGTCACCGCCGCCCCGTGGACTCAGTCCTCCGGCTCGGTCAGCAGCCGGGCGTAGTTCGCCATCGACCGCTGGTACCGGGGCAGATGGGGTGCGAGGGCGCCGAGCACGAGGGAGAGCCCCTCGCGGTCGCGGCCGAGACCGGACAGGCACAGGGCCAGGCACGCCCGGACCGCGTCGTCCAGCTCGTCCGACGGCGCGTCCAGTTCGGGCGTGAGCAGTTTGACGCCCTCCTCCGGCTCCCCGATGTTCCGCAGCGAGCTGGCCAGCTGGATCTTCGCCCGGCGGCCCCGGTAACCGCTCAGCCCGCGGGCCAGCGCCTCCCGGTACAGCGGCACCGCCAGGTCCGAGCGGCCGGTGGAGTCCCAGGCGCAGGCCCGCTCGAACGGGCCGAGCGGGCTGCCGTCCGGCAGCTCGGCGGCAAGGGCGTCGATCACCGCCCGGAACGCGGGGGCCTCGTCCTCGGAGCAGTCGTCGAAGCGGGCCCAGGCGGCGGCCACACGGTCTTCCCAGTCCTGGTTCACCGGATCACCTTCGCACGCGCGTGCCGTCGCGGGCCACCGCATTGAGTGCTGGGCGCCTTTGGGCCGTATCGGAGGGTGGCCCCCGCGCGGGGGTCTGTGCGGCATGCTCGTCGGGCGTGCCGGTGGGAACCGAGGGCCGGAAGCGACCGGAGGAACAGATGAGGGTGACCCGACCGATGCTCGCGGTGGCCGGGGCCGCGGCGGTGCTGGCGCTGGCGGGGTGCGGCTCCGGGAGCGGCGGGGAGGCGAAGGTGCCGCCGACGGCGACCGGCAGCCTGGAGAGCCTGGCCGCCGAGGTGAAGTGCGAGCCGGACATGCAGACCGACGCCGACACGATCCGGCAGGCGATCTGCACCAACGCCAGCGGCAAGTTCGTCCTCGCCACCTTCTCCACCGACCGCGGCCAGCGCGAGTGGATGAACGACGCCAAGGACTACGGCGGCTTCTACCTCGTCGGCCGCAAGTGGGTCGCCGTCGGCGACAACAGCGTGGTCACCGCGTTGCGCGGCACCCTCGGCGGCGACGTGGAGGTCGGCACCGACCACAGCGCCCACGGCGGCTGAGTCCCGCGCGCGGGGCGCGCACACGGCGAAGGCCGGCGGCGGGATCTCCCGCCGCCGGCCTTCTTCACCGGGTCACCGGCCCGGTCGCGTCACTGGCAGTTCCGGCCCGAGTTGATGCAGTTGGCGATCTTGTTCGCCAGGCCGCCCTTGGTGATGTTGATGAAGTCGTCGTGGTCGGTGTGCGCCTTGTGGAGCTGCTCCGGGAAGCCGTCCACCGCGTACGCGTTCTTCACCGCACCGTTCTCGATCGTCGGCCGCGGCACGTCGTAGACCAGGCGCATCGTCAGCTGCGGGATCCGCTTGAAGCCGTTCTTGCAATTGCCATTGGCGTCGGCGAAGTCGATGTGCGTACGGTGGTTGGCACTGTCGGTGTTCTGCCCGTCCCAGCAGCTCTGGAAGGCGAACGTACGGACCATCCTGCTGCCCTGCGGACAGATCGGGTACTGCTCCGTCAGCTGGACCTTGTTCTCGAAGCCGGTGCAGCTCCAGTGCGCGTTGGCGTTCGCCAGACCGTTGGTCGTGGTCTTGGCGTCACCGGTGATGATGCGCAGGAACTGCGGCATCGGGACGACCTTGCCGGTCGGGCTGCCGACGTACTTGATCTGGGCCTGGAGCGGCTTCAGGATCCGGCCGACGTTGCCCTCCTTGCCACCGCCGTCCGCGTCCTGGTCGAAGGCCTGCGAGCCGTCCTGGACGCGGACCACCGGCCAGTAGTACGACGACAGGTCGTTCTTGTTCTGGCAGCTGGTGCCGCCCTGCAGGAACGTGTCGTTGCTGGCGAACGCGTCGATCTTCTGGTTGCCGACGTAGTCGTGCAGGTGGTGCGCGCCGTTCTTCACGCCGGGCGCCACGATCACGTTGTCGGTGTTGTGGTTCCCGTTGGCGTTCACACCGCAGCGCGTGGTGAACGAACCGGTCGAGGCGTTGCGGTTCTTGCGCGGCTTCGGCGGGACGTTGGGCTGGACCGTGGTGATGTCGACGAAGTCCGCCGCGACCGGGCCGTTGCCGGCCTGACCGCCGATGCCTCCCTGGCCGTTGTCGCCCTGCTGACCGTCGTTGTCCTGGCCACCGTTGTCCTGGCCGCCCTGCTGACCGTCGTTGTTCTGGCCGTCCTGGCCGTCCTGGCCGTCCTGGCCGCCGCCCGCGGTCGTCTGGTCCGCGGGGGTGCCGGTGCAGTTGGCGAGGTTGTCCAGGTCGCCGGGGGCGTTGCCACCCGCCCGGTTGATCTCCAGCTTGATCCGGTCGATGATCACCTTCCGCCGGTCCTTCAGCGGGCCCAGAATGGAGTTCTGGACGAAACTCGCGTCCCTGGCCTGGGCGTCCCGTGTGGTCGCCAGACGCTGGTAGGCGTCGGTGATCTGGCGGTCGAGCGTGGCGAGCTCGCCGTCGACCTCCCCACGGGCCTGCTGCGGCACGTCGGTGAGCTTCTGGCCGATGTCCGGGCACGAGATCGTCGCGACCTGCGCGCTCGCGGCCTTCGTCTGGTTGCCCCACGCGTTGTTCTTCGACTCGTGCGCGGAAGCGTAGTAGTTCGCCCAGACCAGCCCGCCCCCACCGAGCGCTAGGGCCGCCGTCCCGGCTATGACCTTGGTGGCCAGCGGCATACGGCGTTTTCGTGTGTTGCGTCCCATGGAACTCCTCTGACTTCCTTGCGGGGCAGCATCGAGGCGCCCGACAGGAGTGAAGCGGCTCCCTTCCATACGGACGCGGTCCCGGGAGTGTTCAGCCGACTCGCGAATTGATACGGGTTTCTTGGGCCGAACGCGTTTCAACTGCCGCTTCTACACGGTCAGTTGCTCCTGCCTCACCTGAAGTGGTCAGCGGCCGGAGGCTCCGAGCACCCTCGCCTCCAGCGCCGGATCGAGCCCCTTGAGGGTCCGGTCCGGGCGCTGCGGTGCCGTGCCGCCGATGTCCTGCAGCCACGTCCAGGTGTCGGTGACCGTTTCGGTGACGGGGCGGCAGTGAAGGCCGGTGGCGAGGGCCCGGGAGACGTCGGCACGGTGCAGGGCGTTGTGGGCCTCGCCGGCCGGCGGTACCCAGACAGGGAGCTGGGTCCACGGTTCGATGCCGGCGGCCAGGATCGTGTCCGGTGCGGTCCAGCGCAGGTCGGCGTCCGCGCCGGTGGCCCGTACGCAGGCGTCCAGGAACTCGCCCATGGTCGTGTGGCCCTGCGGGCTCAGCAGGTTGTACGGACCGTTCAGCTCCCGCTCCACCGCGCCGAGGATCCACGCGGCGAGGTCGCGGGCGTCGACGTACTGCAGAGGCAGGTCGCGCGGCCCGGGCGCGAGGACCGGGCCGCCGCGGGCGATCCGGGTCAGCCACCACGGCAGCCGGCCGACGTTCTCGTACGGCCCGAGGATCAGCCCGGCCCGGACGAGCACCGAGCGGTCCGTCCCGAAGGCCTCCACCGCCGCCAGCTCGCCACCCCGCTTGTCCCGGAGGTAGTCGGTGGCGTCCGCGTCGGGCCGTGCGCCCTCGACCAGAGGCGCCTGTTCGGTGTAGTCGGCGGGTGGGGCCCAGGCGTACACCGAGCAGCTCGACACGTACACGTACCGCCCGGCGCGGTCCCGCAGCAGCCGCGCCGCGTCCCGGACCGCGCGGGGCGCGGCCGACCAGGTGTCGACGACGGCGTCCCACTCGCCGTCCGTGAGCGCCGCGAGCCCCTCGGCGGCGGTGCGGTCGCCGTGCGACGACCGCACCCCGGCCGGAGGTTCGTGCCGTCCCCGGTGGAAGACGGTCACCTCCCAGCCGCGCCGGAGGGCCGCCTCGGCCACGGCCCGTCCCACGAACTCCGTACCACCCAGCATCAGAAGTCTCATGCCGGTGACTGTGCCCTGCGCGGTCGTGGGACGGAACCGAACTCTGCCGAGGGCAGAGTTCGGGGCGGGCGTCAGCCCACCTTTTCGATCAGCGCGCGGCGGATCAGGAACTTGCCGGGCTCGCGGACCTCCTCGAAGGCCGCGTCGTTGAGCAGGACGCAGCTGCCGGAGACGGACGTGACCTTCACCGTGGTGGACTTGTCGTTGTCCAGGTTGGTGACCTTCAGCGTCGTACCCGCCGGGAACTGGTTGCTGGACGCCGCAGGCGCACCGCCCTCGCCCGAGAGGGTGACGGTGGAGCCCTGGCACACCTGCTGGCCGGACGCCGCGGCGCCACCGCCCGCGTTCCCGGCGTCGCCGGCCTGCTGACCGCCACCGTCCGGCTGACCGGCCTGTCCACCCGCCTGCTGGCCGGCCTGCTGACCGCCCTGCTGCCCGGCCTGGGAGCCCTGAGCCGACTCCCCCGCCGTGCACCCGGACGCGGCCTGCTTGCGCTTGATCTCCTCGATGACCGCCTCGCGGTTGGCGATCCGCGCCTCGGACTGCGCGTCCGGGTTGGCGCGTTGGTCCTCGATGAACTTCTGGTTGTTGCCGAGTGCGGTGGCGAGCCCCTGACAGACCACCGAGTCACCGGCGGACAGGGTCCGCGGGCCGTCCGGCTGCGCGGCGTTGGACGTGGCCGCCAGGGCGAAGGCCCCGCCTCCCGCCACCGCCGCGGCGCTGACCAGCAGCGCGACCTTCTTCTTCGTGCTGAGAGTTCTCCTGCGCGACATGCGCGCCTCCTCCAAGAGGTAGGGGAGCGTACGCCGCTAGGTACGAGATGCCGGACGAGGTTGCTCAGCGGTCGCGGGAGCCGGCCGGCGTAACCTGCGTCACAGCCGGGTCGGCGAGGGCTCACTTCCGCCCGAGCGCGTCCCGCACCGCCTCCTCCGTCCGCGCCACCACCGCCGTGCCGTCGTCGGCGGTGATGATCGGCCGCTGGATCAGCTTGGGGTGTTCGGCCAGCGCCGCGATCCAGCGGTCACGCGCACCGGCGTCCCGCGGCCACTGCCGCACCCCGAGCTCCTTCGCGATGGCCTCCTGCGTCCGGGTGATGTCCCACGGCTCCAGCCCGAGGCGGTCGAGCACCTCCCGGATCTCGTCCTCGGTCGGCACGTCCTCCAGGTAGCGGCGGACGGTGTAGTCGGCGCCCTCGGCGTCGAGCAGGCTGATCGCGCTGCGGCACTTGGAACAGGCCGGATTGATCCAGATCTCCATGCGTCCAAGGTATCCACAGGTGTCCACCGGACGCCCCCGCCGCCGCCCGCACACGGCTCCGACGGAACGGCCTGTTCGAATTTCTGGCGCCTCGCGCACCTCGTGCGAAGCAGCTGTGACAGGACGCCAATCAGTCGTCCGACCTGCATATTCACGGGCTCCGTGGACCCCCTGATGTCAGCGCCGGGCAGTAAACTGGAAGCAGTGTTCGAGAGCGCCGCGGGAAGCCTTCCACGGCGCTCCCACCGGACAGGAGGATGCCTGTGCCCGCTACCGCACTGAAGCCGAAGCCGCTGCCGACCCAGTCCACCGCGAAGCGTCCCGTCCTGCTCGACCTGCCCTACGAGCCCGTGCACAAGCGGCCGTTGCCGGCCGGGCGTCCGCGCGAGTGGTACGTCACCCACAACCGCCGCCTGAAGGCGATGCGCCTCGCCATCGCCCTGCTCGACTCGGGCGTCTACCTGCCGCACCAGGCCCGCGACGAGACGATCCGCAGCACCGCGGAACTCATCGGTATCCACCCGCCGTCGGACACGACGTGCCACATGGTGCGGGCGCTGATGCGGTACTCGCGCTGAGCCGGAACCGCCGGGTGCCCCGCGGGCGCGGGGTGCCCGGTGAGTCCTGTCCTATGCCGCCAACTCCTTCTCCAGCGGTGTCCGGAAGCGCGGTGTGACCCTCGTCGGGCCCAGCAGGCTCCGCAGGCTCTCCGCCTGCCGGGCGATCGCCGTCTCCGCCTCCGCGCCCACCCCCTCCCGGTCCAGGATCCGCCAGACGATCTCGCCGTCGGGGCGCTGGGCCCAGGCGCCGATCACCCGGCCGTCCCACCACACCGTCGGGCCCACGTTGCCGCTGCGGTCGAACAGGGAAGGCCACAGCTCCGGCGGGAGGTACCAGTCC
>NZ_POTZ01000374.1 GCF_003236365.1 Streptomyces sp. NTH33
GGATGGGCCGGCTGCACCCCGACACCCTGCCCCGCGACGAGGACGGCCGCACCGAGTGGTGGGGCGGCCGCCAGCACTTCTCGCACTCCAGCGCCACCTACCGCCGCTACGCCGCCGCCATCACCGAGGACCTGGCCGCCCGCTACGCCGGCCACCCCGCCCTCACGATGTGGCACATCAACAACGAGTACTGCACCTACGACCACGGCGACGAGGCCGCCGCCGCCTTCCGCCGCTGGCTGCGCGACAGGTACGGCACCCTCGACGCCCTCAACACCGCCTGGGGCACCGCCTTCTGGAGCCAGGGCTACGACAGCTGGGACGGCATCCTGCCCCCGCGCCGCGCCCACTACCTGAAGAACCCCGCCCAGGTGCTGGACTTCCGCCGCTTCACCTCCGACGCGCTCCTGGAGTGCTTCCTCGCCGAGCGCGACATCGTCCGCCGGCACACCCCGCACACCCCGGTGACCACCAACTTCATGCCGCTGTGGTCCGGACAGGACGGCTGGCGCTGGGCCGAGGAGGAGGACGTCGTCTCCGTCGACCTCTACCCCGACCCGCGCGACCCCCTCGGCGCCCAGTACGGCGCCCTCGTCCAGGACCTCACCCGCTCCCAGGCCCGCGGTCCCTGGATGCTCATGGAACAGGCCGCCGGACCCGTCAACTGGCGCGGCGTCAACCACCCCAAACCCCGCGGCCTGGGCCGCCTGTGGTCCCTGCAGGCCGTGGCGCGCGGCGCCGACGCCGTCTGCTACTTCCAGTGGCGCCAGTCCCGGCAGGGCGCCGAGAAGTTCCACTCCGGGATGGTCGGCCACGCGGGGGAGAGGGGCCGCACGTTCCAGGAGATCAAGCGGATCGGCGCCGAACTGCGGAAGATCGGCGGCGAGGTGGCGGGCACCCGCCTCACCGCCGGCGCCGCCGTCCTCCACGACTGGCACTCCTGGTGGGCCGGCGACCAGGACGGCCGCCCCTCCGCGCACGTCGGCTACCCGGACGTACTGCGCGCCTGGCACCGCGCCCTCTGGGAGGCCCACCTCACCGCCGACTTCGCCCACCCCGAGCACGACCTCACCGCCTACCGGCTCGTCGTCGTCCCCCAGCTCCACCTGCTCACCGACGCGGCGATCGACAACCTCCTGGCGTACGTCTCCGGCGGCGGCACCCTCGTGTGCGGCTTCCTCACCGGGATCGCCGACGAGGACGACCGCATCCGACCCGGCGGCATGGACGCCCGGCTGCGCGGGCTGTTCGGCATCCGCACGCTGCACGAGTGGTGGCCGCTGGAGCCGGGGGAGACCGTCGCGTGCGGGGGCGGCCTGCGCGGGACGCTGTGGTCGGAGGAGATCGAGGCCGCCGGCACCGCCGACGAGACCGTCCCCTACCAGGGCGGTGAGCTCGACGGACTGCCCGCCGTACTGCGCCGGGGCCGCGCCTGGTACGTCTCCACGCTCCCGGAGCCCGGGGCGCTGCGCGCCCTGCTCGCCCGCGTCGCCGCCGGCGCCGGAGTCCACCCGCCGCTGGACAAACTGCCCGCCGGGGTCGAGGCCGTCCGGCGCGGCGAGCTGCTGTTCCTGCTCAACCACGGGCGTGAGCCGGTGACCGTCGACGTGCCGGGCACCCACCGGGACCTGCTCACCGGGGCGGCCGTGACCGGCCGTACCACGCTCGGGCGCTACGGAGTGGCGGTGCTGAAGCCATGAGCGACGGACTGCGGCACGGAACCTGGGAGCCGCTCCCGGCCGCCCGCTGGGAGGACGCCTTCCTCAGCGGCAACGGCCACCACGGCGCCCTCGTGTTCGGCGATCCGAACGACGACCGTGTCATCGTCACCCACCACACCCTCGTACGCCCCAACGGCGGCGAACACGCCCGGCCCCCGCACCTGGCCGGTGAACTGACCGCCGTGCAGGACCGGTTGCTCGCCGGGGAGCTCACGGCCGCCGAGTCCTTCACGGACGGCCGTCCGCTGCAGTGGGTGCAGCCCTTCCACCCGGCCTTCCGGATCCGGCTGCGGCGTCCATCCGGCACCTGGCACTCCTACCGCCGCCGCGTGGACTTCTCCACCGGCGAGGCCACGGCCGTGTGCGCGGACCGGAGCAGCCGCGTCTTCGTCTCCCGCGCCGACGACGTGATCGTCCAGCACGTCACCGCGCCCGGCCTCACGCTGGACATCCGCCTGGACCACCGGCTGCCCGGCGCCCCGGCCGGCCTGGGCGTCGACCACGGGGCGCTGCTGACCGCCGAGGGCGCCGTACTGAGCCTGCGCGCCCGCTACCCCGGCAGCGACCGCGCCTACACCGGCGTGACCCTGATCGCCGTCACCGGCGGCACCACGGAACTCGCCCCGCCCGGCGTGCACATCGCAGGCGCCGACTCGGTCCTGCTGCTCACCCGGGTGCGGCGGCACACCGGGGAGCGGGACGTGACCGCCGAGGCACGGGCCCTGCGCGACCTGCTCGCCGAGCGGACGTACGACGACCTCCTCGACCGCCATCTGCCCCTGCACCGCACCGCCTACCACCGCGTCACCCTCGACCTGCACGGCGAGCCGGCCGAACGCGCCCTGCCGGGATCGGAGTTGCTGAAGCGTCCCCGCAGCACGGCCCTGCTGGAGCGGCTGTTCGCGGCCGGCCGCTACCACCTGCTCTCCTCCAGCGGCCTCCTCCCGCCCCGGCTCACCGGACTGTGGACCGGCGACTGGGACACGGCCTGGTCCGGCGCGTTCACCACGGACGCCAACCTCAACCTCCAGACCGCCTCCGCCGCCGCGGCCGCCCTCCCCGAGGTCGGCGAGGCGCTTGCCCGGCTCGTCCGGGCACAACTCCCCGACTGGCGGGAGAACGCCCGCGCGATCTTCGGCACCCGGGGCGCCGTCGCGCCCGCGCACACCGACGGCGAGTCCGGCCGCACCTACCACTTCAGCCGTGAGTACCCCCTGCACCTGTGGACCGCCGGCGCCGACTGGCTCCTCAAGCCGCTCGTCGACCACGACGAGACACGCGGCGCACAGGACCCGCGCACCGCCGTCGCCCTCGCCGAGGCCGCCCGGTTCTACGAGGACTTCCTCACCCGCACGGACGCCCGCGGCCACCTCGTGGTCGTCCCCTCCTACTCGCCCGAGAACCGCCCCGCGAACGGGAGCTGGGGCGCGCTGAACGCGGCCATGGACCTCTCCGCCGCCCGGCACGCCCTGCGCGCGGCCGCCGCGTACCACCCCGGCACGCCCGAGGCCGGGCGCTGGCAGGCCCTCGCCGACCGCCTCCCGCCGCACCGCACCAACGCCGACGGCGCCCTCGCCGAATGGGCGTGGCCCGGCCTGGACGACACCTACGACCACCGCCACCTCAGCCACCTCTACGCCGTCTGGCCGCTCGACGAGATCGACCCCCACGACACCCCGGACCTGGCCGCCGCCGCCCACCGCGCCCTCGCACTGCGCGGCGCGGAGAACGACTCGGCCCACGGCCACCTCCACCACGCCCTGATCGCGGCCAGGCTCGGGGACGGCGAACGCGTCGCCCGGGCACTCGCCCACGTGCTGGGCGGCGACTTCTTCCACGCCTCCCTGATGAGCGCCCACTACCCGAACCGGAACGTCTACAACGCGGACGCCGCGCACACCCTGCCCGCCGTGCTGATCGAGACGCTGGTGCGGTCGACTCCGGACCGGCTGGTCCTGCTCCCCGCGCTTCCGGCGGTGTATCCGGAGGGCGAACTGCGCGGCGTCCGCACCCGGTTCGGGGCCGGACTCGACCTCTCCTGGAGCAACGGCACGGCCACGGCACTCCTGCGCCCCACCCGCACCCTGCGTATCGAACTGAGGACTTCCTCCGGCACCCGGCCGCTCGACCTGGTGGCCGGAGAAGACCGCGTCCTCCACCTGAGGGCGTGGTGCCCCTCGCAATTCCCCCCACCCATGGAAGGGACACCACCATGGCAACACGCACCCTGAGCAGGCTCTCCAAGGCCCTGCTCGCCCCCGCCCTCGTGCTCGGCGCCACCGTCGGCCTCGCCTCCGCCCCCGCCCAGGCCGCCGTCTGGAACTCCTGCGACCAGTGGGGCAACACCACGCTGAACGGCTACACCCTCTACAACAACATCTGGGGCTCCGGCACCGGCAGCCAGTGCATCTGGGCCAACTCCGGCACCAACTGGGGTGTCTGGGCCAACCACCCCAACACCGGCGGCATCAAGTCCTACCCCAACGCCAAGAAGGTGATCAACAAGCCGATCGCCTCGCTCTCCTCGCTCACCAGCACCTACAACGTCACCGTCCCGTCCTCCGGCGCGTACAACACGTCGTACGACATCTGGGACACCGCCTACAAGTACGAGATCATGCTCTGGGTCAACAAGACCGGAGCCGTCGGCCCGCTCGGCACCTCGCAGGGCAGCGTCACCCTGGGCGGCTCGACCTGGTCCGTCTACAAGGGCAACAACGGCTCGAACGAGGTCTTCTCGTTCATCCGGAGCTCCAACTCCGCCTCGGGCACCGTCAACATCCTGCCGATCCTGAAGTGGATCAAGGACACCAAGGGCTGGTTCGGCAACGTGACCATCGGCGACGTGCAGTTCGGCTACGAGATCACGTCGTCCTCGGGCGGACTGGACTTCACCACCAACAATCTGACCGTCAGCGGCGGCTGAGCCCGGCGTCCGCATGAGCGTGCGGCCGGTCCCTCCCCTATGGGACCGGCCGCACGTCCGCGTCAGGGCCGGGCTACCCGGCGATCGGCAGCTCAACCCCGTCCCGCAGGAACAGCGGGATGCGGTCCAGGGGGGCGTCGACCGTCACGGCCGTACCGCCCTCGTACGTCCGGCCCGTCCACGCGTCGGTCCAGCGGGCGCCCGCCGGGAGGTGGGTGGTCCGGGCCGTCGCGCCGGCCGTCAGCACCGGGGCCACCAGCAGGTCACGGCCGAGGAGGTAGGCGTCGTCCACCGTCCACGCCGTCTGGTCCCCGGGGAACTCCAGGAACAGCGGCCGCATCACCGGCAGCCCCTCCTCGTGGGCCTCCCGCATGACCTGAAGGACGTAGGGCTTCAGGCGCTCGCGCAACCGCAGGTACTTCTCCAGCACCGGGTACGCCTCGTCGCCGTAGGACCAGACCTCGTTGGGGCCGCCGGTCATCTCCGGGCCCAGCGGCATGCCCGGGTGACGGAAGCCGTGCAGGCGCATCAGCGGCGACAGCGCGCCGAACTGGAACCAGCGGACCAGCACCTCCCGGTACGCCGGGTCGTCCGGGTCGCCGCCGTGGAAGCCGCCGATGTCGGTGTTCCACCAGGGGATGCCGGACAGGGCGGTGTTCAGGCCGGCCGCGATCTGGCGGCGCAGGGTGGCGAAGTCGGTGCCGATGTCACCGGACCACAGGGCGGCGCCGTGGCGCTGACTGCCCGCCCAGGCCGAGCGGTTGAGGGTGATCACCTCGTCCACGCCGGCGGCGCGCAGACCCTCGTCGAAGGTGCGGGAGTTCTCGGCCGGGTAGAGGTTGCCGACCTCCAGGCCGGGGCCCGCCCAGTAGCGCAGGTTCTCGGCGAAGCCCGGCTTCAGCTCCGGCTCGCAGGCGTCCAGCCAGAAGGCGGTGATGCCGTACGGGTCCAGGTAGTTCTCCTTGATCCTGGACCACACGAACGCGCGCGCGTCGGGGTGGGTGGCGTCGTAGAAGGCCACCTGGACGGTGGCGGCGACCTCCTTGTCCGGCCAGTCCGCGTGCGCCATCGGGCCGTACTGGGTGCCGATGAAGTAGCCGCGCTGGTCCATCACCGGGTGGTTCTCCGACAGCGGGGACACCGAGGGCCAGACGCTCACCACCAACTTGATGCCGAGCTCGTCCAGTTCGCGCACCATCGACGCCGGGTCCGGCCACTCCTTGGGGTCGAACTTCCACTCGCCCAGGTGCGTCCAGTGGAAGAAGTCGCAGACGATCGCGTCGACGGGCAGGTTCCGGCGCCTGTACTCCCTCGCCACGGCGAGGAGTTCGTCCTGGGTGCGGTAGCGCAGCTTGCACTGCCAGAAGCCGGCCGCCCACTCGGGCAGCATGGGCGTGCGGCCGGTCACCGCGCTGTAGCGGCGCTGGGCGTCGGCCGGGGTGCCCGCGGTGATCCAGTAGTCGATCTGGCGGGCGGAGTCCGCCACCCAGCGGGTGCCGTTGCCGGCCAGCTCCACGCGGCCGATGGCCGGGTTGTTCCACAGCAGGGTGTAGCCGCGGCTGGAGGTGAGCACGGGGATGGTCACCTCGGCGTTGCGCTGGACCAGGTCCAGGACCAGGCCCTTCTGGTCGAGCCGGCCGTGCTGGTGCTGGCCGAGGCCGTACAGCTTCTCGTCGTCGTAGGCGGAGAAGCGCTGCTCCAGGCGGTGGTGGCCGTTGCCGACGGCGGTGTAGAGGCGGGGGCCGGGCCACCAGAAGTGGGCGCGTTCCTCGGCGAGCAGCTCGGAGAGGCCGTCCGTGCGCAGGAAGCGGATCAGGCCCTCGGCGTTCATGTCGACCGTGAGCGCGCCGACGGTCAGGCGTCCCCGGCCGTTCTCGATCCTGACGGTGCTCCCGGTGGCCGGGGCGTCCGGGAGGAGCGCGCCGGGCAGGCCGTCCAGGACCGGGCCGCCGAGCCGGGCACGCACCCGGACCGCGTCCGGGCCCCACGGCTCGATGCGCACGGTCTCCTGGCGGCCGCTCCACTCCAGCGCGCCGCCGTGGTCGCGGAAGGTGCCGGCGGTGGGGGAGGACTGGGCGAGGCTGACCGTGCCGTGCGGAGGGCGGGTCTCGGCATGCTGGTTCACGGAGTGCTCCTTGGAGGAGTGCGGACCGGGGTGTCCTGCGGGAGGCGCGTCAGGGCATGGGGGTGCCCCGCGGG
>NZ_POTZ01000375.1 GCF_003236365.1 Streptomyces sp. NTH33
CTACGTCACCGACCTGGCGTACCCGGCGCGCGGGGCGGTGAGCGGAGGGGCGGCAAGGATGCAGGAAGGTTACTGCGCCAGGTGTTCCGTCGGTCCCACCGCACTTGGCGCCCACCACGGACGGCACTGAGTGCCATTCACACCCCTTCCAGTAGCCGTATTCCTGCCCTTGACTCCCCCGCATCGACACGGAAGTCAACCTTGCCAAAACTGACAGTAATTCAGAGCCGTCGAACATCTTTACCTATGGCACTGAGTGCCATACTCTGAGGCCGTGCACGGTGGTACGGAGACCGCGCACACGCGTGCAAGGTGCGCCGCGCACGCGGGATTTCCGGCCGAGCGCAGGGAGTTGACCAGCGTGTACCACCAGTCAGGAAACGCCGTTCGTCCGGCGGCCGGCTCCGCGACCGGCCTTCTCGAGCCCGGGTCCCACACCTCCGAGGCCCTGTACTTCCAGCGCTGCACCTGGTGCGGCACCGCCGTGTACCACCGGCTGCTGTGCCCGGTCTGCCGGGGCAGCGAGCTGCGGACCGAGCGCAGCGAGGGCGTCGGCACGGTCCGCCACTCCACGGTGGTGCACCGCAACACCCCCGCCGCGCGGAACGTGTCGCTGATCGAGATGAGCGAGGGCTTCGTCGTACGCGGCCGGGTCATGGGCCCGCTCATCGGCATCCACGGCGGCGACCGGGTCCGGCTGTCCACGGCGAAGGACCCGGTGCGCGGCGAACCCGTCTTCCAGCTGGTCGGCGAGCCCTACCGCGCCTGGACCTGACGGGCCGTCAACCGAGCCGGCGCCCGAGGGAGCCGTCCGCCAGGCTCTGCTCCGGCACGGCGCCGGAAGCGGCGGCCGGCCGCTCGTGCCCCGCGGGTCCCCACGCGACCGCGACCAGCGTCAGCACCGCGCACACGGCGTAGACGCAACCGGGCCAGGCGAGCGACGCCGGGTAGGCATCGGGGTGCACCGCCTGCCGGCTCTCGGCGCGGATCAGGGACGGCACCACCCGGGTGACCGTCACCAGCGCCCACACGGCGAGCGTGATCCGGCTGAGCGGACGCCGCCCGAGGGGGCCGTGGGCCAGCCAGATCATGGCGGGCAGGCACCAGATCCAGTGGTGGCTCCAGGACACGGGGGACACCAGCAGCCCGTACAGCTCCACGGTCACGAGGACGCCGAGCAGGTCGTGCCGCCGCACCGCCGCGCGCACGGCCCAGACCGCCGCCACCGTCACCAGGGCGAGCGCCGCCCCGTAGGCCAGGAACGCGGCGGTGTCCTGGCCGAGCAGTCTGCTGAGCGCCCCGCGCAGGGACTGGTTGCGCACCGACCAGGCCGGGCCGACGCGCCGGGTCTCCGTGACGAGCACCGACCAGTAGCGCGCCGACTCGCGCGGGGCGACGCACCAGGCCAGGGCCGCCGCGGTGACGGCGGTCGCGACGGCCCACACCGCCGCCCGCCACTGCCGGGTCGCCAGCAGGTACAGTCCGCCGACGGCCGGGGTCAGTTTCACCGACGCCGCCAGCCCCACGCCCGCTCCCCGGCCCACCGCCGCGCGCGGCACGGCCAGGCCCCACAGGACGACGGCGCCCAGGAGCAGGTTGACCTGGCCCAGGTCGAGGGTGTGCCGCACGGGTTCCAGCCACAGCCCGGCGGCGGCCCAGAGCAGGGCGCGCTCCCGTACCCGGACGGCACCGGGGCGCGGGCCCAGCAGCCGCACCGCGCACACGGCGACGACGAGCAGGGCCGCCACGGAGAGCGTCTGCCAGAGCGCGACCAGCACCGTCCACGGAAGGCGGGACAGCGGCAGGAACAGCAGTGCGGCGAAGGGCGGGTAGGTGAACGGGAGCCGGGGAATGGGCGGAGTGGTCCACAGCACGTAGTCGTACAGGCTCCCGGAGAGCACGTGCGGTGCGGCCTCGCGGTAGACGCGCAGGTCCAGCGGGTGCGTCGGGTGGGTGACGACGGCGAGGACGTGCGCGGTCACGGAGACGGCCAGACACCAGCCGGCATGACCGGCGAGCCACTGTCCGATACTGCGGCCCGTGGCCCAGATCCCCTTCACCGCACCAGCCCCGTCGTGTCGGCAGCGCCCGCAGGTTAACCCAGCGGGTACGCCGGACGGCGGCTGCCACGCCGGGCGCCGGCCGTACGGGCGTCTTTCCCGCCGTCCGGGTCAGACGGTCACCCGGATCCCGACGGTGCCGTCCACCCCGCGGCGCAGCCGGCTGCCCAGCAGGGTGAGGCGGCCGAGCACGCCGTACTTGCGGGCGATGAGATCGCGGTAACGGGCGGTGGTGGCCGGATCGCAGATCCTCGCCGTCGCCGCCACCTGTTCTCCGGTGGGGTTGCCGCGCAGGTCGCAGGGACCGACGAGGACGTCGGCGCGGTTGCGGATCCGCTTGACCTTCCCGGAGTCGGCGGCCGTCCACACGCCGAGCGCGGCACCGTCGCGCACCACCCACACCGGGGTGGCGACCGGCGTGCCGTTCCTTCGGTAGGTGGTGACCAGCAGGTACTTCCCGGCCCCGAGGCGCTCCACCAGGGTGTCGTCCATGCGCGGCAGTCTAAGAGTCGTCACGTGATGCTGGTGTGATGCCCGTCCGGTTCCCGTGCGGGGATGGCGCGCCTGGGTGGTGCGCTCCCCGCCCGGGGAGGAGTTCCAGGCCCACGTCGCTCGCTTTCAGATCCTCGGCGAGCATGGCCGGTTCGATGCCGCGGCCGAGCCACTCGTGTTCGTGAACGACGAGGGTGACCCCGGCTTCGGCGAGGAAGTCCAGTTGCGCGTCCAGGGACTGCCGGGCGGTCGAGGCACGGGCGCACTCGAGGCGGGCGTACCCGACCGGCTCCGCGCCGGCACTTGCAGGCCGGGGCGGCTCGGTCCAGAACGAGCCCGGCTTGCGCACGGCGGGGGTGGGGACGTCGAGGGCCTTGGCGAGTCGGGGTACGAGGCGGAAGCGGGCGGTGTGGTACTGGACGGCCACCTTGCCCCTGCCGGTGCGGCACGGCGAGCCCCCCGGGGCGGCACAGCTGGACATCGGACAGGCGTGCGATTCCACGCGCTCGAAGCCGTCGCCACCGGGTCCGGCCCACGGCTGTCGCGGCCATGTGACTGACCGCGCAAGCGGACGCGGTCGAGTTGACCTGGCGGAGTGTTGTGGCCGGCCCGCAATCAACGCCCCTGTGCAGAGCGCGGTTGTTCAGCGAACGAGGTGCGGTAGGCGCGCGGGCTGGTCGCCAGGCGGGATGCGAAGTGCTGGCGCATGGTGACCTCGCTGCCGAAACCGGACCGGCGGGCGACCTCGGGCATGGGCAGGTCGGTGCGTTCGAGGAGTTTCTGGGCCGCCGCGATGCGGCGGTCCAGAAGCCAGCGCAGCGGGGTGGTTCCGGTGACTGCCGCGAAGTGCCGGGCGAAGGAGCGCGGTGACATCCCGGCGCGGGCGGCGAGCGAGGAAACGGTGAGCGGCTCGTTGAGATGCGTCAGGGCAAAGGCGCGCACCTCGGCCAGCGTGTCCACGTCGCGGTCGGCGTGCAGGATCGGGTGTTCGACGAATTGGGCCTGGGTTCCGGTCCGGAACGGTGCGGTGACCATGGAACGGGCGATGGTCGCGGCTGCCTCCGCGCCGTGCGCGGCGCGCACCAGATGCAGGCACAGGTCGATGCCGGCGGCGGTGCCGGCGGAGGTCCACAGATTGCCGTCCCCGATGAACAGGGCGTCCGGCTCGACCCGCACTTCTGGGTGGCGTGCCCGCAGCAGATCGGTCAGCGCCCAGTGGGTCAGCGCCCGGCGGCCGTCGAGCAGCCCCGCCTGGGCGAGCGTGAACGCGCCGCCGCACAGCGCGGCGATGGTGGTGCCCCGGGCATGGGCGCGGCGCAGCGCCGCGAGGACCGGCTCGGGCGCCGGGGTGGCATGGTCGTCCAGGCCCGGCACCAGGATCAGCTCGGCACGGGGTAGCCAGGCGAGGGTGCGGTCCGGTGTGAGCGCCAGCCCGCCGCGCATCGGTACCGGTTCAGGGCCTGCGGCTACCCGGCGCAGCTCGAACGCGGGCACCCCGTGGTCGGTGCGGTCCGTGCCCCACACCTCGGTGATCACCGAGACGTCGAAGGCCCGGATGCCGGGGAAGGCGAGCAGGGCGATGCGGTGGGCCGGTGCCGGTCGGGTCATCGTGACAGTAAACCATCGATCGCTGTCTTTTCGCCTTCTGTGAGCGTGTCCCTCGGGGCGTCAGGATCGTGGGCATGGAGATCACGCAGAACGCGGCGCTGGTAGTGGTGGACGTGCAGAAGGGCTTCGACGAGTCGGAGTTCTGGGGAGCACGCAACAATCCGGCCGCAGACGAGAACATCGCCTCGCTGATCGCGGCCTGGCAGGACACGGATCGGCCGGTCGTCTTTGTACGGCACGACTCGAACAAGCCCGGCTCGCCGTTGCGGACCGGGTACGAAGGAAACGACTTCAAGGAGTACGTCGAGGAGAGGCGTGGGAAGGGCCGCGGGCCGGAACTGCTCGTCACGAAGTCCGTGAACTCGGCGTTCTACGGCACCCCCGACCTTGACGACTGGTTCAAGGCGGCGGGCATCACCCAGGTCGTGCTGGCCGGTATCCAGACCAACATGTGCGTGGAGACCACCGCCCGCATGGGCGGCAATCTCGGCTACGACGTGCTGGTCGCCCTCGACGCCACCCACACCTTCGACCTGACCGGCCCGAACGGCCGGCACCTGTCGGCCGACGAACTGACCCGGGCGAGTGCCGTGTCGCTGCACGGCGGAGGCTTCGCCCGGGTGGTGACGACCGGCGAGCTGGTGGCCGCCGTCCGCTCCTGACACCCCGGGCGAAGGGCTGCCGTGCGGCATCCGGCAGGTGACCCGCCTTGGGGCGGGTCGGTCAGCCGCTGCGGCCCTCGCGGCTCAGGCGGGACCGGTGCCGAGGAGGCTGCCGTGCTCGGCCGCCGGCGGTCACGCTGCGGCGCACGTGGACCGCGGCGACTCAGTCCTTCTCAGCCGACTGCCCGGCTTCCACCAGGCCGGACTCGTACGCCACGATGACCGCCTGGGCCCGGGCCCGGGTCGCCGCCGGGCCGGCCCTGATCCCCGTACTCGATCCGCTGCTGCCCGCGATCCTCCGTACGGCCGCGCAGTGGAGCGCGCCGGGACAGGATGTACGGCTGGTGCACGACCGGCAGAACATGCTCACCCCCGGCCACGTCGAGTGGCTTCTGCGGACGGCCCGGCAGCGCGGCGTCGCGCTGGACGGCCCGGTACTCGTCGCCGCGCGGCAGGATCCTCGGGTGCAGCTCGCCGACTTCCTCGCGGGTATCGCCCGCAAGATCGCCTCAGACGAGCTGAACGGGCGCGGCGACCCGGCCCTCACCGCACTGCTGCGCCCCTACGTCGATGCGGCCTCCGTCCGGGGCGACGCCCCGAGCTGGGCCCGTCCCGGGCCGCCCGCAAACGGCCCCGGGCGGGACCCGCGGGCCGGCTCCGGGCGCCGGTCGCCTGCTGACCGGGCGCGCGGGAAGAAGAGCGCCCGCACGCTGAACACGTCCGTGCCGCGCCACGTATGGAGGAGGGGCGCTCAAGGACCGGAGGGCCCCGCGGTGTTGAGACCGTGTGTTCGGGGTTCGGGAGCCACGTATGAAGCACGTACGACGACGGGTCGTCCGGCGAGTGACACGGCTGGCGGCCGTCGCGGGACTCCTTCTGGGAGGGGGAATGGTCACGCAGGCGGCGATGGCCGGTGAGACTCCCGGCGCCCCCGCCGCCGTACGCGGCTCGGCGCAGCCGTCCGCCGGCGGCACGGGCGCCGGCCTGGTGGCGCGGCTCGGCACCTCGCGTACGGCGGGCAGCTGGATCGGCGCCGACGGGCGGCCGGTCGTCGCCGTGACCGACGAGAAGGCGGCGGCCGAGGTGCGGCGGGCGGGCGCCGAGGCGAAGGTCGTACGGCACAGCATGAACGAGCTGGAGGCGGCCACCGCGACCCTGCGCGCCGCGCCGCGGGTGCCCGGCACGGCCTGGGTGATGGACTACCGCACCAACCGGGTGACCGTCCAGGCCGACAGCACCGTCTCCGCCGCCGACTGGGCCCGGATGACCGAGGTCGCCGACGGCATCGGCAGCTTCGTGCGCATGCAGCGCGCCAAGGGCGCCTTCACCACCCGCCTGAACGGGGCGCTGCCCATGCTGTCGACCGGCGGGCGCTGCTCGGCCGGCTTCAACGTGACCGACGGGCAGAGCGACTTCATCCTCACCGCCGGGCACTGCGGGCCCACCGGGTCCATCTGGTTCGCCGACGACCAGGGCAGCCGGCAGCTCGGCAGGACCGTCGAGGCGTCCTTCCCGGGCGGCGACTTCTCCCTGGTCCAGTACGCCTCCGGCAGCGCCGGCCGGGGCGCCGACATCGTGGCGATCAGCGGCGGCAACGGCGTACGGATCACGGGGGCGGCCGATCCGGCCGTGGGGCAGCGGGTGTTCCGCAGCGGCAGCACCACCGGGCTGCGCGACGGCGAGGTGACCGGCCTGAACGCGACGGTGAACTACCCCGAGGGCACCGTCACCGGCCTGATCCAGACCACGGTGTGCGCCGAGTCGGGCGACAGCGGCGGTCCACTGTTCTCCGAGGGCATCGCCCTGGGCGTGACCTCGGGCGGCAGCGGCGACTGCACGACGGGCGGTACGACGTTCTTCCAGCCGGTCACCGAGGCGCTGAGCGCGCTCGGCGTGAAACTGATCGTGTCCGCGCCGCAGCAGGGCGTCGGGGCTCCTGGCTCTTATACACATCT
>NZ_POTZ01000376.1 GCF_003236365.1 Streptomyces sp. NTH33
GTGGGGATCCGGGTCCGTGAGGGGTGGGGACGCGTCTTTGATATGGACACGGCCAACGGTCGGCCATAACCTGAGACTTGGTCTAGACCTGCACAGCTCACCGAACCTCCCCCACATCTCCAGGAGCGGCAGCATGCGCACCAAGGCCAAGTTGTACGCAGCCGTGCTCGGCCTGACGACCGCCGGAGCCTTCGTGCTCTCCACCGGCGGCGCCAGCAGCCACGGCTACACCGACCTCCCCATCAGCCGGCAGAAGCTCTGCGCCAACGGCACCGTGCCCAACTGCGGCGACATCCAGTGGGAGCCGCAGAGCGTCGAGGGCCCCAAGGGCTTCCCGGCGTCCGGGCCCGCCGACGGACGGCTCTGTTCCGGGAACAACACCCGGTTCGGCCAGCTCGACAGCCCCAGGACCCCCTCGGGCGGCGCCTGGCCGGCCACCAAGGTCAACGGCGGGCAGAGCTACACCTTCCGCTGGCAGTTCACGGCCATGCACGCCACGACGGACTTCAAGTACTACGTGACCAAGCAGGGCTGGAACCAGAACCACGCCCTGGCCCGCGCCGACCTCAACACCACCCCGTTCCTCACGGTCCCCTACGGCGGACAGCGCCCGCCGTCCACCCTCAGCCACAGCGGCACCCTGCCGGCCGGGCTGAGCGGCCGCCACGTGATCCTCGCGGTCTGGACGGTCGCCGACACGGGCAACGCGTTCTACGCCTGCTCGGACGTCACGTTCTGAGCGGCCGGGCGCTCCGGGCGCTCCGGGCGTTCTGGGCTTCCCTTGGCGTTCTGAGCTTCCCTTGAGACACCGGGCCGGCCGGCGTGGGTAGGTTGCTCCCACGCCGGCCGGACGGGTGCGGCGTACGGACCTCGGGGGAGCGCCATGAGCGTGCTGTTCTACGTCGTGCCCGGTCTCGTCCTGGCCATGGCCCTGACCATGGCGTTCGTGACGGTTCGCCGCTGGCTGCGGCTCAGGCGCGCCTGGCGCGGCGGACTGACGGCCGAGGCGCGCTGCCTGCGCGTGTTCACCACGACGCACGGCGGCGGCGAGTCCCGCGTCCGCACGAGGATGCACCACGTGTACGAGTTCACCGCGCGCGACGGACGCCGGATCCGCTTCGAGGAGGAGGACGGCCCGGCGACGGTCCTCGAGGGCGACGCCGTGACCGTGTACTGCACCGACGGCCCGGAGGTCGTCGCCACCGCCCACCGGCCCGGCGATCTCAAGCACGTGGCCGGCGTGATCGGCATTCTGGCGTTCCTCGGGGTGGTCGTCGTGTTCTGCGTCGGCTTCATGGTCGCGTTCCACGAGCTCGCCGACCTGTGACGGGTGCGGCCGGAACGCCGAAGGGCCCCTCGTGATCACGAGGGGCCCTTCACCTGTGCGCCGCCAGGGACTCGAACCCCGGACCCGCTGATTAAGAGTCAGCTGCTCTAACCAACTGAGCTAGCGGCGCATGACTCCCGCCGTCCGCTTCCCGCGGCCGGCGACAAAGAAAATACTACCTGGTCCCGCGGGGTGCTTCCGACCACCCGCCGGGGTGGTCGGAAGCACATGCCGCCGGGGTGGTGCGCCCCTAGACGACCGCGCTCAGGAACTCCCGGGTGCGCTCGTGGTCCGGGTCGTTGAAGAGCTTCTCCGGCGGGCCCGACTCGATGACCCGGCCCGAGTCGAACATCAGGACCTGGTCGGAGATGTCCCGGGCGAAGCTCATCTCGTGGGTCACGCACAGCATGGTGATGTCGGTGCTGCGGGCGATGTCCCGCAGCAGGTCGAGCACGCCCGCGACCAGCTCCGGGTCCAGCGCCGAGGTCACCTCGTCCAGCAGCAGCACCCGCGGCCGCATCGCCAGCGCCCGCGCGATGGCCACCCGCTGCTGCTGCCCGCCCGAGAGCTGGGTCGGGCGCACGTCGCACTTGTCGGCGAGGCCCACCAGGTCCAGCAGCTCGCGGGCGCGGGCCTCCGCCTCCTCCCTGGACAGACCGAGGACGGTCACCGGCGCCTCGGTGATGTTGCGCAGGACGGTCATGTTCGGGAACAGGTTGAACTGCTGGAAGACCATTCCGATCTTCTTGCGGACCTCCCGGCACCGCTTCTCCGGCGCCGGGAACAGCTGCTCCCCGTCGACGGTGATCGTGCCCTCGTCGGGCTTGGTGAGCGTCATCAGCAGCCGGAGGATCGTCGTCTTGCCGGAGCCGGACGGGCCGATCAGGGTGACGTGCTTGCCGGCGTCCACGGAGAAGTCGAGCCGGTCCAGGACGGTGTTGCCGCCGAAGCGCTTGGTGACCTGCTCCAGGCGGATCAGCTCACGGCTGCCGGGGTCGCCGGAGGTGCCGGCCATGGTGGCGGTGGCGGCCTTCGGGATCGAGGGTTCGGTGTCAGCGGGCAAGGCGTCGCTCCAGGGCTCGCAGAAGAAGGGAGGCGGGGTAGGCGATGAGGACGAAGGCGATGCCGACGGCCACGATCGGCTCGTTCATGTGGAAGGTCCGCGAGCCGAACTGGCGGGCCTGGCCGAGCATCTCCAGCACGCCGATGACCATCAGCATCGGCGAGTCCTTCAGCATCGCGATGACGTAGTTGCCGAGCGCGGGCGCGACACGGCGCAGCGCCTGCGGCAGGATCACCGCGGTCCAGGTCCGCGAGCGCGGCAGGCTGAGCGCCGTGGCCGCCTCCCACTGGCCGGCCGGTACGCCGTCGATGCCGGCGCGGTAGACCTCCGCGGTGTACGTCGAGTAGTGCAGCCCCAGACCGATCACGCCCGTGGCCAGCGCGGAGAGGGTCAGGCCCCACTCGGGCAGCACGTAGAAGAAGAAAAAGAGCTGCACCAGCAGGGGCGTGTTGCGGATGAACTCCGTGACGGCCGTGACCGGCCAGCGCACCACCTTCAGCGGCGAGCGCTGGGCCAGCGCCCAGACCAGGCCGAGGGCGAACGCGATCAGCGCGCCCAGGACCAGGGCCTGCAGGGTCACCAGCACGCCGTGCCCGAAGGCGGGCAGGAAGTCGCCCAGCGTGGACCAGTTCCAGTTCACGAGACACCTCCGGCGGCCGACGCCGACGACGAGCTGCCGGCGAGGTCCTGCTGCCGGACCCGGCCGGTCTTCGCGGTCACGGCGGGCTCCGCGGGCGCGAGCCGCCCGACGCCCGCCTTGGCCCTGCGCTCCACCAGCCGCATCCCCCGGGTGAGGAGGAAGGCGAGGACGAAGTACAGGACGAGGACCACCGTGTAGACGGAGGCGCTCTGGCCGGTGGCGTTGCGCACCAACTGGGCCGCGAAGGTGATGTCGCCCACGCCGAGCACGGACACCAGGGCGGTGCCCTTCAGCAGCTCGATCAGCAGGTTGTTGAACGGCGGGACCATCTCCGGCCAGGCCTGCGGCAGTACGATCTTGCGCAGCCGCTGGGCCGGCGTGAAGCCCAGCGCGACACCGGCCTCGCGCTGCGCCTGCGGCACCGCGGCCACCGCGCCCCGGACGACCTCCGAGCCGTAGGCGCCGTAGGTGCACCCGAGCGTGAGCACGGCCGCCCACAGGGGGACGAGCTGCCAGCCCAGGGTCAACGGCACCACGAAGAACACCCAGATCATCAGCACCAGCGCCGAGGTGCCCCGGAACAGTTCGAAGTACGCGCCCGACACGAACCGGACGATCCACAGCCGGTGGGTGCGGGCCAGCCCCACGGCGAACGCGACGGCCGCGCCGAGCGCGGCACTGAACACGGTCAGCTGGACCGTGACCCACACACCGTGCAGCAGCAGGCCCCACAGACCCGATGTGATCTCACTCATGCCCGGCACTTCTCCTCGGCCGTGAGCGTCGTCATCTGGTCCTCGGAGAATCCGAAGGGACGCATGATCTGCAGCAGTTCGCCGCTGCGCTTCATCTTGTGCAGCTCCCGGTTGAAGGCGTCGCGCAGATTCCGCTCGGGCCTGCGGAACGCGAAGCCGCCGACGTCGACGACCGGTTTGCCGTCCACGTACGGCGTGACCTCGTCGGTGGCCTCCGCCTTGGTGCTGCGGGTCTGCTCCAGCACGTTGCGCACCGTGACCGCGGTGCCCGCGAAGACGTCGACCCGGCCCTGTTCGACGGCGAGGAGACCGGCCAGCTGGTCGGGCAGGGTGGTGATCCTCTTCACCCCGGCCGCCTTGGCATAGTCGATCTCCGCGTAGCCGATACCGGTCGCCATCCGCGCCCCGGTGCGGGCGATGTCCTTGTAGTCGCGCAGCTTCATCGGGTTGCCCTTGGCCACGATGAAGGCGTCCTTCATCCGGTACTCGGGATCGGCGAAGAGCACCTGCTGGCAGCGGTCCGGATTGATGTACATGCCCGCCGCGACCACGTCGAACTGCAGCGAGTTCAGCCCGAAGATCAGCGAGCCGAACTCGGTGGGGAACGGTTCGACGCGGTCGACGCCGAGCCGCTTGAAGATCCGGGTGGCGATGGCCGGGGCCGACCCCGTCACCTTGCCGTCCTTGCCGATGTAGCCGTAGGGCTGCTCGCCCGCGATGCCCAGGCGCACGCTGCCCCGGGCCCGCAGCTGCTCCAGCAGCCGCCCGCCGTCACCGGTGTCGGCGGTGGCCACCCGGCTGCATCCGCTGCTCGCGCCGATCGCGCCGGCCGCGGCCAGGGCGGCGGCGCCCGTGAGCAGGGCGCGGCGGCGCAGACCGGGTCTGTCCGTAGGGGGCGAGCCGTTGTCGTAGGGAACCATGGGCGCGCCGCTACCCCGAACCCGGGAGGGTATTCCGGCCGGATTCCAGCCACCGCCAATCCTTCACAGGCGTCATCGGGACCCGATCCGGGCCGATCGGGTCACGAAGGGGGCTGCGCCGCGCCGACTGGGTACCCGAACCACAGGGCCGTACGGGCCGCTCCCACTGTCCGAAGAGCAGCAGGAAGGCTGGAGATGACCGCACTCGGATTCCTCTACCCGGGCCACTTCGCAGAGGACGACTATCCGCGCATCGAGCAGCTCCTGGGCAGCGACATCCGGGTGGACCTGGTCCACACCGACCCCGGCGAGGACGCGTACCGGGTGGACGCGCTGTACGGGATGGGCTCGCCCGAGCGGCTCGCCCAGGGCGTGGAGGGGCTGCGCCTGACGGGGGCGGAGGCGGTGGTGTGGGCGTGCACCGGCGGCAGCTTCGTACGCGGCTGGCAGGGCGCGCACGAACAGGTCCGCGAGCTGGCCCGGGCCGCCGGCATGCCGGCCTCCTCCACCTCCTTCGGCTTCGTGCACGCGGCGGCCGAGATCGGCGTCCGCCGGGTCGCTCTCGCGGCGGCCTACCCGGAGGACGTCACCGGCCTGTTCGCGGACTTCCTGCGCGCCGGGAGGATCGAGGTGGCCGCCGCCCGCAGCGTCGGCATCGTCACGGCGGCGGAGGTGGCCGCCTGGGGCGAGGCGGAGGTCCTGGCGCTGGCGCGGGAGGCGGACGTACCGCAGGCGGAGGCGGTCCTGCTGCCCGACACCGCCCTGCACACCGTGTCCCACATCACGGCCCTGGAGAAGGACCTCGGCAAGCCGGTCCTCACGTCGAACCAGGTGAGCGTGTGGGAGGCCCTGCGGCTCGCCGACCGCCGCGTCAACGCTCCCGAGCTGGGCACACTGTTCACCCGGGAGCCGATCGTCCAGGTGTGAGCCGCCGCGGTTGCGGGCCCCGCCGCGGGGGCGTTACCTGGAAGTACCGGCGGTGCAGCGAGAACGCCCGAGGCCCACGGCACGGGACGACCGACCTCGTCTGTGTGTGCGTCCCCGGTAACGGCCCGTCACCGCTGTCGTCCAGCGTTCGACGCGGAGGTGACCCAGGTGAAAGCCGTCGTCTACGAAAAGCCTTTCAACGTGACGGTGAGGGACGTCGACGACCCGCAGATCCAGCACCCGAACGACGTGATCGTACGAGTCACGTCGAGCGCGATCTGTGGATCCGACCTGCACATGTACGAAGGCCGCACGGCCGCCGAGTCGGGCATCGTCTTCGGCCACGAGAACCTCGGCATCATCGAGGAGGTCGGCAGCGGCGTGACCTCCCTGTCCCAGGGCGACCGGGTCGTGATGCCGTTCAACGTGGCCTGCGGGTTCTGCAAGAACTGCCTGGCCGGCAAGACCGGGTTCTGCCTCACGGTCAACCCCGGATTCGCCGGCGGGGCGTACGGATACGTGGCGATGGGCCCCTACATGGGCGGCCAGGCAGAGCGGCTGCGGGTGCCCTTCGCCGACTTCAACTGTCTGAAGCTGCCGCCGGGCGATGAGTTCGAGAACGACTTCGTGCTGCTCGCCGACATCTTCCCGACCGGCTACCACGGCTGTGAACTCGCCCAGGTGAAGCCCGGTGAGTCCGTCGCCGTCTTCGGCGCGGGGCCGGTGGGCCTGATGGCCGCCTACTCGGCGCTGCTGCGCGGCGCCTCCAAGGTGTTCTCGGTCGACCGGGTGCCCGAGCGGCTCGCCAAGGCGGAGGAGATCGGGGCCATCCCGATCGACTTCACCCAGGGCGACCCGGCCGAGCAGATCAAGGAACAGACGAACGGAGAAGGCACCGACAAGGGTGTGGACGCCGTCGGCTACCAGGCCCAGTCCCACCAGGACGCCAGCCACGAGGAGCCCGCCGTCGTCCTCAACACGCTCATCCAGACGGTACGGCCCACCGGCATGCTCGGTGTGCCGGGTCTGTACGTGCCCTCCGACCCGGGCGCACCCGACGAGCACGCCAAGCACGGCCAGCTGCTGGTCTCCATCGGCAAGATGTTCGAAAAGGGCCTGGCGATGGGCACCGGCCAGTGCAACGTCAAGCAGTACAACCGCCAGCTGCGCGACCTGATCATCGCCGGGCGC
>NZ_POTZ01000377.1 GCF_003236365.1 Streptomyces sp. NTH33
GTCCTCCGGGGTGCTGCGCCAAGTCGTGAACATTAAACCGGTTTAGTGCTCACGACTCGCGCACCATATGTCCGGCGCGGGGCCGGGAAGTGGGTGGTGGGGCCGGTGCACCAAGTGGATGCCGGAGGCCCCTGCTGTCACAGGAGCCTCACTGGGCACGCGTCCCGAGACAAGTGGCGGATTTGGGCCAGCTCTCATACATAAATTCGCAGGTCACGCTTCCATACTGTGGCCCAAATCCGCCACTTGTCCCATCCGGCCCCCTCCGGCCGCGTGTTTCCTCCCTTCAGAGAGGAGTGACCCGGTGCCTCTTCCGAGTCTGCTCGCGGTTTTTGCTCATCCGGATGACGAGTCGCTGTCGGCCGGGGGTGTGCTCGCTCGTCACGCGGCCGGAGGAGGCCGAACCGCGGTCGTCACGGCGACCTGGGCGGAAGACACCTGGCGGCTGCGGAGTTGGCCGATGCGCTGCGCATCCTGGGCGCCGGCGAACCACGTCTGCTCGGCTACGCCGATGCGCGCGTGCCGCAGTCGGCGCCGGGCCGTGTGCGGTTCTGCGACGCGCCGCTCGACGAGTCGGTGCGGCGGTTGGTCGTACACATCCGGGAGTTCCGGCCGGACATCGTCGTCACCCATGACGCTTACGGCGGGCTGACCGGGCATCCCGACCACGTCCACACGCACAGGGTGACCATGCTCGCGGTCCAGGCCGCCGGGCTGGACCGGCTCTGTCCGGATGCGGGGCTCCCCTGGCGGCCGAGCGCCCTCTACCTGGCCACCCATCCCGACTCCGCCGCCCGGATGCTGGGCGCACGTCTGGTTCGGGAAGGCAGGACGATGTACAGCGTCCCGGACGAGTGGATCACGGCAACCGTTGACGTCCGCCCATGGCTCGGGCAGAAGGTCGGCGCCATCCTGGCCCACCGCTCCGAAGTGCGGCGGGGAGCTCTGCCGGGCCGGCTTGCCGTCCTGCCGGCAGCCGACCGGGAGGCGCTGCTGTCCACGGAGTGGTACATCCGCCACGGCCTCCTCGCGACGGCGGCGGTCCAAACCGAACTGACCTCCTAATGCTGTTGTCAAGCCGCTGTTGTGACTGAGAGGCCGTCTTGGTAACACCGTCCGTCACGGAGCAGGGCCCACAGGACGTTCACTCGGCGTCGGGCCAGGGCGAGGACCGCCTGGACGTGCCGCTTGCCTTCAGCGCGTTTGCGCTCGTAGAAGCGTCGCGACGCGTCGCAGTTGCGGATGCTGATCAGCGCGGAGGTGTAGAAGACGCGTTGCAGTCCGCGGTGGTAGCGCCGTGGCCGGTGCAGGTTGCCGCTGACACTGCCCGAGTCCCGGGGCACCGGGGCGACACCCGCGAGGCTGGCGAGGCGGTCGGCGCTGCCGTAGCGGTTCATGTCGCCGGCGGTGGCGGCGAGGAACTCGGCGCCCATCAGGGGGCCGATGCCGGGCATGCTCTCGATCACTTCGGCGAGGGCGTGTTCGCGAAACCGGGCCGCAATGAGTTTGTCGATCTCGGCGAGTTGCTCGTTGAGGCCCATCACCTCCTTCGCCAGGGTGTGGATCACCTGGGCGGTGATCTTCTCCCCGGGCAGGGCGGTGTGCTGGCGTCCGGCTGCGGCCAGGGCGGTTTCGGCGAGGGTATCGGCGCTGCGGACCTTGCGGTTGCGCAGCCAGGTCTCCAGTCGTTTGCGGCCGGTTCGGCGCAGGGCGGCGGGGGTCTGGTAGCCGGCCAGCAGGACCAGCGGGCCGGTGTTGCCCAGGTCGAGCACTCGCTCCAGTGCGGGGAAGATGCTGGTCAGCTGGCCGCGCAGCCGGTTGATCCGCCGGGTGCGGTCGGCGTTGATGTCGGCCCGGCGGCCGGTGAGGACACGCAGCTCGATGACGTGCTCGTCGTCCGGCCGCAGCGTGGTCAGGTCCCGGCGCATCCGGGCCTGGTCGGCGATGACGGTGGCGTCCTTGGCGTCGGTCTTGCCAGTGCCGCGGTAGCCGGCGGCGGCGCGGTTGACCGCGAGGCCGGGTATGTAGACGAGCCGCTGGCCGTGGTTGAGCAGGACGTTGACCCACAGGGCGGCCATGCCGTCCGCGACGTCGACCGCCCAGACCACGTCCTCGTCGAGAGCGAGCACGTCGGCGAGCAGGGCCAGGAGCTCCGGCTCGTCGTTGAGTACTCGCCGCGACATCAGCCGTCTGCCCTCGGCGTCCAGCACCACGCAGTGGTGGTGGCTCTTGCCGATGTCCGTCCCCGCCCAGATCCGGGCCACCTGTTCCTCCGGCCGTTCGACATGCAATGTTCGTCCGGACGACCTCGCCAACGTGGTCCTACTCAGCGATGCACCCGAGGGGCCCGCAGCTCCTAATCAGCGGCCGAGTCGTCGTGAGACACCGGGCGGCCAGGTCAGATGAACCATCGTGTGCAACCGCCTGAGAGCCATACCCGGTGTCTCTGGATCTCCAAGACCTTACGACTGGCCTTGATCGACCCACCAACAACGTAGGACCGCCTGAGCAGACAAACCGCAAGCCGCCGAACCCGCCCGGCGTGCTGGCGAGGCGCGACCGCGCACCCTCAACTCCGGGGCAGGACGCAGCCCACGCAAGGGCCCGGCCCACCCGGGACACCGCTCCTCCTCCGGCCGCCCGCTCGCTTCTCCCCCGTGCTGGAGCGGACCGGGTCAAGGGGCGGCCGGAGGCCGATCGGCGTAGCCGACGCGGAACGCAGCGCAGCGCAGCGCAGCGCAGTGCAGCGCCCTTGACGCGGGCCGCGGAAGCACGACACTGACCCGAGAAGCGGGCGGCCCCACGGCCACGCCACCGACCCACGACCACACCAACCCACCCCCACAGCCCACCAACGCGCTGCTCTGCCGGTCAGTTTTCGGATGCGTAAGGGATGAACTCCGCCCAGACGGAGGGGGCGAAGGCCAGACGAGGGCCCTCGATGTTCTTGGAGTCGCGGACATGGACCGTGCTGGGCTCGGTGGCGATCTCGACACAGGAGTCGGTTTCTGCGCCGCTGCTGTAGCTGCTCTTGAACCACGCCAGGTCGGAGGTGTCTCTGGACGAGGTCTTGCGGCTCATGTCTCCCCCAGCAGTTGCTCGATGAAGGCAGTCGACTCACGGGGTGTGAGGGCCTGCGCCCGGATGATGCCATACCGCAACTCGAGGATACGGAGCTGCCGCAGATCGCTGACCGGACGGCCACTGGCGACTCCCGGTGAGCGCCCCACCGCCGTGCCGTCCTCGAACTTCAGCACCTCGATCCCTCCATCCACCCCGGCGTGCTCTTCGCGGTCCATCGGCATCACTTGGATTTCGACGTTCCGCAACTGCCCCACCTCAAGCAGATGTTCGAGCTGTCGGCGCACCGCCATTCTCCCCCCGAGGCGTCGCCGAAGCGTCCACTCGTCCTGAATGAAGCTGAGTTCAGGTGCAGGATCTCGATCGAACACGGCCTTCCGGGCCATGCGCGCGGCCACACCTCGCTCCACATCGTCTGCGGCATAGGCGGGCCGCCGCATCTGGAACAGCCCACGCGTGTACTCCGGTGTCTGCAACAACCCATGGATGTTCAAGGGATCGTAGAGCTGCAGCTCAACCGCTCGCGCCTCCAGTTGTGCGAGATCCCGAATCTTCTTCGGGTACCGGACCTTCTTCAGGTCCTCCTTCATCTCCGAGACAAGCCCACCGGCGCTCAGTACCGCGTCCGCCGCGTCCAGGTACTCGGGCCGGGGGATCCGCTTCCCACTCTCGATCTTGTAGACCAGGTCGTCGCCGTACCCGACCGCCGCGCTGAACTCGGCGACGCGCATCCCCAGCGCCTCTCGCCGCAGCCTCAACTGCCGCCCCACGGTGGCCACTACGGCGAGCGCCCAGTCGTCGTCCGGATCCACCTCCCACCCCGGCTCGTCCGTCGCCTCCGGGGCGACCCGGGTCCGTACCGCCTCGCCGTCCACCGACATGTGCGCCCCTCCGTAGTGCCGTGCCGTACCCGTAGGAACGCCATCGACAGCTTGGACAGCACCGGACAAGCTGTGGACGGTGACCCTACGCAACAGCGTGATTACTCATCACGGTAAGCCTGCTCGGCCACGCTGAGTGACGTGAATCAGGAAATTGCCGATACGGCACCCCAACTCGACACCGCTATCCACAACTTCAGCGTGCTCCTGTCGTCCACCCCGAGAGGCGCCCGTCTGGCCCGCCTGCTCGCCGCCGACCAGCTCCGCAAGTGGGAGCTCCCGGTCGAGGCGGCGAGCCACGTCGTGGCGGAGCTGGCGGCGAACGCGGCCACCCACGGCCGGCTCCCCGGCCGCAGCTTCCGCCTGACGCTCTACGTGGTCGGCAGCACGCTCCGCATCGAAGTCACCGACACACGCGGTGACCGTCGACCGAAGCTCCAAGAGCCGGACGCGGACGCCGAGTCGGGCCGTGGTCTGCTGCTCGTGGACGCCCTCGCCGACCGTTGGGGCGTCACCGAGGGGCGCTTCCCACGCAAGATGATCTGGGCCGAACTGTGCCTGCCACAACCGGAACCCGCCCCCGCAACTTGACGCGTCAGGCCCCTGAGGTGTCTAGCGTGCCCCCGCACGTCCAGTCCCGTACTGCGGACGGCAAGCACCCGAACCGGGGACGCCACACCGGCGGTCTGGTGCACGACACCACCTGCCACACCGCGCCTTCCCGCGTGGCCTGTCGTGCAGGAGGAGCCCTGCGGGTGGGTGCAGGTCGCCGATGCGGGGTTCCCGGCATGCGGCCCACGAAAGTTGAGTACCAGCGCTCATGCCGAGTCGGTCGGCGCGCGGCGAAGATCGGTCACGACTGGTGCGGACGAAAGGACCGACGATGAACCCGAGCACATACACAAGGCTGTACGGCCCCCGCCCGTCGGTGCCGCGTCGCGCCCGGACCGGCGTCGTCGTGCTTGCCGCCGTTCTGTGGGGGCTGACGCTGGTGTCCTGTGCCTGGCTGGCGTACCTCGTCGGCGTGGTGGTGTTCGTGTCGGCCGGGGCGGACGGGGCGTGGGCGCCCGCCGGGAGCTTCCTGCTGTGGTGCGCCCTGGTCGTCGCCGGCGCCGTGGGCGTGCTGACCGCGGTCGCCTTCGTGCCCGGCGTCCGCCGGCTGGCCCCGGAGAGCCGCCTGCTCCTGCTGGGCGTACTGGCCTGCCCCGCGCCCACTCTCCTCGCGGTCCTCACCTGGACGGGGCTCACCTGAGGCCGCCGCAGAGGTCCCTCGCCTTCTGGAGCTCCTGCTTGACCTCCTTGCCGAAGCCGAAGGTCTTGTGGAAGCGCGTCTGCGCCAGCCGGATGGCTTCGGCGAGCGGCTTGTACTGATCGTCGCCCGCGGCCGCCGACGCCGCGAGCACATCGGCCGCGGCGAACCGGTTGAACGCGATCTCGCGCTCCGATCCCTTGGATTCGTACTTCGACTCGTCGAACCGGTCGAGGGCGCGGCACGCGTCGCGCGCGTCGTCCGCCGGGGCGGACGCGGTGGTCCGGCCGTCATCGCTGAGAGCCCACGCCGCGCCCACGGCACCCCCGCCGATCAGGAGACCCGTCACCAGCGCGGCGGCCAGGACACCGACGGGGCGGCGGGAAGGCACGGGTGCCGGTGAGGCCGGCGGGACCGGCGGGAGCGGAGAGCCGTACTGCGGTGGGGATGACATGCTCCACAAACTTACGACATGCCTATGACAGGTTCGGGGCACCCGGCAGCCCGAACCGGGGGCGGGGCCCGGCTCCTCGTAATGTGGTCCCATGACGGAACGGGCCGCTCGGCGGCTGATGCTGGTGCACGCGCACCCCGATGACGAGTCGATCAACAACGGGGCGACCATGGCGCGGTACGCCGCCGAGGGCGCCCGGGTGACCCTGGTGACCTGCACGCTGGGGGAACGGGGCGAGGTCATCCCGGCCGAGCTGGGGCACCTGAACGGGGCCGCTCTCGGGGCGTACCGGCGGCAGGAGCTCGCCGCCGCCATGCGGGAACTCGGGGTGGACGACTTCCGGCTGCTCGGCGGGGCCGGGCGGTACCAGGACTCCGGGATGATGGGGCTCGCCGACAACGACGACCCCGGCTGTCTCTGGCAGGCCGACGTCGACCGGGCCGCCGAGCACCTCGTCGCCGTGATCCGTGAGGTGCGGCCGCAGGTTCTCGTCACCTACGACGACAACGGCGGCTACGGCCACCCCGACCACATCCAGGCCCACCGCATCGCCATGCGCGCCGCCGACCTGGCCGCCGTCCCCGCCGTCCGGCCCGACCTCGGCGAGCCGTGGCGGATCGCCAAGGTGTACTGGAACCGGGTGCCGCGTTCCGTCGCCGAGGCCGCCTTCGCCCGGCTCGAGGACGATCTGCCGGGGCTGCCGTTCGGCAAGTCCGCCACCGTCGACGACGTTCCCGGCGTCGTCGACGACGAGCGCGTCACCACGCGGATCGACGGGACCGCGTATGCCGCCGTCAAGGCCGCCGCCATGCGGGCGCACGCCACCCAGATCGAGGTGGCCGAGCCGTACTTCGCCCTGTCCAACCAGCTCGCCCAGCCCGTCTTCACCACCGAGTACTACGAGCTGGTGCGGGGGAAACAAGCCGGGGGACAGGCCGGAGAACAAGCCGGGGAACAGGCCGGTGACGTGGAGACCGATCTCTTCGCCGGGACCGAGGGGGCGGCGTCGTGAGTCCGGGCGGGCCGGGTTCCCTGCTCGCGCAGCCCCTCAAGCCTCCCTCCGCAGGGCGGGTCGTCTCCTATCTGGGACTCTTCCTGCTCGGCGCCGTGGCAGCGGTCGCGGGGGCGCTCGTACAGGCCGCCTGGTTCCCCGGCGG
>NZ_POTZ01000378.1 GCF_003236365.1 Streptomyces sp. NTH33
GCCGTGGCGTCCGCGTTGGCCTCCAGTCTGCCCTTCTTGTCCGGCTGGTAGGCGAAGGCACCGCCCCCGTCGGCGGAGCACGGCAGGGCGAAACCCGCCAGGGCGTCGTAGGGCGACCTGCCGTCCTTGACCACGCTCTCGGGCTTGACGCCCACGGCGGCGAGCGCGCCGATGACGATCGAGGTCGAGTTGGTGTCGCTGGGCCCGCCCGGCGTGTACGGCCACCCGCCGTCCTTGTTCTGCACGGACTTCAGCCAGGACACCGCCTTGCCGGTCACGGCGTCGTGCCCGCCGAGCGCGGCGAGGGCCTGTACGGCGGCGGCGGTGCCGTTGGTGTCCACCATCGCCTTGGCGTCGCAGGCCTTGCCCGGCTCGGCGCGGAAGGGGGCGAAGGAACCGTCGGCGCACTGCTGCCCGGCCAGCCAGTCCACGGCCTTCGCGGCGGGCCGCACGCCCACGGTGTGCTGGGCGAGCAGGGCGAGGGACTGGCGCCAGACGCCGTCGTACTGGGGGTCGTTGGTGCCGTAGAGCCCCGGGGGCAGCGACGGCGACGCGGACGGGGCGGGGGACGGATCTGCGACGGCGGCGGGTGCCGCGAGGCCGATCACGGTGAAGGCGGCGGCTATGGCCGCTGCGCTGCGGCGGACGTTCATGATCGGCGGGTGCCTCTCCCTGTGGGGAGCCGGGCAGCACGGGACACCCCGGCGGCTCGGCTCCGTATACCTCGACGGTGCCGTACGCCGGCGGACCGCCGACGCACATGAGCCGGTCACGTCCGTCCGGGGCATTCCGGCTCGCCGCCCTCGCGGGGCGGCTCACGGTTGCGGGTCAGCGCCGGATTCGCACCGGCTTCCCCCCGTACGGGTGTGATGACGACCCCGCCACTGTACCGGTCCGCCGAAAGGGCCCCGAGCCGGTCTTCCCGGCGGAGAAACAAGAGTAAAAAATCCCGGTTCGGGGGGTTCCCAATCAGCCGTGCGGGATTATCCTGAAATTGGCCTACGAGGCGAGTGAGGGAGTTCGACCGGAGTAGCCGACTTGGGCGAGACGCCGAGAGGCATCCGCCGAGGCCGACGTCGACGGTCGGACTGAGAGGCCGGAAGGTCTTCGGACCGGACGGCGACCCCCATTACCTGATCCGGGCAATACCGGCGAAGGGAACCCGTCTCGTAGGTCCTTCTTCTGCCCTCTTTCCGCCGTCCGCCCTCTTTCCGCCCTCGCGGGGCCTACTGCCGCCCTTCCGGGCGCGCCGGCAGGTCGATCAGCCGGCACGCCGTCTCGATGTCGGTCCCCACCTGGGCGATCGACGCGCGGCCCGAGAGCCAGGTGATCAGGGCCGAGAGCCAGGTGTGCTCGATCACGCGGACCGCGGACAGCTGCTCGGGGGTGGGGTCCTCCAGGCCCGTCGCGTCCAGGATGATCGCGGTGGTCTGCCGGGACACCTGGTCGACCTCGGGGCTCGCGCTGCGGTCCGCGAAGGTCAGGGCGCGGACCATGGCGTCGGCGAGCTGCGGCTCGCGCTGCAGGGCGCGGAAGGCGCGCATCAGCGTCTCGGCCACCCGCTCGGCCGCGCTCCCGCCGCCCGGCGGCTTCCTGCGCAGCGTGCCGTGCAGGTGCTCCAGCTGGTCCTGCATCGTCGCGACCAGCAGGTGCACCTTGGACGGGAAGTACCGGTAGAGCGTGCCGAGCGCCACCTGCGAGACCTCCGCGACCTCCCGCATCTGCACGGCGTCGAAGCCGCCCCGGCAGGCCAGCTGCGCGCTCGCGTGCAGGATGCGGCGGCGACGGGCCTCCTGCCGCTCGGTGAGGGGCGGTGTGGCGAGCCGGGAGGTACTGGCTTGCGCAGGCATGGGTCCCGTTCCGTGACAGTCGGTGAGGCCCGGTGATCGGACCGCAGGCAGGGGCGCCGGGCCGTGGCGCGAATCACCCGATCCGCTGCTCACAGCGCGGCTACCTGCCGGTAGATTCGGAGCCTCCTGAACGATCAAGTCTGAAACTTGTTCTAGATTAGCGTCCCGGCGTAACCTCGCGGGACAGTGCAGTCAGAAGGGGGCCCAGGTGACCGCTGAGGCCAGTCGGGCGGGGTCCCCGGCGGACCTCGCCGCAGACGGCGAGCGACCGCTCAGGATCGCACTCCTCACCTACAAGGGGAACCCGTTCTGCGGCGGCCAGGGCGTCTACGTACGCCACCTCTCGCGCGAGCTGGCCCGCCTCGGCCACCGGGTCGAGGTGATCGGCGCGCAGCCGTACCCCGTGCTCGACGCCCTCGGCGACGGCCACGACGACCGCCTGAGCCTCACCGAGCTGCCCAGCCTCGACCTCTACCGCCAGCCCGACCCCTTCCGCACCCCCGGGCGTGACGAGTACCGCGACTGGATCGACGCGCTGGAGGTCGCCACCATGTGGACCGGCGGCTTCCCCGAGCCGCTCACGTTCAGCCTGCGCGCCCGTCGCCATCTGCGCGCCCGACGCGGCGAGTTCGACGTCGTCCACGACAACCAGACACTTGGCTACGGGCTGTTGGGGGACATCGGTGCCCCCCTGGTCACCACCATCCACCACCCCATCACCGTGGACCGGCAGTTGGAGCTGGACGCCGCCGAGGGATGGCAGCGGCGGACGTCCGTACGGCGCTGGTACGCCTTCACCCGCATGCAGAAGCGGGTCGCGCGCCGGCTGCCGTCCGTGCTCACCGTCTCCGGCACCTCCCGCCAGGAGATCGTCGACCACCTCGGCGTGCGCGAGGACCGCGTCCACGTGGTCCACATCGGCGCCGACACCGACCTGTTCTCGCCCGACCCGGCCGTGCCGCGGGTCCCCGGGCGGATCGTGACCACCTCCAGCGCGGACGTGCCGCTCAAGGGTCTGGTCTTCCTCGTCGAGGCGCTGGCGAAGGTGCGCACGGAACACCCCTCGGCGCACCTCGTCGTCGTCGGCAGGCGGCCGGAGGAGGGGCCGGTCGCGCAGGCGGTCGAGCGGTACGGCCTGAAGGACGCCGTCGAGTTCGTCAAGGGCATCTCGGACGCCGAACTGGTCGACCTGGTCCGCTCGGCCGAGGTCGCGTGCGTGCCGTCGCTGTACGAGGGCTTCTCGCTGCCGGCGGCCGAGGCGATGGCCACCGGTACGCCCCTGGCCGCCACGACCGGGGGCGCGATCCCGGAGGTCGCCGGGCGCGACGGCGAGACGTGCCTCGCGGTGCCGCCCGGCGACGCGGGGGCGCTGGCCGCCGGGCTGAACCGGCTGCTGGGCGACCCGGAGCTGCGGGCGCGGCTGGGCGCGGCCGGGCGTGAGCGGGTGCTGCGGCACTTCACGTGGGCCCGTGCGGCTCAGGGCACGGTGCTGCACTACCGCGAGGCCCTCGCCGGCTCCGCGGGCCGGGCCCCCCGCCGCCCCGACCGCTCCGCACCCCGCAATCCCGGCCGCTCCACGGCCTCAGAGGCTGTCTATCCCGAAAGCAGGGCCACGTGCTGACCGTCGACTTCTCCCGGTTCCCGCTCGCCCCGGGCGACCGCGTCCTGGACCTCGGCTGCGGTGCGGGCCGGCACGCGTTCGAGTGCTACCGGCGCGGCGCGCGGGTCGTGGCGCTGGACCGTAACGGCGAGGAGATCCGCGAGGTCGCCCGGTGGTTCGCGGCGATGGAGGAGGCCGGGGAGGCGCCCGCCGGGGCCACCGCCACCGCCATGGAGGGCGACGCCCTCGCCCTGCCCTTCCCCGACGCGTCGTTCGACGTCGTCATCATCTCCGAGGTGATGGAGCACATCCCGGACGACAAGGGCGTACTCGCCGAAATGGTGAGGGTGTTGAAGCCGGGCGGCCGGATCGCGGTCACCGTGCCGCGCTACGGCCCCGAGAAGGTCTGCTGGGCCCTGTCCGACGCCTACCACGAGGTCGAGGGCGGCCACATCCGCATCTACAGAGCCGACGAACTGCTGCGGAAGATGCGTGAGGCAGGCCTGAAGCCCTACGGCACCCACCACGCGCACGCCCTGCACTCGCCGTACTGGTGGCTGAAGTGCGCGTTCGGCGTCGACAACGACAAGGCGCTGCCGGTGCGCGCGTACCACAAGCTGCTGGTCTGGGACATCATGAAGAAGCCGCTGGCCACGCGGGTGGCCGAGCAGGCGCTGAACCCGCTGATCGGCAAGAGCTTCGTGGCGTACGCGACCAAGCCGCACCTGCCCGGGGCGGACGCCAAGTGACCACTCCCCGGACGGAACACCTGGTCCTGCCCGGGGTCCTCACCTCCGAGCAGGCCGCCGCGACCGTACGCGGCATCCTCGCCGCGCAGCGGGAGGACGGGGCGATCCCGTGGTTCCGCGGCCACCACCTCGACCCGTGGGACCACGTCGAGGCGGCGATGGCCCTGGACGCGGCCGGCGAGCACGAGGCGGCCGAACGGGCCTACGCCTGGCTGGCCCGGCACCAGTTGGGCGACGGCTCCTGGTACGCGGCCTACGCCGACGGGGCCCACGACGACGTCACCGACCGCAGACGGGAGACGAACTTCGTCGCCTACGTCGCCGTGGGGGTGTGGCACCACTACCTGTCCACGGGCGACGACACGTTCCTGGACCGCATGTGGCCGGTCGTGTACGCGGCCGTCGAGTTCGTGCTGCGACTGCAGCAGCCGGGCGGGCAGATCGGCTGGAAGCGCGAGGACGACGGCACGGACACGGCGGACGCGCTGCTGACCGGGTGCTCGTCGGTCCACCACGCGCTGTGCTGCGCGCTGGCGATCGCGGAGCAGCGCGAAGAGCCGCAGCCTGACTGGGAGTTGGCGGTGGGCGCGCTCAGGCACGCCATCCGCGGGCACCCGGAGCGGTTCCTGGACAAGGACCGCTACTCGATGGACTGGTACTACCCGGTGCTGGGCGGCGCGCTGACCGGCGCGGAGGCCAAGGCGCGCATCGAGGCGGACTGGGACCGCTTCGTGGTGCCCGGCCTCGGCGTGCGCTGCGTCGTCCCCAACCCGTGGGTGACGGGCGGCGAGTCGGCCGAACTCGCCCTGGCCCTGTGGGCCGTGGGCGAGTCCGACCGCGCGCTGGAGATCCTGCAGTCCATCCGGCACCTGCGCGACGCGGAGAGCGGCCTGTACTGGACGGGCTACGTCTTCGAGGACGAGGCCGTATGGCCGCGGGAACTGACCACCTGGACCGCCGGCGCGCTCCTGCTCGCCGTCGCCGCGCTCGGCGGCCACGAGGCCACCTGCACGGTCTTCGCGGGCGACCGCCTGCCCAGGGGCCTGGACCCGGACTGCTCCACCTGCCCCGCCTGACGACGGCCGGCCGACCGGCCGTCGTCAGTGGCGGTGCATGCGGTTGGCGATGGCGTGGCCGACGAACAGGTAGACCACGGCGGCCAGGCCGTAGCCGGCGACCACACGCGCCCAGGCCGCGTCGAAGGTGAACAGATCCCGGGACCAGCCGGCGAGCCAGTCGGCCGCGCCGTGGACGAACCGGACCAGTTCGTTGGCCCGGTTGGCGTCCAGCAGATACATCAGTATCCACAGTCCGAGGATGACGGCCATGATGTCCGCGACCACCGCGATGACCGTCCCAGCGGAATTGGAACCCGTGCGATATCGAAGGGACATGCTGTCCGTCTGGCCCCGGAATCCTGATTGAAACCTGTCAAGCGTACGGGGAGTGACGGACGGACACCCTCGGTGCCCTGTTTTGGCAAGCGCCCCCAGGATCACACGGACCCCTGGAGTACTCGTAGCACGTATTTCGGGAGGAACCGTGCCCGTACCGATACGGCGCCTCGTCGTGGCGCTCACTCTCTGCTGCGCACTGGTCGCAGGCTCCGCCCCCGCGTGGGCCTCGGGCCAGAGCAGCTCGCAGCACCATCCGAGGGCCGCCGTCGCGGCGGCCACGCCCAGCCCCACCACCTCCGCGGAGAAGCAGAAGTTCGCCAAGACCCGCTTCGTGGCGAACGCCGGTCTCGCCGCCGGAGCCACCTACGAGTGGATCGTGAAGCCTTACAAGCAGGGCAAGTTCAAGAAGGGTGCGCCGCACCGCAAGGCGACCCTCGCCAAGGCCGCCCTCGCGGGCGCGTTCGCGTACAACCGCCTCAGGGCGGCCGAACGCAACGCCAAGGGCGACCCCAAGCTCGCCAAGGCACTCGCCGGGGTCAGCGGAGCCATCGCGGGCCTGAGGCACCTGCCGTCCAAGCTCCGCAACGGCGACAGCTCGGCGGTCAACGACTACAGCAACACCATCAACAAGGTGAAGGGCGCCGGAGCCGACGCGGGTGCCCCGGTCAAGAACAAGGTGCCGACCAACTCCCAGCTGCGCAGCGGCGCCGGCTCCTAGGAGCCGTTCGGCTCCCGCCGGCGAACGGCAAGGCCCCCCGCCCGGAAGAGCGAGGGGCCACAAGGCTGCTGGGCCGAGCCGGGTCAGCCGCGCTGGATGTTGGAGGTGTCCTGCAGGACACCGCGGCGGCCGTCCTGCATCTCGGTCAGCAGGCCCGGGCCGCGCTGCTCCACGGCCAGGTACCACACGCCCGGCGCCAGTTCGGCGATCGGCGCGGGGGAGCCGTCCTCCGCGAACAGCGGACGCGGCGCCGGCACGGCGAACCAGAACGGCGAGAAGGCCGCCGCCGGCTGGCCCTGCGGCGGCTGCTGAGCCTGCTGCGGCTGCTGCGGTTGGGCGCCGCCGCCGAACGGCTGGGTCTGCTGCGGCTGTCCGCCGTACGGCTGCTGCCCGGCGCCCGGGTAGCCGTAACCGGCCTGGGGCTGCGCGCCGTAGGGCTGCGGCGTGCTCGGCTTGGGGGCGGGGATCAGAGCCGCCTGCAGGG
>NZ_POTZ01000379.1 GCF_003236365.1 Streptomyces sp. NTH33
CTTCAGGGGCTGGTCGGGCGGGGCGCGGCCGGAGTTCTTCATCCGTGCGGACGACGCCACGCCGGGGTACGTTCCGGGGCCGGTCGGCCCGGGGACCTGGTACGTCGCGCTCGGCCCGTACACCGTCGCTCCGCAGGGCCTGTCGTACGAGCTCACGGTCACGCTGACGTACGGGGCGCCGGGGACGGCCGTACCGCCGGTGTACCCGCCGCAGCGGGCGAAGGGGCGCGGCCGGGACTGGTACCGGGGCGACTGCCACCTCCACTCCTGGCACTCCGACGGCCGCCGCACCCCCGCCCGGATCGCGGCGCGGGCCAGGGCGGCCGGGCTGGACTTCATCAACAGCTCCGAGCACAACACCCACGCCTCGCACGCCCATTGGGCGGACCTGGCCGGCGACGACCTGCTGATCATGCTGGGCGAGGAGGTCACGACCAGGAACGGCCACGTCCTGGCTCTGGGGACCGAGCCCGGCATCTTCGTCGACTGGCGCTACCGGGCGCGCGACAACCGCTGGGCCGGGTTCGCCCGGGACATCCGCCGGGCCGGCGGGCTGGTCGTACCGGCCCATCCGCACGCCGGCTGCGTCGGCTGCGGCTGGAAGTTCGGCTTCGCCGAGGCGGACGCCGTGGAGGTCTGGAACGGCCCCTTCACCCCGGACGACGAGGTGGCGCTGGCCGAGTGGGACAACACGCTGGCGGCGTCGGTGCGGGAAGGCCGCGGCAGGTGGCTGCCGGCGATGGGCGGCAGCGACGCCCACCGGCCACCGGACGCGGTGGGCATGCCCCAGACGGTCGTCCTGGCCGACGACCTGACCCGCGAGGCGATCCTGGCGGGCATCCGCGCGGGCCGCTCCTACGTGGCCGAGGCCGGCCGCGTCTCGCTCGCCCTCACCGCCACCGGCGGCCGGGGCGAGCGGGCGGGCATCGGCGAGCGGCTGCCCGTGGACCGGGACACCCCCGTGACCGTCCGCCTGGAGGCCTCCGGCGTCCCCCGCTGCACGGTCCGCCTCGTGACCGACCAGGGCGTGGTGCTGACCGGCGATCCGCTGCCGGTCTCCGGCTCGGGGGCCGTGGAGTGGCGTACGACAGCGGCCCACGCGGCCTACGTATGGGCCGAGGTGCGCCACGAGACGGCGGTGGGGCCCCTGCCGGGGGTGATGGCGGCGTTCACCAACCCGGTCTTCCTGGGGCCCGAGTGACACACTTGCCGGTATGTCCCGCCACGCCGACCTCAAGCACCGGACCGTCACGGCGTTCCAGCGGCGCGTCGTCAACCCCGTCCTGCGCCGGCTGCCGCTCCAGACGGTCCTGGAGACCACGGGCCGCACCTCCGGCCTGCCCCGCCGTACCCCGGTGGGCGGCCGCCGCGTCGGCGACTCCTTCTGGCTGGTCTCGGAGTTCGGCGAACGTTCCCAGTACGTCCGCAACATCCGTGCCGACCCCGAGGTCCGGGTACGCATCCGCGGCCGTTGGCACGAAGGGACCGCGTACCTCCTTCCCGACGACGACCCCGTCGCCCGCCTGCGTGCCCTGCCCCGGCTGAACAGTGCCGCGGTACGGGCGCTGGGGACGGATCTGCTGACGGTACGGGTGGACCTGGAGCCGCGCTGAGGCAGGACCGCCCGGTGGGCGCGGGGGGGGGCTCGGCGATCGCCCCGGGCGCCCAGGGCGCCCCGCCGTGCCCGCAGGGAGCATGCGGAGAGGATGTGTGGGCCTTGTGATACGGGGCACGGCGGCCTGTGATCACCGCCTCCGGGAGCTGACGCATCTGCCGTGAACAAGGCAAACTGGCCTCTCAGTTGAGAACGGTTCGGCAGGGGGCAGCGATGGACGGTGTGCCGCGAGTACCGGAGCAGCGGGGTCCCGAGCAATCGGCGACGCTGCGCTTCGGCGTACTCGGACCGGTGCGCGCCTGGCGCGGGGAGGAGCCGCTGGCCACCGGCTCCCCGCAGCAACGCGCGCTGCTGACCTCGCTGTTGCTGCGCGAGGGCCGTACCGCGACCGCGGCCGAGCTGATCGACGCCCTGTGGGGCGAGGAACCGCCGTCGCAGGCGCTGGCGGCGGTACGGACGTACGCCTCCCGGCTGCGGAAGGTCCTGGACGCCGGGGTGCTGGTCAGCGAGTCCGGCGGGTACGCCGTGCGGGGGCTGGGCGAGGGTGCGCTGGACCTGGCGGTGGCACAGGAGTGGGCGGCCCGGGCCGAGAAGGCCCGGGCGGCCGGGGACCTGGGCCGTGCGCGGGAGGTGCTGGGGCGGGCGCTCGCCCTGTGGGACGGGGAGACGCTGGCCGGGGTGCCCGGCCCGTACGCGGAGACGCAGCGCGTCCGCCTGGAGGAGTGGCGACTCCAACTCCTGGAGTCCCGGCTGGACATGGACCTCGAACAGGGCTGCCACGCGGAGGCGGTCTCGGAGCTGACGGCGCTGACGGCAGCACACCCGCTGCGCGAACGCCTGCGCGAGCTGCTGATGCTGGCGCTGTACCGCAGCGGCCGGCAGGCCGAGGCTCTGGCGGTGTACGCCGACACCAGACGCCTGCTGGCGGACGAGCTGGGCGTGGACCCCCGCCCCGAGCTGCGCGAACTGCAACAGCGCATCCTCCGGGCCGATCCGGCCCTCGCCGAACCGTCCTCCCCGGTGGCCGAACCGGCGGTGGTGCCCGTCCAACCTGCTCAACTTCCGGCGACTGTATCCGACTTCACGGGCCGGGCGTCCTTCGTGGCCGAGCTGGGCGAGGTGCTGGCCTCCGCCGAGGGCCGGGTGATGGCCGTGTCGGCGGTGGCCGGGATCGGCGGCGTGGGCAAGACGACGCTGGCCGTCCACGTGGCCCACCGGGCGCGGGCCGCCTTCCCGGACGGCCAGCTGTACGTCGACCTGCAGGGCACCGGGCCGAGGCCGGCCGAGCCGGAGACGGTCCTCGGCTCCTTCCTCCGCGCCCTGGGCACGCCGGACGCGGCCGTCCCCGAGTCGCTGGAGGACCGGGCGGCGCTGTACCGCTCGGTCCTGGACGGCCGCCGGGTCCTGGTCCTGCTGGACAACGCGCGGGACGCGGCCCAGGTGAGGCCGTTGCTGCCGGGCACGGAAGGCTGCGCGGCGCTGGTGACGTCCCGGGTGCGGATGGTGGACCTGGCGGGTGCCCACCTGGTGGACCTGGACGTGATGAGCCCGGAGGAGGCGTTGTCCCTCTTCACGAGGATCGTGGGCGAGGAGCGGGTCGCCTCGGAGCGCGAGGCGGCCCTGGACGTGGTGGCGGCCTGCGGCTTCCTCCCCCTGGCCATCCGCATCGCGGCGTCCCGGCTGGCCGCCCGCCGCACGTGGACGGTCTCGGTCCTGGCGGCGAAACTCGCGGACGAGCGACGACGGCTGGACGAGCTCCAGGCGGGCGACCTGGCGGTCAAGGCCACCTTCGAACTGGGTTACGGCCAACTGGAGCCGGCCCAGGCCCGCGCCTTCCGCCTGCTGGGCCTGGCCGACGGCCCGGACATCTCCCTGGCCGCGGCGGCGGCCGTACTGGACCTCCCGGTGGACGACACGGAGGACCTGCTGGAGTCCCTGGTCGACACCTCTCTGCTGGAGTCGGCGGCCCCCGGCCGCTACCGCTTCCACGACCTGGTCCGCCTCTACGCGCGCGCGTGCGCGGAGCGGGACGAACACCCGCCGAGCGAGCGGGAGGCGGCGATGTCGCGGCTGCTGGACTTCTACCTGGCGACGGCGGCGGGGGTCTTCGCGATCGACCGGCCGGGGGACAGGCTGGTGGACCACCTGGAGGAGACCCGGTCCCCCGGACTGGTGTTCGCGGACCGCCGCGCCGCGCAGGACTGGCTCTACTCCGAGGCCGTCCCGCTCCTGGCCTGCGTACGGCAGTCGTCCGGCGGTACGACGCTCCGCCGGGCCGTCGATCTGCTGTGGGCCGCGGTCGATCTCGCGGAGTCGGGGGCGAACTCCAGGGAGTACGAGGCGGCCGCGGCGGCCCTGCGCGACGCCGCCCGTGCGGTCTCGGACGGCCGGACGGAGGGGCGGGCCTTCCTCGTCCTGGCCAACGCGCGGCACTGGTCGGGCCACTTCGACCAGGCCGACCAGGAGGCCCGGCAGGCACTCGCGCTGTCGGAGGCCGCGGGCGACCCGCTGCCCTGCTGCTGGGCGGCGAACATTCTGGGGGCGTTCGCCTTCTACCGGAGCCGCTTCACGGAGGCCGAGGAGTACCTGGAACGCGCCATCGACGACTTCCGGGCCTGCGGCGACCTCTCCGGTGCGGCGGCCGCGCTGTGCAACCTCTCCCGTCTGCACCTGGAGACGGAGCGCGCCGAGAGCGCCGTCCACCTGGCGCGGCAGGGAACGGAGATGTACGAGCAACTCGGGCACTCGCTCAAGGCCGCGAACGGCCACTACGCACTCGGGATGGCCCTCGGCAAGAACGGCCAACTGGCCGACGCGGCCGCCCATCTCGGCAGGGCCCTCCAGGTGTTCCGCTCCAGCCGTCAGCGGCTGTGGGAGGGAATGACCCTCTTCCGTCTCGCCGAGGTGGATCTCACCGCCCGGCTCCACGCCCAGGCCGCGGCCAACGCCGAGATGGCGCTGGCCCTGCTCAGGGGCATCGGCGGGGACTGGCGCCGCGGCAACGTCCTCACCGTTCTGGGCAAGGCCCTGAGCAGTCTCGGCCAGTCCGGGAGGGCCCACGTCTGCTGGCACGAGGCGCTGGAGCTCTACGAGCGGCTGCACTCCCCCGAGGCCGCCGAGGTGCAGGCGCTCCTGACCCCGGCCGCGGCGGCGTGACCTCCCCCGTCGAGGCGTTCTCCCCCGTCGAGGCGTTCATCGTTCGTTTATCGCCGTCCGGCACCCTCTTCTTGTCGGTTCGTCGCGTCGGGGGGCAGACGGACCACCGATGAGATCGCCGCGCTCGCGATCCGGAGTGGGCGACTCGAGTGGGCCCATCCGGCCACCCTCGGGGGAGTGACCGGGTGGGCCCTGCGCAATGCGAAGGAAAACAGCGACAGGAGTCAGCAGCATGAGCGACACCAGCAAGGACGAGCCGGTCGTCAAGCCGGACAACACGCACATCACCGACACCAAGGCCGGCACCGACGTCAAGCCGCTCAACACGCACATCACCGACGTCAAGAACGCGAACGACGACGGCACGGCCACGCCGGACAACACGCACATCACGTCCGACCCCAGCTGAAACCATCTTCCGCACGGGGGGACCGGCCGCGGCGGCGCCGAGGGGGAGCCGCCGCGGCCGAAGTGTGTCAGGGTCGGGGCTCCCGTCGATCACCGCCGGAGCCCGTACCGCTGACATCCAGCTCGCACCACACCGTCCTGCCCGCCTTTCCCGCCTTCCCCTCCTGCTCCACACCTCACCATCGACCATCCACCGCTCGCGAAGCAGTACCGGGAGTCGTGCGATCTGCTCAGGGCCGCCGCACTGCCGCCTGGGGCGCCCCTTGCGATGATCGAGGCTGCGGCAGAGGAGTGTCGACATGGCAAGCCACGAGACTGACTTGAGCGCCGCCCACTGGCACAAGAGCAGCTACAGCAACGGCACCGGCGGCGAGTGCGTCGAGGTCGCCTCCGGCCTCCCCGGCGTCCTCCCCGTCCGCGACTCGAAGAGGACGGAGTGCGGACCCGTACTCCTCTTCCGAACTCCCGCCTGGGACTCCTTCCTCACTTCCCTGAAGGGCTGACCAGGACGCTCCTCGGGGAGGCCGGGCTCGGTTGTCCACAGTTGCCCACAGGGTGCGTGAGGCCCCGGAGATTCCTGCGATCTTTGCGGTGTGGAACGGAAACCGCTATGGGAGCTGCTCGACGGGGGTGTCCTGCTCACCTCGCGCGCTTTCGACGCGGGCCGGCCCCGACGCAGCCTGGCGCGGGAGCTTCAGGAGCAGGGCTGGGTCCGGCTGTACGCCGGCGCCTGGGCGGAACCGGGGAGTACCCCGGAACTCGCCACACGACTGCGGGCGGTGCAGCTCGTCAGACCACGGCTCGCCGCCAGCCACCGCTCGGCGGCGGCGCTCTGGCGGATCGAGACGCTGGGCGGGGGTGCCGGGGCGTCCCTGGAATTCATCGATCCCGGACGCGCCCTGCACGGCGGTGAGAGGGGCGTACGGGTGCACCGCATGCCCTTGGAGCCAGCCGAGGTGGCCGAGGTCCGGCACGGCCTCCGGCTCACCGGCGTGCGCCGCACCCTCACCGATCTCCTTCGGGCCGGTCCGAGGGACGACACGGTCGTCGCCGTGGACTCCGCACTCGGGTATCGAACGGTGGACAGCGTCCGCCGCCCGCCGCTCACCGACGTCGCCGCGATCGCGGCCACGCTGGAAGCGAAAGCGCGCGTCCGGGGCGCGGCTCGGGCGAGCACCTGGCTGCGGCTGTGCGACCCGCGCGCCGGTTCGCCGGCCGAGACGATCGCCCGGCTGCGCCTGCACGACGCCGGCCTCCACCCCGAGTCACAGGCCGAACTCATCACCCCGGCCGGACGCCGGGTACGTCTCGACTTCCTCTTCCGTGCGGCGGGCCTGGCGGTCGAGATCGAGGGCTACGCCTACCACGGCACCCGCAACTCCCACCGCCAGGACGTCGCCCGCTACAACCAGACCCTCCAGTGCCCCGAGGTCCGCAACCTCCTCCGCTTCACCGCCGAGGACGTCTTCCACCGCCCGGCGTGCCCCCGCCCTGCCCGTGCGTGTCCCGCGCCTCCCACTCACCGGTCGCCGCCGAGCCGGCCCGGCGTGCAGGCGAGGCGCGAGCGCGTCCCTCAACTCCGGCCGTGTACGCAGCCCACGCA
>NZ_POTZ01000037.1 GCF_003236365.1 Streptomyces sp. NTH33
GCTCACCAACGACACGCTCGGGCCGCTGCGGGAGGCGGGTCGGGCGGCGGCCGTCAGGGAGCCGTAACGCCCGCGTGGGACCGCGCGCTTGGCCCGGTGGGCCGTGGAACCGGCGGTGCGGCCCGAGCCGAGCAGGGAACGCATCGGCCCGAGCGTGTCGTTGGTGAGCCGTCCGGACCAGGTCAGGTCCCAGACCGCGTCGGCCAGTTGGGGACCCGTGGCTTCGGGGTGGGTGGTCGCGCGGACCTGGTCGGCGATCTGACGGAAGAACAGGCCGTAGCCGCCGGAGAGTGCGTCCAGGACGGACTGGTGCAGGGCGGCCGGCTCCAGGGGGTGCGGTGGCGGCAGGAGCAGCGGGGCCGTGTCCGCCAGGTACAGGGAGACCCAGCCGTCCTTTCCGGGCAGCGCGCCCGCGCCCGCCCACACCACCTCGCCGGCGGCGGTGAGTTCGTCGAGCATCGACGGCGTGTAGTCCGCCACGCGGGACGGCAGGACCAGCTTCTCCAGCGCGGAGGCGGGCACGGACGCGCCCTGCAACTGCTCGACGGCGCGCACCAGTCCGTCGATGCCGCGCAGGCCGTGCCCCTTGCCGATGTGCTGCCACCGGGGCAGGAACTGGGCCAGCGCGGCCGGCGGCACCGGCTCCAGCTCGTGCCGCAGCGCGGCCAGCGAGCGGCGGCGCAGCCGGCGCAGCACGGCCGCGTCGCACCACTCCTGTCCGATGCCCGCCGGGTGGAACTCGCCCTGGACGACACGGCCGCCCGCCGCGAGCCGCTGCAGCGCGCCCTCGACGACCGCCGTGCCCAGGCCGAAGCGGACCGCGGCCGTCGCCGACGTGAACGGGCCGTGAGTGCGGGCGTAGCGCGCGAGGAGGTCGCCCAGCGGGTCCTTCACCGGCTCGGTGAACGCCTCCGGGACACCCACCGGCAGGGCGGTGCCGAGCGCGTCGCGCAGCCGGCCGGCGTCCTCGATCGTGGCCCAGTGGTCGGCCCCGGCGATCCGGACCCGGATGGCCCGGCGGGCCCCGGCCAGCTCCCGCGCCCAGCCCGGTTCGGCACCCCGCTCGGTCAGTTCGGCGTCGGTGAGCGGACCGAGCAGCCGCAGGACGTCGGCGACGCCCTCGACGCCCTTGACGCGGCGGTCCTCGGTCAGCCACTGCAGCTCCCGCTCCAGCTCCACCAGCACCTCGGCGTCGAGCAGTTCGCGCAGCTCCGCCTGGCCCAGCAACTCGGCCAGCAGCCGCGAGTCCAGCGACAGCGCGGCGGCGCGGCGCTCGGCGAGAGGCGAGTCCCCCTCGTACAGGAACTGGGCGACGTACCCGAACAGCAGCGAGCGCGCGAAGGGCGACGGCTCGGGGGTGGTGACCTCGACCAGACGCACCTTGCGGGACTCGATGTCACCCATCAGCTCGGCCAGGCCAGGGACGTCGAAGACGTCCTGGAGGCATTCGCGGACCGCCTCCAGAACGATCGGGAACGAGCCGAACTCGCTGGCCACCTGGAGCAGTTGGGCAGCGCGCTGACGCTGCTGCCACAGCGGGGTGCGCTTGCCCGGGTTGCGGCGCGGCAGCAGCAGGGCGCGGGCGGCGCACTCGCGGAAGCGGGACGCGAACAGGGCCGAGCCGCCGACCTGGTCGGTGACGATCCGGTCGACCTCGCCCTTGTCGAAGGTGACGTCCGCCGCGCCGACGGGCGCCTGCTCGGCGTCGTACTCCAGGCCGGCCTTCATGGGCTCCTGGTCGAGCAGGTCCAGGCCCATCAGGCCGGCGTCGGGCAGGCGCAGCACGATGCCGTCGTCGGCGTGCATGACCTGCGCGTCCATGCCGTACCGCTCGGACAGGCGGGCGCCGAGCGCCAGCGCCCACGGGGCGTGCACCTGGGCACCGAAGGGAGAGTGCACCACGACCCGCCAGTCGCCCAGCTCGTCGCGGAAGCGCTCCACGACGATCGTCCGGTCGTCGGGGACGTGACCGCAGGCCTCGCGCTGCTCGTCCAGGTACGACAGGACGTTGTCCGCGGCCCACGCGTCGAGACCGGCCGCCAGGAGCCTGAGCCGGGCGTCCTCCCAGGACAGGGAGCCGACCTCGCGCAGGAACGCGCCCACCGCGCGGCCCAGCTCCAGCGGACGGCCCAGCTGGTCGCCCTTCCAGAACGGCAGCCGGCCCGGCACACCCGGCGCGGGGGAGACCAGGACCCGGTCACGGGTGATGTCCTCGATGCGCCAGGAGCTCGTGCCGAGCGTGAAGACGTCGCCGACCCGGGACTCGTAGACCATCTCCTCGTCCAGCTCGCCGACCCGGCCGCCGCCCTTCTTGGGGTCCGAGCCGGCGAGGAAGACCCCGAACAGACCGCGGTCGGGGATCGTGCCCCCGGAGGTCACGGCGAGGCGCTGCGCGCCGGGGCGGCCGGTGACCGTGCCCGCCACGCGGTCCCACACCACGCGCGGGCGCAGCTCCGCGAACGCGTCGGACGGGTAGCGCCCGGCGAGCATGTCGAGGACGGCCGTGAACGCCGACTCCGGCAGCGAGGCGAACGGCGCCGCCCGGCGGACCAGGGCGAGCAGGTCGTCGGCCTGCCAGGTGTCCATCGCCACCATCGCCACCAACTGCTGGGCGAGGACGTCCAGTGGGTTGGCGGGCACCCTCAGGGACTCGATGGCGCCCGAGCGCATCCGCTCGGTGACCACCGCGGCCTGCACCAGGTCGCCGCGGTACTTGGGGAAGACCACGCCGGTGGAGACCGCGCCGACCTGGTGCCCCGCGCGGCCGACGCGCTGCAGCCCGGAGGCCACGGACGGCGGGGACTCCACCTGGACGACGAGGTCCACGGCGCCCATGTCGATGCCCAGCTCCAGGCTGGAGGTGGCGACCACCGCCGGGAGCCGGCCCGCCTTGAGGTCCTCCTCGACCAGGGCACGCTGTTCCTTGGAGACCGAGCCGTGGTGGGCGCGCGCGATGACCGGAGGCGCGCCGTGCGCGGCGCCCGAGCCGCCCATCAGCTCGGCCGGGGAGTGGTGCTCGTCCAGGGACTGGCCGGTCGCCCGCTCGTAGGCGATCTCGTTGAGCCGGTTGCACAGGCGCTCGGCGAGCCGCCGGGAGTTGGCGAACACGATCGTCGAGCGGTGGGCCTGGACCAGGTCGGTGATCCGCTCCTCGACGTGCGGCCAGATCGACGGCCGCTCCGCTCTGCCGCCGCCGTCGGCGTCGGTGACCGAGGAGCCTCCCTCCCGTCGCCCGCCACCACTCTTATAAGGACGCGCTTCGCGCGGCTCGCCTGGATTGCCCAGGTCCTCCACCGGGACCACCACCGACAGGTCGAACTCCTTGCCGGACTCCGGCTGGACGATCTCCACCCTGCGGTGCGGCGACAGGTAGCGGGCGATCTCGTCGACGGGGCGGACGGTCGCGGACAGCCCGATACGGCGGGCGGGCCTGGGCAGCAGCTCGTCCAGGCGCTCCAGGGACAGCGCCAGGTGCGCGCCGCGCTTGGTGCCGGCGACCGCGTGCACCTCGTCCAGGATCACCGTCTCCACGCCGGTCAGCGCGTCACGCGCGGCCGACGTCAGCATCAGGAACAGCGACTCGGGAGTGGTGATCAGGATGTCCGGCGGGCGGGTGGACAGGGCGCGGCGCTCGGCGGCCGGGGTGTCGCCGGAGCGGATGCCGACCTTCACCTCCGGCTCGGGCAGGCCCAGGCGGACGGACTCCTGGCGGATGCCGGTCAGCGGGCTGCGCAGGTTGCGCTCCACGTCGACGGCGAGGGCCTTGAGCGGGGAGACGTACAGCACCCGGCAGCGCTTCTTCGGGTCGGCCGGCGGCGGGGCGGAGGCCAGCTGGTCCAGGGCGGAGAGGAAGGCGGCCAGGGTCTTGCCGGAACCGGTCGGGGCGACCACCAGCACGTCCGAGCCCTGGCCGATGGCCTGCCACGCGCCCGCCTGGGCGGCGGTGGGCGCGGAGAAGGCCCCCGTGAACCAGCCGCGGGTCGCGGGGGAGAAGCCGTCGAGGGCCCGGTGTGCGTCGCTGACCATGCGTCCATCGTGCACCCGGCCACTGACAATGCTTTCTGACCTGGGCGTACCCCTGGCCCTGTGGCGGCCCCCGCGCTCGCACCGCCGCACCGGCGACGGAGAATCGGGGTATGGCGGGAACGGCTGAGGAGCGGGCGCGGCACTGGCAGTACGAGGAACTGCCCGGTGTCGACCTGCTGCGGGCCCGCTACATCCGCAAGAAATTCGTGCGCCACACGCACGAGCACTTCGTGATCGCCGCCATCGCCGAGGGTGTCGAGGTGTTCCACCACGGCGGGTCCGACCAGTACGCGGGACCGGGGGCGCTCGCGCTGGTCAATCCCGACACGCCGCACACCGGGCGGGCGGGAGTGCCCGAGGGCTGGCGGTACGGCGCGGTGTATCCGGCGCCAGGGCTGGTCGCCGAGATAGCGGGGGAGACGACGGGCATCCGCGGGACGCCGGGGTTCGTCAGCCCGGTGCTCGACGATCCGTACGCCGTCGGGCTGGTGCACCAGGTGCTGCGGGCCGCGGACGAGGGGAACGCGCTGGCGGCCGACACCCTGCTGCGGGTCGCCGTGACCCGGCTGCTCCGGCTCAACGGCGGCGCGCTGCCGCAGCGGGAGGTGCGCACGGCGGGGGCGCGGACCGCGGCACGCGCGCGTGCCGTCCTGGAGGAGCGGATGGCCGAGCCGCCGAGCCTGGAGAAGCTGGCGGCCGACCTCGGCAGCAGCCCGTTCGCGCTGCTGCGGGCCTTCCGGGACGTCTACGGGATGCCGCCGCACACCTGGCTGACCGACGCCCGGGTGCGCCGGGCCAGACGGCTGCTGGACGCGGGCACCACGCCCGCTCGGGCCGCCGTCGCCGTGGGCTTCACCGACCAGTCGCACCTGAGCCGGCACTTCTCCCGGATCGTGGGTGTGCCCCCGGGGGCCTACCAGCGCGAGCGCAAGAACGTACAAGACGCGAGGTCACGGCTCTTCCTACCCTCGACCGCGTGGCAGAACAGACAGCTCTCGCAGACATACGCACCGACGGCGGAGGAAAGCCCGACGCCGCCGTCGTACGGGACGCCCTCGGAGTGGGGGTCGCCGTCGGACTCTCCGGGTTCGCCTTCGGGGTGACCTCGGCGGGCAGCGGGCTCACGGTCCTGCAGACCTGTGTGCTCAGCCTGCTGGTGTTCACCGGTGCCTCCCAGTTCGCCCTGGTGGGGGCGCTGGCGGCCGGAGGCAACCCGTTCACGGCGGCCGCGGGCGCCTTCTTCCTGGGCGTGCGCAACGCCTTCTACGGGCTGCGCCTGTCGCAGCTGCTGGCCCTCCCGCGCGCGGTACGGCCGCTGGCCGCCCAGTGGGTCCTCGACGAGACCACCGCGGTCACACTGGCCCAGCCCACGCGGCGCAGCGCCCGGATCGGCTTCACCGTCACCGGGGTCACCCTGTACGTGCTGTGGAACCTCACCACGCTGCTCGGCGCGCTGGGTGCCGAGGCTCTCGGCGACAGCGACGCGTGGGGCCTGGACGCGGCCGGGCCCGCCGTGTTCCTGGCGCTGCTGGCGCCCATGCTGAAGACCGCCACCGAGCGGGCCGTCGCCGTCCTGGCGGTGCTCCTGGGGCTGGGTCTGCTGCCCGTGCTGCCGGCCGGGGTGCCGGTCCTGGCCGCCGCGCTCGCCGCGCCGGCCGTGCTCTGGCTGAAGGGCCGCCGCGGGAGCGGCACCCGTGACGACGTACGAGAGGAAGACCGTTGAACATCTGGATCGCGGTGGCCATGACCGCTGCCGGCTGCTACGCCGTCAAGCTGGCCGGGCTGCTCGTTCCGGCGGGTGCCCTGGAGCGGCCACTGGTGAAGCGGCTCGCCGCGCTGCTGCCCGTCGCCCTGCTGGCCGCGCTCACCGCCCAGCAGACGTTCGCCGACGGGCACGCGCTCGTGCTGGACGCGCGGGCCGCCGGGCTCGCGGCCGCCGCCGCGGCGCTGCTGCTGCGGGCGCCCTTCCTGGTCGTCGTCGCAGCGGCGGTGGTGGTGACGGCCGGGGTGCGGGCCCTGGCCGGCTGAGCCGGGGGCCCGCCGGCCGGCTCGGCCGTACGCCCTGAGGGCCCCCGGGGTCACCCCCGGGGGCGGGATACTGGGGACATGCGGTTGACGGTCTTCTGGGAGCGGATGGCGGAGCACTTCGGCGCGGGGTACGCCGACACCTTCGCGCGCGACCACGTGATGTCGGAGCTCGGCGGGCGTACGGTGCACGAGGCGCTGGCGTCGGGCTGGGACGCCAAGGACGTGTGGCGTGTGGTCTGCCACGTCATGAACGTTCCGCAGGAGAGGCACTGACCGCTCGCGGAGACCGCGGGCCGGTACCGGCCCGCCGGCGGCATGGGCGAGACTTGCACCGTGGCACCCACTGACGAGTCCGGGCAGACGGCCCAGCACGCACCCCCGTTCGCTACGCCGCCGCTTTCCCGGTCCCCGGTCCAGGGTGCCGCCGGGCCGAGTGCCCGCATGCCCCGCTGGCTGCCACGCGCCATGGTGCTCGCGCTCGGCCTCGTCGCGGTCTTCCAGCTCGGCAGCTGGGCCTTCCACGAGCTGACCGGCCTGCTGCTCAACGTCCTCATCGCGTTCTTCCTGGCCCTGGCCATAGAGCCCGCGGTGAGCCGCATGGCCGCGCTCGGCATGCGGCGGGGCTTCGCGACCTTCCTGGTCTTCCTCGCCCTGATGATCGCGACGGCTGGCTTCGTGATGTTGCTCGGCTCGATGCTCGCCGGGCAGATCATCAAGATGGTCGAGGGCTTCCCGGAGTACCTCGACTCCGTCATCAACTGGGTCAACACCACGTTCCACACCGAGCTCAGACGGGTGGACGTGCAGGAGGGCCTGCTCCACTCCGACTGGCTGCGCAGGTACGCGCAGAACAGCGCCGCGGGCGTGCTCGACGTGTCCGCCCAGGTGCTGGGCGGGCTGTTCCAGCTGCTGACGATCACCCTGTTCTCGTTCTACTTCGCCGCCGACGGGCCGCGGCTGCGCCGCACCCTCTGCTCCGTACTGCCGCCCGCCCGCCAGGCCGAGGTACTGCGTGCGTGGGAGATCGCCGTCGACAAGACCGGCGGTTACCTGTACTCGCGCGGCCTGATGGCGCTCATCTCGGGGATCGCCCACTACGTCCTGCTGCAGGCCCTGGAAGTGCCGTACGCGCCCGTGCTCGGCGTCTGGGTGGGCCTGGTCTCGCAGTTCATCCCCACCATCGGCACCTATCTCGCGGGCGCCCTGCCGATGCTGATCGCCTTCACGGTCGACCCGTGGTACGCGGTGTGGGTGCTGGTCTTCGTCGTGATCTACCAGCAGTTCGAGAACTACGTGCTGCAGCCCAAGCTGACCGCGAAGACCGTCGACATCCATCCCGCGGTCGCCTTCGGGTCGGTCGTCGCCGGCACCGCGCTGCTCGGCGCGGTGGGCGCGCTGATCGCCATCCCCGCGGTCGCCACGCTGCAGGCCTTCCTGGGGGCCTATGTGAAGCGGTACGCCGTCACGGACGACCCCCGTGTCCACGGCCACCGCCGCCGTGTCCCCCGAGGCGCCTGCCCTGGCTTCCGCCTCTGTCTCTGCCTCCGCCGGGGAGCGGACGGGGCGGTAGGCACCGACCGCGTCGGCGCGTGTTCCGCTTGACACCAAAATCGAACATCCATTCTTATGAAGGTTCCGGCGAGCTCAACGCAGGGGATTAAGTCCAGTTTCGGGATGATTGGTCCCGTGGTTGTCCACAGGCCGGACGTGCGTCGGGGCGCGTTGTCAGTGGCAGGCGTTAGCGTCTTTGACGTGAAGCGATCGACTCAAGCAAACCGGGTGGAACCCATGGCAGGAACCGACCGCGAGAAGGCGCTCGACGCCGCGCTCGCACAGATTGAACGGCAATTCGGCAAGGGCGCGGTCATGCGCATGGGCGAGCGGTCGAAGGAGCCCATCGAGGTCATCCCGACCGGGTCGACCGCGCTGGACGTGGCCCTCGGCGTCGGTGGCCTGCCACGCGGCCGTGTCGTCGAGATCTACGGACCGGAGTCCTCCGGCAAGACGACCCTGACCCTGCACGCGGTGGCGAACGCGCAGAAGGCCGGCGGCCAGGTGGCCTTCGTGGACGCGGAGCACGCCCTCGACCCCGAGTACGCGAAGAAGCTCGGCGTCGACATCGACAACCTGATCCTCTCCCAGCCGGACAACGGCGAGCAGGCACTGGAGATCGTGGACATGCTGGTCCGCTCCGGCGCGCTCGACCTCATCGTCATCGACTCCGTCGCCGCGCTCGTCCCGCGCGCGGAGATCGAGGGCGAGATGGGCGACAGCCACGTGGGTCTGCAGGCCCGCCTGATGAGCCAGGCCCTCCGCAAGATCACCAGCGCGCTCAACCAGTCGAAGACCACGGCGATCTTCATCAACCAGCTGCGCGAGAAGATCGGTGTGATGTTCGGCTCCCCGGAGACCACGACCGGCGGCCGCGCGCTGAAGTTCTACGCCTCCGTGCGCATCGACATCCGTCGCATCGAGACGCTGAAGGACGGCACCGAGGCGGTCGGCAACCGCACCCGCTGCAAGGTCGTCAAGAACAAGGTGGCCCCGCCCTTCAAGCAGGCCGAGTTCGACATCCTCTACGGCCAGGGCATCAGCCGCGAGGGCGGCCTGATCGACATGGGCGTGGAGCACGGCTTCGTCCGCAAGGCCGGCGCCTGGTACACGTACGAGGGCGACCAGCTCGGCCAGGGCAAGGAGAACGCGCGCAACTTCCTGAAGGACAACCCCGACCTGGCCAACGAGATCGAGAAGAAGATCAAGGAGAAGCTGGGCGTCGGAGTGCGGCCCGAGGAGCCGGCCGCCGAGCCGGGCGCGGACGCCGCGGTCACCACCGCCACGGACGCCGCCGCCAAGACGGCGCCCGCCACGGCGGCCACCAAGGCCACCAAGCCCAAGGCCGCCGCAGCCAAGAGCTGACCGTGACACGACGAACCGACTGGGCCGGCCACGAGTACGAGTACGCCACCTCCGGCGCCCCGCGGGGGAGGGGCACCGGGGACGCACCCGGCTTCGGTGCGGACCCGGACGGCGTGCCCGGAGACGGCGCGTACGGGGATGACGAGGCAGATGGTGGCCTGCGCCGCGCGGATGGCTCACGCGCGGGTGGTGCACGCCGGGGCGGCTCGCGTGACGGCGGGTCGCACGGTGGACGCGGACGTCGTCGGCGTGGTTTCGGCGAGGCGTCCGCCGAGGACGGGGGCGCCCCCTCCGTGTCGAGGGCTGGGCAGGGGGAGCCTCCGGGGGACCCGGTGGAGCGGGCGCGCGCGATCTGCCTGCGCCTGCTCACCGGGACCCCGCGCACCCGCAAGCAGCTCGCGGACGCCCTGCGCAAGCGGGACATCCCGGACGACGCGGCGCAGGAGGTGCTGTCGCGGTTCGAGGAGGTCGGACTGATCGACGACAGCGCGTTCGCGGACGCCTGGGTGGAGTCCCGGCACCACGGGCGCGGACTGGCCCGGCGCGCGCTCGCCCGGGAGCTGCGGACCAAGGGCGTCGACGCGGCGCTGATCGACGAGGCGGTCGGCCGGCTCGACGCCGAGCAGGAGGAGGCCACCGCGCGCGAGCTCGTCGCCCGCAAGCTGCGCTCCACCCGTGGCCTCGACCGCGACAAACGGCTGCGCCGCCTCGCAGGGATGCTCGCCCGCAAGGGCTACTCCGAGGGCCTGGCCCTGCGCGTGGTCCGACAGGCGCTGGAGGAGGAGGGCGAGGACACGGACTTCCTCGCGGACGAGGGGTTCTGAGCCAGGGACGCCATGACGCCCTGCCCTACGAGACCACCGGCAGCCCCGCCGCCCGCCACGCCTGGAAGCCGCCCACCAGATCGGTCGCCCGGTGCAGCCCCAGCTGGTGCAGGGAGGCGGCCGCCAGACTCGACGCGTAGCCCTCGTTGCAGATGACGACGACGCGCAGGTCGTGACCGGTGGCCTCGGGGACGCGGTGGCTGCCCCGAGGATCCAGCCGCCACTCCAGTTCGTTGCGCTCGATGACCAGGGCACCCGGGATCAGACCGTCGCGGTCGCGCAGCGCGGCGTACCGGATGTCCACCAGCAGGGCCTCGCCGGACCGGGCGGCGCCGTACGCCTCACGGGCCTCGACGCGCTCGTAACCCCGCCGCACCCGCTCCAGCAGCTCGTCGATCCCGGCCGTCGGTCGTTTCTCGCTCACGATGCGGAGTACACCATGCCTTTCTGGTCGGCCGGCGATGCCGGGCGGCCAACCCGCGTAAACCATCCGACCGCACGACGAGACCGCACGACGGGGGCGCGTGCGGTCCGGGCGCCGGAAGTCAGCGGGCGCCCGCCTCGGCCCGCGCTCCGGCGTGTTCCGCGCCGCCCACGGTCGCCTCCGCCGCCGTGTACAGGTCGGCCGGGCGCACCCCGCTCAGCGCGGTGACCAGGTGGCCGTCGGGCCGTACCAGGAGCACGGTGTGGGGAGCGGCGCCCGGATAGCTCTCGGCGACCAGCAGCTCGGCGCGGTGCGGCAGTGCGGTGACCGCGGCGGCCAGCCGGGGCATGATGCCGGCGCTCATCCAGTGCCGGCGCTCCCACACCCCCGTGCCCGGCGCGACCAGCACCACGAGCAGCGCCCCGCGGTCGAGCCGGTCCCTGAGCGACACGAAGGAGCCGTCCTCCGCGGTCACCACCGCGTCGGCGACCGGCGCGCCGACCGGCGTGTCCACGGGCACCTCGCCGTCCAGGCGCGGGGGCGCCAGCGGCGAGTCGGCGTACGACCCCGGCGCGCCCACGGATCCGAGCCCCAGGTGGCCGTCCATGAGCAGGGCGTCGTGGCCGCGTGCCGTTCCGGGGACGTAGGACCGCAGCCCGCCGCCCCCGCGCAGCACCGGCAGCACCTGGTCGGCGGCGCGCAGCCGGGCGGAGACGATCGCGCGCCGCTCGGTCTGGTAGCTGTCCAGCAGGGCCTCGTGCGGGCCGTGGTGCCAGGCCGACGCCAGCTTCCAGGCGAGGTTGTCGGCGTCCCTGAGGCCCTCGTCCAGCCCCTGGGTGCCGAACGCGCCCAGCAGGTGCGCCGCGTCCCCGGCGAGGAAGACCCGCCCGGCGCGCCAGCGGCGGGCCAGCCGGTGGTGGACCGTGTGGACGCCGGTGTCCAGGAGCTCGTACGACGGCGAGGGCTCGCCGGTCCAGCCGGTGAGGGTCTCGCGGATGCGGGCGACCAGCAGTTCGGGCGTGACCAGGTCCTTGCCGGGCGGCAGCAGCCAGTCCAGCCGCCACACGCCGTCCGGGAGCGGGCGGGCGGCGATCTCCCCGGCGAAGGGGCCGGTCGTCCGCCACGGCGGCAGCCGGTGGAGGAACGCTTCACCGGGCCGGGGCAGTTCGGTGCGCACCGCGGCGACGGCGTGCCGCTCGACGGCCGTACGGCCGGGGAAGCGGATGTCCTGGAGCTTGCGCACGGTCGAACGCGGGCCGTCGCAGCCGACGAGGTAACTGCCGCGCCACCACGTGCCCCGGGGGCCGCGGGTGCGGGCGGTGACGCCGGTGGGCTCCTGCTCCAGGGTGTCGAGCCGGCTGTCCACGGCGAGCTCGACCAGCGGTTCGCGGGCGACGGCGGCGCGCAGGGCGCGGGTCAGGACGTGCTGGGCGATGTGCAGCGGGGCGGGGGAGCCCTCGCCGAAGGCGACCTCGCTCATCGCCTGCTTGCGCCGCATGGTCCGCCATCCGGCCCAGTGGAGCCCGGCGCCGCCGAGCTCCACCCCGGCCAGGCGTTCCACGAACGCGGCGGTGTCCTCGCGCAGGACGACCGTGCGCGCGGCACGCGGCGCGTCCTCGCCCGGCCCCTCGTCGAGGACGACGGCCGGCACGTCCTGCCGCGCCAGCGCCAGGGCGAGCGCGAGCCCGACGGGCCCCGCCCCGACAACGATCACCGGGTCCACGACGCGGCGCTCCCTGCCCGCAGCGGTGTCCTGACGGACAGACATGAACAGACGGTTGGAGCAGGGTGCACGATCACAGAACGTATGCAACCCATTGCCGCTGCCTGCGTCAAGCGACGGGGGCAGCGGTGATCACTCCACTGCCCCCGTGTCACATCCGGTGTCACATCCGGCGTACGGATTTTCCGTCAGGCGGAGGTCCCCGCCGACTCGGTGCCTCCCACGGCGGCCGGCGGAAGCACCGCGCCGGTGGACTTCTTCCCGCTCCGCAGCCGCCGCTCCAGCCAGCTCGCGAAGCTCGTGAGGACGAAGTTGAGCAGCACGAAGATCAGGGCCACGATCGTGAAGCTGGCGATGGTGTTCGCGCCGTAGTACGAACTCATCGGGGAGACCGCCGCCAGCAGGTCCGGGAAGGTGAGGATCGCGCCACCGAGCGCGGTGTCCTTCACGATCACCACCAGCTGGCTGACGATCGCCGGCAGCATCGCGGTGACCGCCTGCGGCAGCAGGATCGACGTCATGGTCTGGGCCTTGCGCAGACCGATCGCCTGCGCGGCCTCCGTCTGGCCCTTGGGCAGGGACAGGATGCCCGCGCGGACGATCTCCGCCAGGACCGAGGCGTTGTAGAGCACCAGACCGGTGACGACGGCGTACAACGGGCGGTCGTCCGAGTTGACATTGGTGTACTGGGCGAACAGCGCGAGCCCGAAGATCATCAGGATCAGCACCGGAATGGCGCGGAAGAACTCCACGACCACACCGGCCGGGACACGGATCCAGGCGTGGTCGGAGAGCCGCGCGATGCCGAAGACCGCGCCGAGGGGCAGCGCGATGACCATCGACAGGGCCGCCGCGATCAGCGTGTTCTTCAGACCGGGCAGGATGTACGTGGTCCACGCCTCGGAGCCGGAGAAGAACGGCTTCCACTTCTCCCAGTCCAGCTGCCCCTTGTCGCTCAGGGCCTGGAGCACCCACCACCCGAGGGCCACGGCCGCCAGCAGGAACACGACCGTGTAGAGGACGTTGCGCCGCTTGGCCCGGGGGCCCTGGGCGTCGTACAGCACGGAGCTCATCGCTTCACCGCCACCTTCTTGCCCACCCAGCCGAGGATCAGGCCGGTCGGCAGCGTCAGACACACGAAGCCGAACGCGAAGACCGCGGAGATCAGCAGGAGCTGTGCCTCGTTCTCGATCATTTCCTTCATCAGCAGGGCGGCCTCGGCCACACCGATGGCCGCGGCCACCGTGGTGTTCTTGGTCAGCGCGATCAGTACGTTCGTGAGGGGACCGATGACCGCGCGGAACGCCTGCGGCAGCACCACCAGGGTCAGCACCTGGGTGAAGTTCAGCCCGAGGGCGCGGGCCGCCTCCGCCTGGCCGACCGGCACCGTGTTGATGCCGGAACGGATCGCCTCGCAGACGAACGCCGCGGTATAGGCGACCAGACCGAGGACGGCGAGCCGGAAGTTGAGGGTCTCGAACCTGTGTGCACCGAGGTCGACACCGAGCGTCTGATACAGGCCCAGCGAGGCGAACAGGATGACCACCGTCAGCGGGATGTTCCGCACGATGTTGACGTAGGCGGTGCCGAAGCCGCGCATCAGCGGCACCGGGCCGACGCGCATGGCGGCCAGCACCGTGCCCCAGACCAGGGAGCCGGCGGCCGAGAGCAGGGTGAGCTGCACGGTCACCCAGAAGGCTCCCAGCAGGTCATAGCCTTGAAGAAAGTCGAACACGATCTCCCGCGCTTCCGCGTGTGGTGGGCCCCGGGTGCGCCGCCCAGGCAAGGCGGCGCACCCGGCGGGCGCTGACTCAGCTCTTGATGTCGCCGATCTTCGGCGCCTGCTCGTACTTGTAGTTGGCCGGACCGAAGTTGATCGACACGGCCTTCTCCCACGAACCGTCGGCGACCATCTGCTCAAGGGCCTTGTTGATCTTGTCCTTGAGGTCGCTGCCCTTCTTGACGCCGATGCCGTAGTTCTCGTTGGTCATCTTGAAGCCGCCCAGCTTGAACTTGCCCTTGAACTGGTCCTGGGAGGCGTAACCGGCGAGGATCGAGTCGTCCGTCGTCAGCGCGTCCAGCTGCTTGCTCTGCAGACCGCCCAGACAGGCCGAGTACGTCGGGTAGTTCTGCAGGTCGGCCTTGGGCGCCAGCTTGTCCTTGACGTTCTGCGCGGAGGTCGAGCCGGTCACCGAGCACAGCTTCTTGCTGTTGAGGTCGGCCGGCGACTTGATCGAGTCGTCGTCGGCGCGGATCAGGACGTCCTGGTGGGCCAGCAGGTACGGGCCGGCGAAGTCGACCTTCTTCTCGCGCTCCGCGTTGATCGAGTACGTGGCGGCGATGAAGTCCACGTCACCGCGCTGCAGCATGGTCTCGCGGTCGCCGCTCTTGGACTCCTTCCACTCGATCTGGTCCTCGCTGTAGCCCAGCTTCTTGGCGACGTACTTGGCCACGTCGACGTCGAAGCCGGAGTAGCCCTGCGGGGTCTTCTGGCCGAGGCCCGGCTGGTCGAACTTGATGCCGACGGTGATCTTCTTCTTGCCGCCACCGCCCGACGACCCCTCGTCCTTCTTGTCCGAGCCGCAGGCCGTCGCGGAGACGGCGAGGGCGAGGACGACGGCCGAGGCGGCGGTGACCTTGCGGAGCTTCATGTGGACTTCCTTTGGCTGGTGAGAAGGTGAGAAGCCGTCGGGACGGCGACGGCACGGTGGTGGGGCCGGTGGCGTACGGCGTCACCGGCGGACCGCCGCGTCAGTGGTGCAGGATCTTCGACAGGAAGTCCCTGGCCCGGTCGCTGCGCGGATTGCTGAAGAACTGGTCGGGCGCAGCCTCTTCGACGATCCGGCCGTCGGCCATGAAGACCACCCGGTTTGCAGCCGATCGGGCGAATCCCATCTCGTGGGTGACGACGACCATCGTCATGCCGTCCCGGGCGAGCTGCTGCATGACCTCGAGGACCTCGTTGATCATCTCCGGGTCGAGCGCGGAGGTCGGCTCGTCGAACAGCATGACCTTCGGGTCCATGGCCAGAGCCCGTGCGATGGCCACGCGCTGCTGCTGACCGCCGGAGAGCTGCGCGGGGTACTTGTCGGCCTGCGCGCCCACCCCGACCCGGTCGAGCAGTTCACGGGCCCGCTGCTCGGCCTTCTGCTTGTCCGCGCGACGGACCTTGACCTGGCCGAGCGTCACGTTCTCGAGCACGGTCTTGTGCGCGAAGAGGTTGAACGACTGGAACACCATGCCGACGTCGGCGCGCAGCCGGGCCAGCTCCTTGCCCTCATGGGGCAGCGGCTTCCCGTCGATCGTGATCGTGCCCGAGTCGATGGTCTCCAGGCGGTTGATGGTGCGGCACAGGGTGGACTTGCCGGACCCGGAGGGCCCGATGACCACGACGACCTCGCCGCGGGCGATCGTCAGGTCGATGTCCTGGAGTACGTGCAACGCGCCGAAGTGCTTGTTGACGCTCTTCAGGACGACCAAGTCGTCGGTCGAGGCCACGTCTTCCTTGGCCATCGATACTTCGGTCATCGCTTTCAGGCTCCGTCCTCCTCGGTTTCGGGGGACAGTAGCCACGGACGAGACCCACGTCACCACATCTGAGCGAGATCTGAGCATCACGATCCGGTAGCGGACCGGTACAACTCGTAGCGCGGCCGGCCGGGTGCATACCGGGTGGGTAACGACAGAGGGTGCGCAACCGGAACCCTCTTGACGTCGTCCTTGTCCATCAGACTCACTGCCGTGGTGCACGCGCGCGTGTGCTTTGTACCCGCCAGAACCGTACGGCGCATGAATAGGAGGGGGCCGGGATGAGACTGCTCCTCGTCGAGGACGACAACCACGTCGCCGCTGCCCTGTCCGCGGTCCTGGCGCGGCACGGTTTCGACGTCACGCACGCCCGCAGCGGCGAGGAGGCCCTGCAGGCGCTGGTCCCCGAGGGCGCCGGCTTCGGGGTGGTCCTGCTCGACCTGGGCCTGCCCGACCAGGACGGCTACGAGGTCTGCGGCAAGATCCGCAAGCGCACCAGCACCCCGGTGATCATGGTCACCGCCCGCTCCGACGTCCGCTCCCGCATCCACGGCCTCAACCTCGGCGCCGACGACTACGTGGTGAAGCCCTACGACACCGGCGAGCTGCTCGCCCGCATCCACGCCGTCAGCCGCCGCACCGTCCACGAGGACGCGGCCGGCGCCGGCGGGAGCGCGCTGCGCCTCGGCTCCGTGCACATCGAACTGCCCACCCGGCAGGTCAGCGTCGACGGCACCGTCGTCCAGCTGACCCGCAAGGAGTTCGACCTGCTCGCGCTGCTCGCCCAGCGCCCCGGCGTGGTCTTCCGCCGCGAACAGATCATCAGCGAGGTGTGGCGCACCAGTTGGGAGGGGACCGGACGCACCCTGGAGGTGCACGTCGCCTCGCTGCGCTCCAAACTGCGCAGTCCGGCGCTGATCGAGACCGTACGCGGCGTCGGCTACCGACTCGTCGCCCCGGCCGCCTAGCGGGGACGGGTGCGCACACGTCTCCTGCCGCTGCTCATCGTCCTGATGGCGGCCGTCCTGCTCGCCCTCGGCGTCCCGCTCGCCGTCAGCGTGGCCGGCGCCGAGCAGCAGAAGGTGGTCCTGGACCGGATCGACGACACGGCGCGCTTCGCCGCCCTGGCCCAGTTCGTCGCCGACCGGCCCGCCGGAGCCCTCCGGACGGTCCCGGACGAGCGCCTGGACACCCTCAGCCGTGAACTGGCCAGCTACTACGAGGTCTACGGCATCCGGGCCGGCGTCTACTACCGGTCCGGCACCCCGATGGCCAACGCGCCGGCGGACTGGTTCCTGCCCGGGGCGGGCGAGGTCCGCGACGCCTTCGGGGAGGCGCTGCTGAGCCGGCGCAGCCACGACCCGGAACAGGTCTGGCCCTGGCAGCGGCACCGGCTCGTCGTCGCCTCCCCGGTGATCCGGGACGGTGACGTGGTCGCGGTCGTCGTCACCGACTCGCCGACCGGACAGATGCGGTCCCGCACACTGCACGGCTGGCTGCTCATCGGCGCCGGCGAGAGCGTCGCGATGCTGGTCGCCGTCGCCGCGGCACTGCGGCTGACCGGCTGGGTGCTGAAGCCCGTACGCGTCCTCGACGCCACCACCCACGACATCGCCACCGGGCGGCTGAAGTCCCGGGTGGCGGCGGCCGGCGGGCCGCCGGAACTGCGCCGGCTCGCCCGGTCGTTCAACGAGATGGCGGACAACGTCGAGAACGTGCTGGAGCAGCAGCGCGCCTTCGTCGCCGACGCCTCGCACCAGCTGCGCAACCCGCTGTCCGCGCTGCTGCTCCGCATCGAACTGCTCGCCCTGGAGCTGCCGGAGGGCAACGAGGAGATCGCCTCGGTCCAGGCCGAGGGCAAGCGCCTGGCGCACGTCCTGGACGACCTGCTGGACCTGGCGCTCGCCGAGCACGCGGAGCCGGACCTGCGGCTCATCGACATCGGCGAGCTGACCGCCGAGCGGGTGGCCGCCTGGGCGCCGGCCGCCGAGGCCAAGGGGGTCCGGCTGGCCGGCGACTGCCCGGCCACCACGGCCTGGGCCGACCCGGTGGCGCTCTCCTCCGCGCTGGACGCGGTGATCGACAACGCGGTCAAGTTCACGCCCGGGGGCGAGCGCGTCGACGTACGGGTCTCCTGCGACCGCGACACCTCCACGGTGGTGGTCGCCGACCACGGCCCCGGCCTCACCGACGAGGAACTCGCCCGCGTCGGCGACCGCTTCTGGCGCAGCGGCCGCCACCAGAATGTCAAGGGCTCCGGCCTCGGCCTGTCCATCACGCGCGCGTTGCTCGCGGCGGGCGGCGGCTCCCTCTCCTGCGACCACTACCGCGGCGAGGAGCCGCACGGGCTGAAGGTGACGGTGACCGTGCCGAGGACCGGGCCTCAGGGCTTGACGGAGCGGTAGTAGCGGCGGGCGCCCTCGTGCAGGGCGAGCGGGTCGGTGTAGATGGCGGTGCGCAGGTCGACCAGCTGGGCGGAGTGGACGTGGGCGCCGATGCCGTCGCGGCTCCTGATGACGGTGCGGGTCACCCACTCGGTCAGCCTCGGGTCGACGTCCTTGCGGGTCATCAGCAGGTTGGACACGGCGATCGTCGGCACGGTGTCGTGCTGGACCGTCGGGTAGGCCGACTCGGGCATGTTGGTGGCCCGGTAGTAGCGCGTGGCGCCGCCCTCGGCGTGCAGTTTGGCCACCAGGCCGGCCTCGATCGGCACGAACCGGAACGCGAACTTCCCGGCCAGCCGCCGCAGGCCGTCCGTCGGTAGTCCGCCCGACCAGAAGAACGCGTCGAGCTCGCCCTGCCGCAGCCGGCCCGGCCCGGTGTCGATGCCGTCGCTCATCGACCGGATGTCGGTCTCCGGGTCGATCCCGGCCGCCCTGAGCACCCGCTCGGCGATCAGCCGGACGCCCGACTCCGGCGGCCCTATCGCCACCCGCTTGCCGCGCAGGTCCCGCACGGAGGTCACGCGCGATCCGCCCGGGACCACGAGCTGCACGTAGTCGTCGTAGAGGCGGGCCACACCGCGCAGCCGCGCGGCGCCCGCACCGTGGTTCAGCTCGTACGTCTCCACCGCGTCCGCCGCGGCGATGGTGAAGTCGGCCCGGCCGGTCGCCACGCGCGTGACGTTCTCCTGCGAGCCGTCGCTGGTCAGCAGCCGCACCTCCAGATCGGGCATGTCCTTGGCGAACGCGGTGCGCAGCCGCTCGCCGTACTCCTCGTAGACCCCGCGCCGGGCCCCGGTACTGAAGGTGATCGTCCCGCTCGGCGGCGTGTCACCCAGCGGCAGCAGCCACCACAGCAGCAGCCCGAGGACGACGACACCGACGGCCGTGCCCTGCGGGCCGCGGCGGCCGCCGGTACGGGGGAACACCTTGGACATGCGCGCGATCCTGCCAGCCGGGGCACGGTGCTGACCAGGGGAGGGCGCCGGTCACCGCGGACGCCGTACCCCTACGGCAGTGCGGAGCCGGCGGGCGGACCGGCGGGCCGCCGCCTCGACGACCGTGCGCACCACACGCCCAGCACCAGCGCGAGCACGGACAGCGTGGCCGCGTCCTTGAACGCCCTGCGGGTCGAGGCGTCCAGGTGCGGGAAGGCGAACTGCGGCACCTGCGGAACGAGCGCGGCCCAGAACCACGGCGAGCGCGTCACCGAGTCAGACTCCAGCGCGCCGGCGACCAGCAAGGGCACGACGACGACCAGGTAGTGCTCGTAGGCCGGGCGGGACACCAGGTAGGAGGCCAGCATCAGCATCGCGGCCGTGTCCGCGAGCCGTGCCGGACCGGGGTCGGCGCGCCGCCAGCGCAGCCAGGCGCAGACCACCCCGGCCGCCGCCGCGGCCAGGGCGAGCGGCACGGCCAGGGCGAGCGGCACCCCGAGCCGTGGCAGCACCGCCGGCAGGGAGCTGTCGTACGGCCGCATGAGCGAGTCCCCGCCCCTGAGCAGGAAGGGCAGCGTGCGGGTGAAGAACCCGCCCGGGTCCGGCATGACCAGGGCAGTGCCCAGCGACAGGACCAGCGGCACCGTCACCGTCCACGCCAGCGCCCGCCACTGCCGGGCCAGCACCAGCAGGAGGAGCACCGGCAGCAGCAGGGGCTTCACCGCCACGGACAGGCCCAGCACCACCCCGACCGGGTCCCAGCGGCCCCGGTCGGCCAGCAGCAGTGCCAACGGCAGCGCGAGGGCGCCGACCGCCGTCCAGTTCCCGAGGTTCACCAGGTGGCCGGCCGGCGTCCAGAACAGCACCAGCCCCAGCAGCCCCAGCACCGCGAACCGGCTGCGCGCCGGCATCCGGAACAGGCGCACCGCACACCACCAGCCGCCCACGATCAGGGCCACGCACGCGAGTGGCGCGGCGACGCGCAGCACGGGCGCCGGCAGCACCGCCTGCCCGGCGGCGAACAGCACGGCACTCGGCAGATACAGAAAGCGCCGGTCGGCATACGGTGCGCCACCGTCCAGCCACACCTGTCCGGCGTGCACGACGAACGCGTTGTCCATGCCGCCCCGGGCGGAGACGACGGCCACGTGCGCGGCACGGGCCAGCAGGACGGCGACGAGGAGGGCGACCGTGACCGGGCCGGCCGGACGCAGCAGCCAGGCGCGCAGCGCCGCGGTCGGGGGCACTTCCGGCGCGGGGGGCCGGACGGCGTCAAGAAGCTGCGTCATCCCGTCATTTTGGGCTGGTTTTTCCCTGAACGGCCCTGAACGGGTGGCCAACGCCCGGTCGTGTCGCCCTCCGGCGGGCGCGAGGCCTTCCCCGGGCGCCGCTCTCGCCGGCACGGGGTCCTGCCCCGACCGCCTACTCTTGACGCATGACCAGCAGCAGCGACCGGAGCCTCGCAGTGGACGTTCAGGGACCCAAGAGTTACGAGATCCGCACCTATGGGTGCCAGATGAACGTTCACGACTCCGAGCGGCTGGCCGGGTTGCTGGAGGAGGCGGGCTACGTACGGGCGCCGGAGGGGACGGACGGCGACGCGGACGTCGTCGTCTTCAACACCTGCGCCGTCCGGGAGAACGCCGACAACCGGCTCTACGGCAACCTCGGGCACCTCGCGCCGAAGAAGGCCAGGCGGCCCGGGATGCAGATCGCGGTCGGCGGCTGCCTGGCGCAGAAGGACCGGGACACCATCGTGAAGAAGGCGCCCTGGGTGGACGTCGTCTTCGGCACGCACAACATCGGCAAGCTGCCCGTGCTGCTGGAGCGCGCCCGTGTGCAGCAGGAGGCACAGGTCGAGATCGCCGAGTCCCTGGAGGCGTTCCCCTCCACACTGCCGACGCGGCGCGAGAGCGCGTACGCGGCCTGGGTCTCGATCTCCGTCGGCTGCAACAACACCTGCACCTTCTGCATCGTCCCGGCGCTGCGCGGCAAGGAGAAGGACCGCCGCCCCGGCGACATCCTCGCCGAGGTGGAGGCCCTGGTCGCCGAGGGAGTCTCGGAGATCACGCTGCTCGGGCAGAACGTCAACGCCTACGGCTCCGACATCGGCGACCGCGAGGCGTTCAGCAAGCTGCTGCGGGCCTGCGGCACCATCGACGGCCTGGAGCGCGTCCGCTTCACCTCGCCGCACCCGCGCGACTTCACCGACGACGTGATCGCCGCGATGGCCGAGACCCCGAACGTCATGCCGCAGCTGCACATGCCGCTGCAGTCCGGCTCCGACGCGGTCCTGAAGGCGATGCGCCGCTCCTACCGGCAGGAGCGCTACCTGGGGATCATCGAGAAGGTCCGCGCGGCCATCCCGCACGCGGCGATCACCACCGACATCATCGTGGGCTTCCCCGGCGAGACCGAGGAGGACTTCGAGCAGACGCTGCACGTGGTGCGCGAGGCACGCTTCGCGCAGGCGTTCACCTTCCAGTACTCCAAGCGTCCGGGCACCCCGGCCGCCGAGATGGACGACCAGATCCCCAAGAAGGTCGTCCAGGCGCGCTACGAGCGGCTGGTCGCCCTGCAGGAGGAGATCTCCTGGGAGGAGAACAAGAAGCAGCTCGGCCGCACGCTCGAGCTCATGGTCGCCGAGGGCGAGGGCCGCAAGGACGGCACCACCCACCGCCTGTCCGGCCGCGCCCCTGACAACCGCCTGGTCCACTTCACCAAGCCGGAGCAGGACGTCCGCCCCGGCGACGTGGTCACGGTCGAGGTCACCTACGCCGCCCCGCACCACCTCCTGGCCGAGGGCCCGGTGCTCGACGTGCGCCGCACGCGCGCGGGTGACGCCTGGGAGAAGCGCAACACCGCCGAGCCGGCCAAGCCCGCGGGCGTCATGCTCGGCCTGCCGAAGGTGGGCGTCCCCGCTCCGCTGCCGGCCGCGGCGAGCAGCGGCTGCGGCTGCGACTGACCCGGCCGGGCGGCGCCCGGCGGTACGGCGCTACCCTGCCGATCATGCTTGTCGCCGCCGCTGTCTGCCCCTGCCCGCCCCTCCTCGTGCCCGAGGTCGCCGAGGGTGCCGCGCCCGAGATGGACACCGCGCGGGCCGCGTGCGGGGACGCGCTGGGCGTGCTCGCCGCCGCCCGGCCCGACCTGCTCGTGGTCGTCGGGCCCGCCGGACAGCCCGGGTGCGGCCCGTACCCCGAGGGCACCCGGGGGTCGTTCCGGGGCTTCGGCGTGGACGTGGACGTACGGCTCGGCCGGGACATGGGCGCCGCGTCCGGGCGCGAGCTGCCGCCCTCGCTCGCCGTGGCCGCCTGGCTGCTGGAGCGGGCCGGCTGGTCCGGTGCCCCGGTCGAGGGGGTCGGCGTGGGGGAGTCGTCGGCTCCCGAGCGGTGTGCGGCGGCCGGCCGGGAGATCGCCGCGCGGTCCGGCCGGGTGGCCCTGCTGGTGGTGGGCGACGCCAGCGCCTGCCGGTCGCTCAAGGCACCGGGGTATCTCGACGAACGCGCCGAGCCCTTCGACGCGGAGGTCGCCCGTGCGCTGGGGCAGGCGGACACGGCGGCTCTCATGGCGCTCGACACGGAGCGGGCGCATGAGCTGAAGGCGTCGGGCCGGGCCCCCTGGCAGGTGCTCGCGGGCGCCGCCGAGGGGGCCGGCCTCTCCGGCGAACTGCTCCACGACGATGCGCCGTACGGCGTGGGATACCTGGTCGCGACCTGGTCGTGAGGCGGGCGTGAGCCTCAGGGCGCGGGCGGCGGCCCCTCCGGCGCCGGCGTGGAAGCGCCGCCCGGCGCCCCGCCGGTCTCCGGGGCCGCACCCCTGTCCGGGCTCCTCCCGCCCTTGCCGCCTTCGTGCGCGAGCCGGTCCACGGCGTCCTTGGCCTTGCCCGTGCCCGCCTGGATCCTGTCGCTGTACTTGCCCTTGGTCTTCTCGTCGACCAGCTTCGCGGCCCTGTCCAGGCCCTGCCCGATCGTGCCCCCGTGGCGCTGGGCGAGGTTCGACACCTTCTCCTTGGCGGGGCCGATCCGGGCCTTCATGTTGTCCAGCAGACCCATGGTTCACCTTCCTTGGCGGTCTTCTTCCCGGCGGCCGAGGCCTCCTCCGTCGCCATCTACCCACGAAGGAGCCGCGCAAAAACGTCCATACCGGCTCCATGCGGCATCAACGGGCGACGGCCTCACCCCCGTGCCGCCGCACAACTCGTTCGAGGCCCCCGTGCGGGGTTTGCGAGACTGTTGCGGTGAGCAGCGCACTCCCCACCCCCCGCGTCATCGCCGTCGTCGGTCCCACCGCGGCCGGAAAGTCCGATCTGGGCGTCTTTCTGGCCCAGTGTCTCGGCGGCGAGGTCATCAACGCCGACTCCATGCAGCTCTACCGAGGGATGGACATCGGCACCGCGAAGCTGACGCCGCAGGAGCGCGGCGGCGTACCGCACCACCTCCTCGACATCTGGGACGTGACGGTCACGGCCTCCGTCGCCGAGTACCAGCGGCTCGCCCGGGAGCGGATCGACGCGCTGCTCGCCGAGGGACGCTGGCCGGTCCTGGTCGGAGGCTCCGGCCTGTACGTCCGGGGAGCCGTGGACCACCTGGAGTTCCCCGGCACCGACCCCGAGGTGCGGGCCCGGCTGGAGGACGAGCTCACGCTGCGCGGCTCCGGCGCGCTGCACGCCCGCCTCGCCGCCGCCGATCCCGAGGCCGCGCGGGCCATCCTGCCCAGCAACGGCCGCCGTATCGTCCGGGCCCTGGAGGTGATCGAGATCACCGGCCGGCCCTTCACGGCCAACCTCCCCGGTCACGACGCCGTCTACGACACCGTCCAGATCGGCGTCGACGTGGCCCGCCCCGAGCTCGACGAGCGCATCGCGCGCCGGGTCGACCGCATGTGGGAGGCGGGGCTCGTGGACGAGGTGCGCGCGCTGGAGGCGCAGGGACTGCGAGAGGGGCGTACGGCATCGCGTGCGCTCGGTTACCAGCAGGTGCTCGCCGCGCTCGCGGGGGAGTGCACACTGGAGGAGGCGCGCGCGGAGACCGTGCGCGCCACGAAACGCTTCGCCCGTCGGCAGGACTCCTGGTTCCGGCGCGACCCGCGCGTGCACTGGCTGAGCGGGGCCGCGGCGGATCTCGGGGAACTTCCGCACCTGGCGCTGACGTTGGTCGAACGACCGGTTACAGCCTGATCACGTCATGGCATCGGGACGTCCCGGCGGTCATCCGGGCCTCCCGCGCCGTGCCATCATCAAGCTCCGATCGACCGAATGAAGTCCTAGTTGGGAGGGCGCGTGGCGATGGAGGCCGGCCCTCGCGACACCGCACAAGGCACGGACCGCATCACCGTGGACCACGGCGGCACGGAACCGGACGAGGGTTCCCTGAGCCCCGACGGGCCCGACGAGACGCAGGGCGGGGTGACCGCGGACGGCCCGGAGCCCGAGGAGATGTTCGCCGGGCCCGAGGTGGAGGTCGAGCTGCGCCCGCAGCGGCGGCTGCGCATCTGGCAGCTGGCCCCCATCGTGGGCCTGGCCGCCGTCGGCTCCCTCATGTTCGCCTTCCCGCTGGCCTTCGACGGCGACAACGGCGCCGTGATCGCCATGCTGGGGCTGCTGCTCTGCTCCTGCTCGGCCGGCTGGGGCATGATGGCCGCCCGCCGCGTCGGCCACACCTGGCCGGGCCTGCCCCCGCGGGACTCGGGCCGCCGCCTCGACTGGCGGGTGATCGGCGCGTACGCCCTCCTCGTCGCCGTGGTCGTCGTCCTCGCCGTTTGGCGCGTCGCCCGGCTCCGTTAGGGCCTGCCGGACCATTCCCGCCGGGCCCGCGGCGCTCTCCCGGCTTGGAGGCCGGGAGGTGACCCCGGGTACCGCTCCCCAAGCTCTTGACGAGCAGGGGGTACCCCCCTCGCCGCCGCGGGCTGATCCGACGCGAAGTGCCGGACAGGCCCCGGGGCACCGTCGGGCGTGAGCGCCGGGTCGTCGTGGGCACCCCGTACGATCGGGGCATGAGTACGCGCATCGCCTTCCTCAAGGGTCACGGCACGGAGAACGACTTCGTGATCGTCCCGGACCCGGAGAACGCCGTCGACCTGTCCCCGGCCGCCGTCGCCGCCCTGTGCGACCGCCGTGCGGGCATCGGCGGGGACGGCGTGCTGCACGTCGTGCGGTCGGCCGCGCACCCGGAGGCCCGGGAGATGGCGGCCGAGGCGGAGTGGTTCATGGACTACCGCAACGGCGACGGCTCGATCGCGGAGATGTGCGGCAACGGCGTACGGGTCTTCGCGCGCTACCTCCAGCACGCCGGACACGCGGCCGAGGGCGACCTCGCGATCGCCACGCGCGGGGGCATGAAGGCCGTGCACATCGCCAAGGACGGGGCCATCACCGTCGGCATGGGCAGGGCGCGGCTCCCCGAAGGGGACGTCACGGTGAGCGTCGGCGGGCACAGCCGGCCCGCGCGCAACGTGAACATGGGCAACCCGCACGCGGTCGCCTTCGTCGACGACCTCGCCGACGCCGGCGACCTGCTCTCCCCGCCGTCCTTCAGCCCGGCCTCCGCCTACCCGGACGGGGTGAACGTCGAGTTCGTGGTCGACCGCGGCCCCCGCCACGTCGCCATGCGCGTGCACGAGCGCGGCTCCGGGGAGACCCGCTCGTGCGGCACGGGCGCGTGTGCCGTCGCCGTGGCGGCCGCCCGGCGCGACGGCGCCGACCCCACGGCCACCGGGACCCCGGTGACGTACACGGTGGACGTGCCCGGCGGAACGCTGGTGATCACCGAACGGCCGGACGGCGAGATCGAGATGACCGGTCCCGCGGTGATCGTCGCCGAGGGCGAGATCGACAGCGAGTGGCTGGAAACCGCCGTCGGCTGACAGCGGGGCGGCTGCGTGTCGCAGCTTCCGCGGCCCCATCTCCGGTCATACGTATGCCCGGAGGGGGTAACAGACGGGGAATCCACGGTCGGCCACCTGCCAGGTGACCGAAAACCGTAAACCTTCCGACCGTCGCTCGAATGGGTGATCCGCTTCACGCTCACCGAGAGACGGCCGGTCGGACCCGCTGGGCTCGATAGCATCAAGCACCGGCCCGGACGGGGGATCCGTCGCCAACCCCTGAGCCGTGTACGCCCTGGGGCGCCCCGTCCGCCGGTCCACGCAGCCGGAGGTGCCCATGAGTGCGGATGCCACGAACCCTGCGGCCCCGGGCCCTATGGCTCCCGCAGGGCCCCGCCGCAGGGCCCGCCCGAGGATCGACCTGCGCCGGCTCGGCCGTGCCGCCCTGCTCGGCCCGGCCGCCCGCGACCGGCTGCCCGACGCCATCGGCCACGTGGCCGAGGCCCACCGCGCGCACTTCCCCGACGCCGACCTCGAACCGCTGCGCCACGCCTACCTCCTGGCGGAGTCCTCCCACCGGGGCCAGATGCGCAAGAGCGGCGAGCCGTACATCACGCATCCCCTCGCGGTGACTCTCATCCTCGCCGAACTGGGCGCGGAGACGACGACGCTGACGGCGTCGCTGCTGCACGACACCGTCGAGGACACCGACGTGACGCTGGATCAGGTCGGCGAGCAGTTCGGCGCGGAGGTGCGCTACCTCGTCGACGGCGTCACGAAACTGGAGAAGGTCGACTACGGCGCCGCCGCCGAGCCCGAGACCTTCCGCAAGATGCTCGTCGCCACGGGCAACGACGTCCGCGTGATGTCGATCAAACTCGCCGACCGGCTGCACAACATGCGCACCCTCGGCGTCATGCGCCCGGAGAAGCAGGCACGCATCGCCAAGGTCACCCGGGACGTGCTCATCCCGCTCGCCGAGCGGCTCGGCGTGCAGGCCCTCAAGACCGAGCTGGAGGACATGGTCTTCGCCGTCCTGCACCCCGAGGAGTACGCCCACACGCGCGTGCTGATCGCCGAGAACGCGGCGCGCCCGGACGACCCGCTCGCCGAGGTCGCCGAGCAGGTCCGCGGGGTGCTGCGTGAGGCCGACCTCAACGCCGAAGTCCTCATCAGACCCCGGCACTTCGTCTCCGTGCACCGCGTCGCCCGCAAGCGCGGCCGGCTGCGCGGCTGCGACTTCGGGCGGCTGCTGGTGCTGGTGAACGAGGACGCCGACTGCTACGCGGTCCTCGGCGAGCTGCACACGTGCATGACGCCGGTCGTCTCGGAGTTCAAGGACTTCATCGCCGTACCCAAGTTCAACCTGTACCAGTCGCTGCACACGGCCGTCGCCCTCCCCCGGACCCGGACGGACTCGCCCGGGGAGACCCCCATGGACGGCCAGGTCGTCGAAGTCCTCATCCGCACCCACCAGATGCACAAGGTCGCCGAGGCCGGTGTCGTCGCGCTCGGCAACCCCTACGCCCCTCCTGCGGAGGAGCAGTCCGCGAGCGACGGCGAGCGCGTCGACCCCACCCGGCCGGGCTGGCTCTCCCGCCTCCTCGAGTGGCAGCGGGCGGCACCCGACCCCGACACCTTCTGGTCCACGCTGCGCGAGGACCTCGCCCAGGACCGCGAGATCACCGTCTTCCGGCCCGACGGGGGCACACTGGGCCTGCCCGAGGGCGCCACGTGCGTGGACGCCGCGTACGCCCAGTACGGCGAGGACGCGCACGCGTGCATGGGCGCCCGCGTCAACGGCCGCCTGGCGACGCTGAGCACCGTCCTGAAGGACGGCGACACCGTCCAGCTGCTCATGGGCCAGGATCCGGCCTCCGAACCCTCCCGGGAGTGGCTGGACCACGCCCACACCCCGGCCGCCCGCATCGCCATCCAACGCCGGCTGGCCACGCGGCCGTCCCCCACCGAGGAGGAGGACGGCACTCCTGCGCCCGCTCCCGCGGCCCCGGCTCCGGGTACCGCGACGGACACCGGCCCGGCCCCGGTCCGGGGCCCCGGCGCGTCCGCGGGTTTCGCGCCCCGGGGGGCGAGCGTCCTGGTCGTCGGACGGCCCCGCGCGAACGCGCGGCTCGCGGGCTGCTGTACGCCCGTGCCGCCCGACGAGGTCACCGGATTCATCATCCGCGGGGGAGCGGTGACCGTGCACCGCGTGGAGTGCGCGGCGGTCGCGCGGATGAAGAGCGCGGGGCGCGCGGAGATCGGCGTGCGCTGGGGGGACACCGCCGCGTGCCGGGTCACGCTGCTCGCCGAATCGTTCGGCCGCCCCCGTCTGCTGGCCGACCTCACCGAGGCCATCGCGCTCGAGGGCGCCGAGATCGTCTCGGCGACGGTGTCCCCGCCGGCCCAGCAGCGCGTCCGCCACACGTACACCCTCCAACTCCCCGACGCCGCCGGTCTCCCGGCCCTGATGCGCGCCATGCGCAACGTCCCGGGCGTCTACGACGTGAGCCGCACCCAGCCCCAGCCACCGGACGTCTGAACCGCTCCCGCCCGTCTCCGCCCGCCCGCACGC